>DATEXG010000001.1:0-12547 GCA_035257225.1 Candidatus Limnocylindrales bacterium
CGCAGCCGCATCGCCCCAGCCGCCAGGCGAGCGGCAAGCGCCTCCTCGAACCGGAACGAGGGGTGGACTCGAACCAGGCCCGCCCGAAGCTCACGGGCCGCCAGGCGTACCGCCGGGTCCATGTCGGCGTCCACGGGGAACTCCGAGACTCGCCGCTGGTCGGCGGCCATGAGCTCGTCCAGATATCGCTCAGTGCGCCGAGCGTCCCGCGTTCCGCCGCTCAGCATCAGCTGAGGTGACCTCGCAGGTCGTCCGCCACGGAACGCAGCGCCCGATGCAGCAGCACCCGAACCGCTCCCTCTGAGCGACCGAGGATGGCCGCGATCTCGGCCGTGGACATCTCGTCGACGAAACGGAGAATGACCGCCCGGCGGCGATCCTGCGGCAGGCGCGCGACTGCGTGCCAGGCCGCGTTGAAGGCCTCGCGAGCGACCGCCGTGTCAGCCACGTCATCCGGGGCGGAGAGCTCCGCCGCTTCCTCCAGAGGAGTCACGGGGCGGCGGCGGTCCCGCCGTCGCTCGTTCGCGACGACGTTGTGGGCAATCCGGAAGAGCCAGACGCGGAACGTGGAGATCTCCGCGGAGTCGGGCCCGGTCTCGGTCGAGACCGAACTGGAGGCGATGAAGTCGTCGACTCGTTCCTCGAATTTTGGCAGGCCGGCCAGAGCCTGCATGAAGACACGCTCGGTCGCGTCTTCCGCCGCGTGGTGGTCCCGGAGCTCGTAGTAGGCGTAGCTGTACACCTGGGCCAGGTACTTCCTATACAGGGCATCGAAGCAGGCGGGATCGCGCCGGGCCGCCTCCACCAGACCGCGGTCGCGGTCCAGCCGGGCGGGACGGGCGCCCTCCTTCGCTTTACTCAACACCAGCCGGCTCAATGCGTTACACCCGAGCCGCCGGAAACCGGCGCGCCCTGAGTGGCTCCGCTCTCCTCTGGACCCAGCCTGACGTGGGCCACCTCGCCCACGAGCAGCTCGCGCTCTCGGCCGGGTGCGGCCGGGTCCTCGACCAGCAGCGCCCCGGACGCCCCGTCCACGCCGACCGCCCGCGCCTCTTGGGCGGAGCCGTCCGGCATATCGATCCGGACCATTCGGCCGGTCGTGACCTGGCGGTCGTGCCAGCCCGCGACGTCGAAATGCCCCTCGCGCAGCGCCAGCACGCGCGGCTCGAGGCGCAGCAGGAAGGCGGCAAGAAGTTGATCGGAGTCGATCGGGCGCCCCCGCGAGGCTTCGCGCAGGCTCGTCATCGAGGCCGCCAGATCCGGTGGGAAGTCCTCGCTCCGCCAGTCGGCGTTGACGCCGATGCCGACCACCGCCCGGACAGCCGGCGTGCCCACGCCCTCGCTCTCGCTCAGAACTCCGGCCAGCTTGCGCACGCCCGAGTCCGCGGCCACGACGATGTCGTTTGGCCACTTGAGACGGAGCATACCGATGGGCAGCCCGGCCACTTCCTCGGCGGCGTCGGCCATGGCCAGAGCCACGACTGCGGGAAGACGCCACAGTCGGTCGGGCGCCAGGTAGCTGGGCAGGAAGCCAAGCGACAGCATCAGGGCGGCGCCGCTGGGCGCGATCCAGGTTCGGCCCAAGCGCCCCCGCCCGGCCGTCTGCTCGTCCGCGACGGCCAGACAGACCTCGGGCGTTCCTTCGGTCATCCAGCTTCGAACGACGTCGTTGGTCGAGGGGACCGACCGGAAACGCTGGTATCGCGAGAAGAACGCCCGCGAAAGACGCGCCGCGTCGTCGCGCGTGGCGTCGACTTCGGTAGGACGCGCAGCCTCGTCGCGCGTCGTCACGCGCCCGACTTCGAAGTCCCGCCGGATCCCCCACCAGCCTCGGCGGCCAGTTCGCCCTGGAGCATCGGCTCCGGCTCCTCGAGAGCGAATGCCTTGTGCAGTGCCCGGACGGCGGTCTCGACCTGGTCCTCGGCGATCATGCACGTGATGCGGATCTCGGATGTCGAGATGATCTCGATGTTCACGCCGGCCTCGGCCAGCGCGGCGAACATGCGCGAGGCGTAGCCCGGGGCATTCTGGATGCCGGCTCCCACGATCGAGACCTTTGCCATAGCCGAGTCGGTCGTCATCTCGCGGAAGCCCAGCTCCCGGACGATCGGCTCGAGGATGCGCTTCGTCTTCGCCAGATCGCCCCGAGTGATGGTGAAGCTCAGGTCCGTCGTGCCGTGGTGGCCGACGTTCTGGACGATCGTATCGACATTGACTCCGGCCTCGGCCAGCGGAGCGAAGACGGCGTGAGCGACACCGGGCCGGTCCGGGACCTCGACGAGGGTCACCTTGGCCACGTTGCGGTCGTGGGCCAGCCCGCGAACCTTGTTGCGCTGCTCCACGAACGGATCCTCCTTGATGAGCGTACCGGGCAGGTCCTCGAACGAGCTCAGCACCTCGATGACGACATTGTTGACCCAGCCTAGCTCGACTGCTCGGCCCTGCATGACCTGGGCGCCCTGGTGGGCCAGCTCCATCATCTCCTCGTAGGAGATGACCGGCAGCTGGCGAGCGTCGGACACGAGGCGCGGATCGGCGGTGTAGATGCCCCGAACGTCGGTGAAGATCTGGCAGCGGTCGGCTTCGAGGGCGGCCGCCACGGCGACGGCGGTGGTGTCGGAACCGCCACGACCGAGGGTCGTGACTTCCGCGAGGTGCGGATCCCTGACGCTCTGGCCCTGGAAGCCGGCGACGATGACGACTCGACCCGCCTCTATCTCACTGAGAATGCGCTTGGGGTCGATTCCCGCGATGCGGGCTTTCCCGTAGTTGCCGTCGGTCGTGATGCCGGCCTGGGCGCCCGAAAGCGCGATCGCCGGGACGCCGAGAGCGTGCAGAGCCATCGAGACGAGAGTCGCGCTCTGGTGCTCGCCGGTCGCCAGAAGCATGTCCAGCTCGCGCGGATCGGAGTCTTCGGTAATGGAGCTGGCCAGCGCCAGGAGCTCGTCGGTGGTATCACCCATGGCGGAAACGACGACGACCAGATCGCCGCCGGTCGCTCGCTCGCGGGCAATGCGCGCCGCCACCCGCCGAATTCGGTCGGCGTTGGCGATGGACGAGCCACCGAACTTCTGAACCATGAGCGGTTTGGACATGGCGGGCATTCTAGCAGCGCTCGCGGCTTCCTCGGCATCACGAGGCGCAACCGGCACGCCTCGGAAACGCTCGCGGGGCGCAGGCCGGGGACAATCACGCCATCCCCACCAGGAGTCGCGTCCCATGTGCTTCGATCTCGACAGCAGCCCGCCGATACGGCCGATCTCCGCCGCGGCAGTCACGCACCGATCGCTCGAGCTCGGGGCCGCCGACGGCAACACGCTCCGAGCCTTCCACGCCCTGCCGGCCGAGACGACCGGCAACGCAATCGTGATCCTGCCCGATGTCCGGGGCCTCCACCACTACTACGAGGAACTGGCGATCCGTTTCGCCGAGATCGGCGTGGAGGCGGTGGCGATCGACTACTTCGGGCGGACGGCCGGGACCGGCGAGCGCGGCGACGACTTCGACTACGGGCCGCACGTGGCCCAGACGACGTGGGCCGGGCTCTCCGCGGACATAGCCGCCGCGGCTGCCTACCTGCGCGGAGCCGATGGCGGCGAACGCGCCGAGGCCCTCTTTACGACAGGTTTCTGCATGGGCGGACGCAATGCTTTCGACTCCGCCACGCTGGGTCTGGGACTGGCCGGCGTGATCGGCTTCTACGGCTGGCCCGGCGGGCCGTCTCGCAACGACACGCCCTCGCCGACCGATGTAGCCGGCCAGATCGAATGCCCGGTCCTGGGCATCTTCGGCGGGTCGGACCAGGGGATCCCCATTGCGGTCGTACAGCAGTTCCGCGATGCCCTGATAGCGGCCGGCGTAGAGCAGGAAGTGGTGGTCGAGCCGGACGCGCCCCACAGCTTCTTCGATCGCAAGCAGGCCGAGTTCCAGGCCCAATCGGATGACGCCTGGGCACGGGTCCAGCGCTTCATCGAGGCCCATGGAGCCGACTGAGCGGTCGGCGGTCCCCGGCCACGATGTGGGCCAGGGACCGGTCGTATGGTGTGGGAGCGTCTTCTGGGCCGACCTGCGGCCCCTCAAGTCAGGCTGGGAAGGGCGCGCCGCAAGTCGCATCGCCACTAACGGTCAGCGTCTGCGCCGTTGTGCCGGCGGCGACCGCCTCGGTGGCATCGCCGGAGACGTGCATGCCGCTCTGGCTCAGAGTCGCTCCGGGTGCCTTTCCCGAATAGGCGGCCAGCTTGCCCGTTTGCGGCTCCAAGGTCACGCCGAAGGTTCCGTCCGAGACGCCGTCGATGAACACAAGCGCGGGGATCGAGCCCAATTGGGCGACGCCGACCACCTGCACGTACTTGCTGCCTGAGCTGGCAACGCAGTCCACGCGGACGGGGTTCAGAACCACTCCGGTCAGCTGTCCCTCGGCGGTAGCCCCTGTCAGCGTCAGAGTTGACGTTCCCGGCTGCTGGTTGCCGCAGTCCACGCTGCCCTTGACCGAGGTGATGGTGCCGAGATTGCCCGTGGCACCGGCAAAGGGCGCCGTGTTCAGTGAGGTGTCGATCTGGGCGCCGGTGGCCGGGTCAAACCCGGTGACTCCGGTTCCGGTGAATTCGCGGTCTAGATAGGTCTTGCCCGACCCCGAGGCGTATCGCACGCTCACCGTCCCCGGTGAGAGCACGACTCGGACGGCAAGACCGGCGGCGTTGGTTTCATAGAGGATGATTACGTTCCCACCGATCGAGGGGAAGTTGCACTGAACCGATATGGTGCCGGCCGATCCCGCGATTGCCGGGTCTCCGGCGATCGTGAGTTGAGCGGTCGCCGGTCCCTTGGTCGGCGAAGGAACGGGCGTGGGCGTCGGCGCGAGTGAGGGTGTCGATGCCGGTGTCGGTGTCGGCGCGGGGGTTGGGCTCGGTGTTGGAGTAGCGGCCGCACCGCTGCAAGCCGCCACGATGAGCCCGGCCGCAAGTGCCAGACCGAAGGGCCACAGCAGTCGGCGGGCCGGCTGCTCCGTCTTGGGACGCATCGGGTTTCTCCTTGTGCCCACCCGGCAGCAGGGCTGCCGCACAGCGGGCTGCGCAGCGAGTATCGGGGCCTGAGCTTCGCCCGCCCCGGCCGCAGTTCATCGGACTGGCCTGTGGGACAGGCTCCGGTCGCAGCCATCGGGACTACCATCGCGACGCCGCGGCTCAGCTGTGCGACCATTCCCGACGCGCGGGCACGCGCCTTCTTCGGAGGAATCGATGTTCAGGCGACGCGATCGGCGCGACAAGGATGAAGCGGCGCAGGAGTCGGAGCAGGACTCGCTCGTCGACGACGGCGCAGAACTCGGTGAGGACGAGCTGGCCGATGACCTGGAGGATGGCGATCTCGAGGACCAGCCGGAGGACATGACCGCCGACCTCGATTCTCAGGCCGCGGACTACCTGGCCGGGAACGACGTCTGGATGTACGGCCCCAATGCCGGGGCGGTGCTGGAGATCCTGGACCGACTCGAGGAGATCTCCCCGACCGAGGCCCGGCCCCTCGCCGAAGCGTGGCTGGCGGTCCCCAAGGCGGATCGCGAACTGGCCCGCAAGGCGGTCCGGAAGATCTACGAGAGCGACACCGAGACGGCCCGCCATCTTCAACTGGTCAGAGAGGCCGTCGGAACGTGGATGGCGGTGACGGCCGGCTATCCAGAGTACGTAAACGCGGAGCCGGACTGGTCCCGCATCTGCACCCAGACCGGCGAGGCGGCACTTGACGCGGCCACGGCCGTGATCCTCGAGGAGACTCTCGACGAGAGCCACTTCGAGGCATTGTTCGCGCCATGGTCGGAGACGACCGCCCAGCTGGACGCGACCGCCGAGGCGGCGCGCCTGCAGGCCTCCGGGGCGGGCGAGACCGAGGAAGTGGACGCTGTAGAGGATGGCGAAGACGAGGAGGACATCGAGGATGAGGCCGCCTTCGGCCCCAACTCGGACGCCGTGACGGACTTCCTGAACCGGCTCTGGCTGCTTACGCCCGAGCAGGTGGGACGGCTGGTTGGCGGCTGGCAGAACACACCGCGCGAGGATCTGCACGAGGCCCATCAGTCGCTGCAGGAACTTGTCGACGAGGATCCCGAGTGGCGCGAACAGATCCGCCACGCCCAGGAGAAGCTCAGCCCGTGGCTCAACGCCGGGCGCATCCAGGAGACGGCTGGGTTCCTCGGCCAGGCCGGCCAGGGCGAGTCCCGCAAGATGGCCGGCCCGGCGCTGGCCGACGCGGTGGCCGCCCTGGTGCTCGGAGATCTCCTCGTACCCCAGGACGCCGAGGTTCTGTATGGAGCGTGGTTCAACCTGATCGGCGCGCCGCCGCTCCCCGAACCCGCGAAGGAAGAGACGCCCAAGACCGTTGGCAAGGGTCCCGCGAAGGGAGCCGCGGGCGGCAAACCGGCGCCCGGCCACAAGGGCCCGGCCAAGGCCCAGGCCCCAGCCAAAGCACACGGCTCTACCAAAGCACAGGCCCCGGCCAAAGCACAGGGCACGACCAAAGCACAGGGCACGACCAAAGCACAGGGCACGACCAAGAAGTAGGCTCCGTCAGGTGACGCCGCACCGGGCGCCAACCGGGCCAGGAGGGACGATGTTCGGACGAGGCAAAAGCAAGGGGCCCGTCGCTAACAAGCTGACCGACGAGGCCGAACCCAACAAGCTGAGCTGGGTCGCGTCGGATGCCGAGGCCGGCGGGGTAGAGCTCGACTACGACCAGTTCGTCGAGGAGGAGGAGCTCGCCGAGGACGAGGAGGAGGACGAGGAGGACGAGCAGACGCTGGCCCAACGGCGGGCCGACCTGGAGGCGGAGCTCGCTCGCCAGGCCGAAGAGTTCGGACTCACCGGCTCAAACCCCACGGCGATCTACGGCCCGAATGGCGAAGACGTCGAAGCGGTCCTCGACGCGCTGTCTGCCATCGACACCGAGCAAGCGGAGCAGCTTGCGGACGCGTGGGCGGCCGGTGACGCCACCGAGCGCGACGTGCTGGAGCGTGACCTGCTGCGCCGGAGCCGCGTCGGAAAGCACGGCTACGAACTGACGGCCGCGGAAGATGCGGTTGCGGCCTGGCTCAACGCCCAGACGCCCGAAGACGACGACGACGCCGCGTTTTGGGCAATGGTGGCGGGCGCCGCCCGTGGCGCGGTCGACTCCCTGATCCTGGACGAGGAACTGGACGACGCCGACTACGACACGCTGTACGGCCCGTGGGCGGAAGTCATGGACACGGAAGGGGAAGACGGCGGGACCGGAGACCGGGAGCGCGAGGCAACAGGCGGGGGCCCGGCGCGAGACACCGGGAGATCGACCGACGAGCCGGACGGGGAGTTCGGGCCCAACACGGAGCTGGTCCGGCAGTTCCTGGTGAAGCTTGACGAGCTAACTCCCGATCAAGCCGGAGAGCTGACCGCCTTCTGGAACGGGCAATCGAAGGCGGACCTGCGGCAGGCTCATCGGGCCATGCAGGCGTTGGCTAACGAAGACGAAGCCTGGCGAGAGCAGATCAGGGCTGCCCAGGACGAGATCACGACCTGGACCAACGGCCCTCACACGGTGAAGGCCCTTCGTCAGGACCGCGCGCTCGCGGCCGAGATCGCGGCCAGGGTGGCCGCGTTGCCCCCGGCAGTCGATGCCATCTCGGCGCTGGTGCTGGCGGACCTGCTCGAGCCCGAAGACGCGGAGACGCTGTATGCCGCATGGGACGCGACGGTTGGCGAACCCAAGCTCCCCGAGTACGAGGAAGACGGCGAAGAGCAGGAGGCCGAACCAAAGCCGAAGAGCGGCGGCAAGCCGAAGGCCGGCAAGCCGAAGAGCGGCGGCAAGCGCTGAGCCAGAGGTTCCAGGCGAGCGGTGTCGCCTATTCCGGGCTGTCGGTCATTTCGCCCCGAGGAAGGTGGAGCAGCAGGCCATCGTGCCAGGTGCCGTCGATCGACCGCGCGACCCGTCGGACACGCGGCCGGTAGACCGCGCTAGACTCGCCACCGTGAAGCAATCGATCGTCACCCTGGACATGGAAGGCGTGCTGACGCCGGAAATCTGGATTGCCGTGTCCGAGAAGACGGGCATCCCGGAATTGCGTCGCACCACACGCGATGAACCGGACTACGACAAGCTCATGCGCGGACGCCTGGCCATCCTGGACCAACATGGATTGAAGCTGTCAGACATCCAGGATGTGATCGGCGCGCTGCAGCCCCTGCCCGGCGCGAAGGAGTTCCTGGATGAACTGCGCTCGTCCGTGCAGGTCGTGATCTTGTCCGATACGTTCGAGCAGTTCGCCGCTCCCCTGCTCCGCCAGCTCAACTGGCCGACGCTGCTGTGCCACCGGCTGATCGTCGAGAACGACCACATCACCGGCTACCAGCTGCGCATCCGCGAGCAGAAGCGCGAGGCCGTTGCCGCGTTCAGGGCCATGAACTACAACGTCATCGCCGGTGGCGATTCCTTCAACGACATCGCCATGCTGAGCGAGGCCCACGAAGGCATCCTGTTCCGGGCGCCCGACGGTGTGAAGCAGAAGTTCCCACAGTTCCCGGCCGTCGAAACCTACGCCGACTTGATGAAACTGATCGAGCAGAAGCTCGCGTAGAACCCCCCAAGCTGACCGTCAACCTTGCGCGGCAATTAGCTGCGGTAGATTGTGGACTGGCTGGAACACGAACTTCTTGCCTACCAGTTTCCTGTTCAAGTAGCCCATGCCTTCCAGGTCGAGCAGGTCCGTCCGAGCGGACTGGTGCGTGACACGATGGATGATCGAGTGGGACTGGACGGTGTACTCGGTATCGGGATGCTTGAGGGCGTGAGTCAGCAACGCCACCTGACGGTGATTCAGCGTGCTCTCTCTGAGAAGCTGCACGGTGCCTCGCACCTCGCTCATCGTGCGTCGTAGGTAATCGGTGAGGTCCCGTATGGCCCTGCGCACGACCGAGAGCTGATACCTCAAGAAATAGGTCGCGTCGAAGTCATCGGTTTCCACGAACAGGAAGGAGCGAGCGTACTTTGCCGGTGCGCCGCGGAGTATGCGTGAAATTGACAAGTACTCGAACATCCAGTATCCGCTGGACATCATCGACCAATAGAACAGGGCGCGTGCCGTTCGCCCGTTGCCGTCTTCGAACGGATGATCGTAGGCCAGCCAAAGGTGTAGCAAGATCGCGCGGACCACAGGATGCACGAATCCGCTGGTCGACCGGCCATTCGCAAAGTCGCACATCGCTGCCATGCGGTCGGCCAGCTGATCGGCTGGGGGCGGCGTGTGGACCAGGTTGTCCTCAGGGTCGTAGACGCCGACCCGGACTTCGTCGGGCCGTTGGGGGCGTCCAGCCGCGCCTGGATCATCCAGTGTGCCTTGGGTGAGAATCCGATGCAGCTCGTTGATCAACTCCGGCGTCAATGGCTGCTGGGCGACCTCGGAGATCCGCGTCATCGCTTGGAAGTTGTTCAGGATCATGCGCTCACTCCGGTCTCGTGGCGCCCTGCCTGAACGCAGCATGTCTTTGGCGACTCGCCGAGTTGACGTGGCCCCCTCCAGCTGGCTGGACGTAATGGCCTCCTCCATCAGCGAACTCACCAAGTAGCGGCTTCTGTTGGCCGAATCGGTGACTCCCTCGCTGACCAGAATCTCGCCGCCTGCGTGCTGGTCGATCCAATGAAGTGTCTCGAGGACATCGTCGGTCATACAGTAGGAGAAACGCCGTCCGTCGAGACCCGCAAGCGGAACACCGCGACCCAAGTTCTTCCGGGCGAACTTGATGCCCAACCACCACTCTTCCGGGGTCAGGTCCCCGGGAGGCGTGCGATGCCTCAGCTCGTCCCAGTGCGGATATTCGTCATCGACCATGACGGACATTCCGAGTTCGAAGATCCTGGGTAGCCTCCGGTCGAGGTCGACGCGCTCGAACAGATCCTCTAGCCTCGGCGCTGGATCCGGCATTCTCATCTCGGTGCTCCGCATCAGCAAATCTCATGGAGCTTAGCCGATTCCACATCTAAACTGCAAGATCCAGCCAGATTTAGCCGGCCAGGGCCGACAGCGGCTAATCACCGGCTAAAACCCCCAAGCTTTGCCGATAGCCGCTCGCAACGGCCGACAACGGCTAACCACCGGCTAAAACCGCAAGAGGATCGGATAGCCCTCGGCCCTGCACCACGGACCGCCTTCAGACTGGCTCCTACCAGCCCAGAGCGCGCATGACGCCCGCCGTGGTCGGCGCCGCTTCGATGATCGCGCCGACGCCGCCGGCAGTTCGTTCGGCCGTCTCTGGATCCTTGAGGCCGTGGCCCGTCAGGACGCACACGACTGTGGCGCCGTCCGGGATCCGCCCTGCCGCCGCCAGCTTGCAAACGCCCGCCAGGCTGGCGGCCGAAGCGGGCTCGCAGAAGACGCCCTGGCCCGTCGCAAGCTCCCGATAGGAAGCCACGATCTCATCGTCCGTGACCGTCTCGATGAGCCCGCCGGACTCGTCGCGGGCGGCCTCGGCCTGCTTCCAGCTGGCCGGGTTGCCGATGCGGATGGCTGTGGCGATGGTCTCGGGCTTCTCCACGGGATGGCCCAGCACGATGGGCGCGGCGCCGGCTGCCTGGAACCCGAACATGCGCGGCCGGGAGTTGATCCGGCCAGCCGCCAGATAGCGGCTGAAGCCGGCCCAGTAGGCGGTGATGTTGCCCGCGTTGCCGACCGGGATGGCCAGGATGTCGGGGGCGCGGCCTAGGTCGTCGCAGACTTCGAAGGCGGCCGTGGTCTGGCCGGCGATGCGGTACGGGTTGACCGAGTTGACCAGGGTGACCGGGTGCTCGCGCTGGCCGGCCATCTCACGGACCACGCGCAGGGCCTCGTCAAAGTTGCCGTCGACGGCGATTACCTTCGCGCCGGCAGCGATCGCCTGGATCAGCTTGCCCAGGGCGATCTTGCCTTTTGGCAGAACCACGATGACTTCCAGGCCGGCGGCGGCGCCGTAGGCCGCGGCCGAGGCCGACGTGTTGCCCGTGGAAGCGCAGATGACCGCATGGGCGCCCTCCTCCACGGCCTTCGAGACGGCCACGACCATGCCCCGGTCCTTGAACGAGCCGGTTGGGTTCATCCCCTCGTACTTCACGAAGAGGTTTGGTACACCGATGCGGGCCCCGATGTGGTCGAGTCGAATGAGAGGCGTGAAGCCCTCGCCCAGGCTGATGATCGGAGTCGCGTCCGATATCGGCAGGAACTCGCGATAGCGCTCGACCAGGCGCGGGCGGGCGACACCGGCCCTTGGAGCGGCTGCCGCTGCGGCGGCGATCTGGCTGTTGGCGAACGAGGCGGACACTTCAACTGCTCCGGTTACGAGGTCAGGATCGGGTAGATGGGAATATCGCGGTCCGGGTCGATGAGCGGATCGATAGTCGCGCGGACCTCGGCCAGCGGCAGCGGCCGCGTTTGAACCGCCACCCACGTCCGGCTCCGATGCCGCGGGAGGCTACTGGGTGGCGGCCCGACCAGCTCTTCGGCGAGGCGGCCCGGGACTTCCTCCGGCAGAACGCCGGGCAGGCAGACGTACCACGGCCGCCGGACGGTGGCACGGTCATCGGCGAGGGTCACGAGATCGGGGGCGGCGGGCGGCAGATCCGCCCAGGTGGAGAGGCCGCTGCGCACGACTTCGAGCAGGTCGGCCAGGATGGCGCTGCTGGTGGCGGGACCGCCGGCTCCGGGGCCCTCCAGCGAGACGCGACCGACCGGGTCCGCGTCGACTTCCAACCGATTGAGCACGCCGTCGGTGCGGCCGAGCGGGGCACCGACCGGTACGGCACAGGTCATCACGGAGCCGGCCAGCCCGAAGGCGGGCTCGGCGGTGCCCGGCGTGCTGGCCGTGGCCACGAGCCGGATGGCCAGGTTCAGCGCCACGGCCCCGGCGATGTCGGCGGCGGAGACGCCCGTGATGCCGGGCTTCCCGTCGCCGCGCAGCGAGGGCGGGCTGGCGACGATCGAGTCGATGTCGGGCCACGCCCCAAAGGCTAGCCGGGTCAGGACCGCGAGCTTGTTGGCGGCGTCGTGGCCATCCACGTCGGCACTCGGGTCGCGCTCGGCGTAGCCCTGGGCTTGCGCCGCGGCAAGCACCTCGTCGTAGGTGCGTCGGGCCTGCATCATCTCGGTCAGGATGAAGTTGGTGCTGCCGTTGAGGATGCCCCGTACCCGGCGAATGCGGTTGGCGGCCAGGCCGCGGGCGATCGTGTCCAGAACGGGAGTGCCGCCGCAGACCGAGGCTTCGTAGCGAAGAGCCGCGCCGCCGGCACGGGCGATCGCCTCCAGCTCCAGACCGTGGTGGGCAAGGACGTGTTTGTTGGCCGTGACCACGGGCTTGCCCGCTTTCAGCGCCTCGGCGATGAGCGACCGGGCAGGCTCGTCTCCGCCCAGCAGCTCCACGATCACGTCCACGTCGTCGCGGCGAACCACGGCTCCGGCGTCCGGCACGATGATCTCGCGCGGCATGCCGCGGTCCACCGCACCCTGAACGTTCAGGTCGGCGATGGCCACCAATTCGAGCATGCGGCCACCGGCGGGGCC
>DATEXG010000002.1:0-10808 GCA_035257225.1 Candidatus Limnocylindrales bacterium
TGACGCGCGCGGCGGGTGTCGCAGTTCGTCCTCGAGGCTCTCGATCTGCCGGCAGTGGCCGCTGCCGGTGGGGTGGTCGAGGGTGCGGCGCACGCGCCCTTGGAGCGCCTGGCCGCGTTCGAGCCGAAGGCGGAGGCGCCGGGAGCGGCCCGAGACGGCGTGGTCGAGGGACCGCTCTCGCTGAGCTTCTATCAGGTCGACGACTACCTGACCTGCCCCCTCAAGTACAAGTACGTCCACGTCCTGCGCGTGCCGATCGCGCCGCACCACTCGATCGTGTACGGGGCCGCGTTGCATCAAGCTGTGCAGGAGTTCCACCGCCGCCAGGCACGCGGCTACCTGATGCCCGAGGACGAGCTGCTGGCGGCTTTCGATCGGGCCTGGTCCAACGAGGGTTTCCTGACCCGCGAACACGAGGAGGCGCGACTGGCGGCTGGCCGGGCTGCGCTGCGCCGTTTCCGGGAAGGGCAGCTCCAGCCCGGGACGGTCGCGCCGGCGTACGTGGAGCGCGAGTTCAGCTTCACCCTGGACGGCGATCGGATCCGCGGCCGGATGGACCGCGTCGACGTGGAGCGGGTCGCTCCCGAGTCTGCCCGTGACGCGGCAGGCGAGGAGCAGCTCGCCGACGCCGTCAGTCCCGCTTTGCCGGGACTCTATGCGGAGCGAGTGACCATCACCGACTACAAGTCGAGCGACGTACGCGACCCGGCCCGGGCCCGCGAGAGAGCCCGGGAGTCGCTGCAGCTCCAGATCTACGCCATGGCCTATCAGGCGGAGACCGGGCGGCTTCCAGACGCCCTGCAGCTGTGGTTCCTCGAATCCGGCCTGATCGGCCGAACAGATGTGGACGAGAAGCGCCTGGACAAGGCCCGGGACTCGATACGTCGCGCGGCGTCCGGGATCAGAGCGCGCCAATTCGAGGCCAGTCCCGACTACCTATCCTGCAGCTACTGCGCCTTTCGCGACATCTGCCCGGCGAGCGCGGTCAAGTGACCGGTCTGGAAGCGATCACCTTCGACTTCGGGAATACGCTGGTGCCGTTCCCGGCCGCGCCCATGGCGGACGTCCTCCGTCTGACGGCGGAGCGAGCGGGCGCTCGGGTGGGATTCCGGGTGGACGACTTTGCTCGGGCCTGGGGAGAAGAGAGGCTCCGGCAGTTCGACGAGGAGGTGCCCGCCGGCCACGAGGCGGACATGGACGTGCGCGTGGTCCGGGTCCTGGCCAGGCTCCGCGGCTGCTCGCTGCCGGGCGCCGGAGAGCGGTGGGACGATGTTGCCGCCGCGGGTTTCTCGGAGCCGTCTGAAGTCGTATCGATTCTCGACACCTATGCCGCGGCCTTCGTGAAGACGACGCCGGTTCCGCCCGAGATCGAGCCGATGCTCGAGCGGCTCGCCCGACGCTACAAGCTCGGCATCCTGTCGAATTGGCCTCTGGCGCTGGCCATCGATCGCTACATCGAGGCCGCGGGCTGGTCGCGTCACCTCAGCGCCGTCGTCGTGTCGCACCGGGTTGGATTCGTCAAGCCCCGGCCGGAGATCTTCGAAGCGGCGGCACGCGAGCTCGGCGTGGTATCGGGCCCCGCAATCCTGCACGTGGGCGACGACGGGGGCGCCGATGTGATGGGCGCCCAGCGGGCCGGCTGGCGGACCGCCTGGGTTCGAATCAAGCCGGAGGATTCGCCTCTCCCGACCGCTCCGCCAGCCCCGGACGCGCTCCCGGACATCGTCATCGACTCGGTCCTTGACCTTGAGGCCGCCGTCGGCCTGCGAGGAGGCGCCACCACTCCGTAGACTGGCCCCGATGGAATCGAAGGACCGTTTCGGCAACACCCTGTTCATCGGCGCCGCGGTCGTCGTCTGGCTGATAGTGGCGCAGATCGTGACGTCGACCTACCCGCGCGAGAACCCGACGGCGGGTTTGGTCGGCGCGGGCGCCATAGGCCTGGCCTGCGGGCTGACGAGCGTCCCGCTCTTCTGGTTGGTTTCGTTCGCCCGACACCGCCGCATCGCGCTCAACGGCGACTGGTCTCGAGCCATCCGACGCGGGTCGTGGGTAGCGGTGGTGGTGGCGCTGTTCGTGACGCTCCGGATCCAGGAGGTCCTGAGCCTTCCGATCGCGGTCTTCGTCGTCGTTCTGGTCCTTCTGGCCGAGTTAACCCTCTCGATCGAACGCTGAGCGGCCTCGCTACGCTGGGAGCCGGCGCGAGAATCGGGGTCTGGCCGGACGGGCGTGCTTCCCCAGTCGCGGCGAGTCCGGACGCGCTAGGCTTGACCCGATGACCCAACCGCATCGCGACCCCAGGACCGCCGCCGCGCTGGCCCGGCTCTACGACGTCGACCTGACGGAGGATCCGGGCGACGTCAACCTGTATCTCGCGCTCGCCGCGCGCACCGGCGGGCCGATCCTGGAGATCGCGGCTGGCTCGGGTCGCGTGGCGGTGCCGCTGGCCGAGGCCGGCTACGAGGTAACTGCGGTCGACATCGATCCGGCGATGCTCGCGCGGGCCGAGAAAGCCATCTCGGGAGCCGAGCCCAGCGTTCGAGCCAGGCTGGAGCTGGTCGAAGCCGACCTCGTCCATCTCGGTTTGCCCGGAGGGCCCCGGTTTCGGCTCGCCATCCTGGCGCTGAACTCGATCCTGCTGCTCGCGACGAGGGACCGCCAGCTCGATGCCTTCGAGACGATGGCTCGCCACCTGGCGCCTGACGGTGTCGCCGTCGTGGACGTGTGGATTCCGAGCGCCGACGAGCTCGCCCGGTACGACGGCCGGATGAGCCTGGAATACGTGCGTACAGACCCGGAGACCGGCGTGCTGGTCACCAAGATGGCAGCGGTCCAGTACGAGCCCGTGTTCGGGCAGATCGACCTGACGACCATCTACGACGAAGGCGAGCAGGGCGAACCTCCCCGCAGATGGGTTCGCGAGGATCGACTGAGGCTGTTGAACGCCGAGGACCTGCGCCTGCTCGCGGAGTCCGCGGACCTGGAAGTGGAGGTCCTGGCGGGCGACTACGACCTCAATCCGGTCTCCGCTCATGACGCACGGGCCATCCTTGTAGCGCGGAGGCGGAGCAGGTCCGCCTCCCGACCTTGATATAGTCGGCCCGTGGCGAGCCCCACCTCAATTCGTCTGCTGATCGCGGAGGATGTCCCGCAGGTCAGTCAGCACGTCCGAAACCTGCTCAGCGTCCAGTCGCAGGTCAAACTGCTCGAGGTCCTGAGCGACGGCGCGAAGGTACTCGAGGCGGCGAAACAGCTCCGCCCGGACGTGGTGATGGTCGATCTGCTGCTGCAGGGCAAGATCAAGGGGCCCCAGCTGATCGAGAAGATCCGCGACTCGGGCATGGAGATCCCGGTGGTCGTCCTCACCGTGCCGCAGCATCCGCTGGCCCGGGATCCGGACCGCGGCATCGATGCGGTGCTGACCCTGCCGTTCAGCGGCTTCGAGCTCGTCAACACGTTCAACCACGTCCTCGCGGACCGGCAGGCTCGTGCCTCCGGCTCATGCCGTGTGGTTGCCATCTTTTCGCCCAAGGGCGGAGTCGGCAAGACGACGATCGCCTTCAACCTGGCCGTGGCGCTCGGACAGTTGGGATTGGCAACGGCCTTGATCGACGGCAGCCTTCAGTACGGCGATCTACGGTCTCTGCTGAAGGTTCCGAGCGACGTGCCCTCGATCCTGGACCTGCCCACGGATAGGGTTCAGGAGTCGGACCTGCGGGACGTGATGTGGCGCGACCCCTCGGGCGTCGACATCCTCCTGGCGCCACCTCGCGTCGAAATGGCCGAGATGATCTCGGCTCGGGACGTCGAGAAGACGATGTCGCTCCTTCGACGGCTGTACCAGGCCATCGTGATCGACACGCCGACGTCGCTTACCGAGGTGACGCTGGCCTTTCTCGACTCCAGCGATGTCGTGCTCTCGATCGTGACCTACGACTCGACCACGATCCACAACACGATCGCCGTGGCGGAGGTGTTCGCCTCGATCGGCTACGGGCCCGAGAAGATCCACTACCTGGTGAACCGGGCCGACTCGAGTGGCGGTCTCGATCGAGACGAGATGGCTCGGGCGCTGGGCCGAAGGCCGGACTTCGAGGTGGTCTCCGATGGGCGCTTGGTGGTCCAGGCCAACAACGAGGGGATGCCTTTCGTCGTTTCGAGTCCCGACGCCGCGGTCAGTCTGGACGTGAGACGAGTCGCCGCGGTGATCTCCGGTCGCACCGCCGGCGCCGCGGTGAGACACTGAGGCCGTGTCCGACCCTCGTCCTATCGGGGTTTTCGATTCCGGAGTTGGCGGCCTGACCGTCCTGCGCGAGATCCTCCGCCGGCTGCCCTTCGAGTCGACCATCTACCTGGGCGACAACGCCCGAGCCCCCTACGGAGTCCGCTCGGACGACGAAGTGCGTCGATTCAGCATGCAATCCCTCGACGCGCTGGTGCGACGCGACGTCAAGGCCCTCGTCGTGGCCTGCAACACCTCGACCTCGGTGGCCCTGGCCGATTTCAGGCGCCGGTACGACCTGCCGGTCCTGGGCGTGGTGCGTCCGGGCGCCGCGGCCGCCGCGCTGGCTACCCGCACTCGCAGAGTCGGCGTCATCGCGACACCGGCAACGGTGCGGTCCCGGGCCTACTTCAACGCGATAAAGGATGAGAACCCGGCCATCGAGGTTTACGAGCACGCGACGCCGGCGCTGGTTCCGCTGGTGGAGGCCGGGCGGCTGGCTGGCCCGGAGGTGGCGGAGGCGGTCCGCCGGGCGGTAGCGCCGCTGCTGGGGGAGAGGAATGAGGATGGCGAGTTCATCTTCCCGCTGCCGCCGTCGGCTCGGATAGATACGCTGCTGCTCGGCTGCACTCACTACCCGCTGCTGGCGGGAGTGCTCAGGGACTGCGTCGGGGATGCCGTGGCGATAGTGGATTCGGCGACGGCCACGGGATCGTCACTGGCCGAACTGCTCTCCGTCAACGCGCTCGAGGCACCGGGCACTACCCGAGGAACGGCCGCGGACGCCGGGATGGCCGGTCATGAGCCGCCGGACGAGATTGCCGTGCCACCGACTCACCGCCAGCTCACGACCGGAGACGTGGCGGTCTTCCGGGCGGTCGCCGAGCGCATGTTCGGCCGTGGATTTCCGGAGATCGAGCCGGTCGATCTAGAGGCCGGCCCGGCATGAGCGGCGGCTCCCATGGACGAGATTCCAGGCGGGGGGCCGGTCCGAGCTCCCAGAAGGGCTCGTCGAGGCCCGGCTCGGGGTCGCGATCGTCGAGTCCCGGTTGGAAGCGCGATGCGTTCCTGCAGGCCGGCCTTCTCGTTGGGGCGGCGATAGGGGCCGCCGCGACCGTCTTTGGCCGTCGCATCGAGCGATCTGCCCGACGGGGTCTGGTGGATTGGCGAGTGGCGGAGCGGGTGGCGGTGGAACGAGTCCGGCGCGCTCCCGGCAGGCTGGAATCGATCGAATTGAAGCAGGCGGCGCCGATCTACGCCTCTGCCATGGCGGAGATCGTTCCGGCGCTCGCACGAGCCTTGGAGACGGAGCTGCCCGGCGTCGTGGAGCGGAGTGGCGTCATTGATCGGGAGGCGTGGATCCACGACAACATCGCGACCTTCGCCCGGCTGATCGCCACGGTCGAGGGAGGCCTCGTTGAAGAAGTGATGCCGCCTGGGATGGGCATCACGAAGGCGACGATGGCGATCGTCAATCGCCAGGTAACGAGCCGACAGGTCGGATACCTGCTGGGGTTCCTGGGGCAGCGCGTTCTGGGCCAGTACGACATGGCGCTGCTGTCGGCGGAGGCCGAGCCCGGCCGGCTGGTGTTCCTCGACGAGAACATCCGGGCCACCGCGGCCGCGCTGGCGGTGCCGCTGAACCCATTTCGGACATGGATCGCGCTGCACGAGACGACGCACGCCTTCGAATTCGAAGCCCACCCGTGGCTTCGGCCGTACCTTGCCTCGCGGCTGGAGCACCAGCTCGCCTCGCTGTCGGGGGGCCTCTCCGTCATAAATCGAGAAGCGGTCGCCAGCCTTCGTCGGGCGCTTCGTGGAGCGAGTTCCGGCGAGCACTGGATGGAAGGGTTCATGAGCCCGGAGCAGAAGCGCGAATTCCGCGAGATCCAGGCCATCATGAGTCTGCTCGAAGGCTACGGGGACTACGTCATGGACGAGGTCGGCCGGGACCTGGTTCCGGACGTGGAGACGATCAGCGCGCGGTTCCATGCGCGCCGAACGCAACGCACCGGTTTCGAGCGGGCGATGATGCGGTTTACCGGGATGGACCTCAAGATGGAGCAGTACAAGAAGGGCGAGGAGTTCGTCTCTGCAATTGCCGGGGCGCGAGGAGCGGAGGCTCTGCGAGCGCTCTGGCTGAGTCCTGAGACCCTGCCGTTGCCGGAGGAGATCGATACACCGTCCCGTTGGGTTGCCCGGGTCATGCCGGCGCCCGGATCCGTCTGAAGAGAGGGGACGCCCATGAACGCCAACAACCTCGAACACGTAGGGCCGGGTCACGGTCCCGGTGGCTCGCCGCTGGCGATTGCCATAAGCCCGGTCTTGACGGGCCGCGACGCGTTCGGGTCGATGCGCGACAGGATCCTCGAGGCTGCCCCCGGGACGCGACTCATCCCCATATCGGCCGAAGGCGTCGCGGACGAGCCGGTCGACGAGGTCGAGGTGCTGCTGCGCGGCTGGTCTCTCGGCAGCGATGCGCTGGATCGGCTCGTCGGCCGAGCCCCCAAGCTGCGCTGGATTCACTCGGTGTCGGTAGGCGTCGAATCGATGCTGACGCCTTGCGTCCGGCTCCGCGGCCTGACCGTGACCAACGGTCGCGGAGTCTTCAGCGTGCCGATCGCCGAGTACGTCATGACGATGATCCTGGCGATCTGCCGGCGGCTGCCGCAGCTGATGGAGTTGCAGCGTGAGCGGACGTGGCAGCCGATCGAGGCGCTCGAACTGGCAGATACGACGATCGGGCTCCTCAGCGTGGGCGGCATCGGCCGCGAAGTGGCCAGACTGGCGGGTCCGTTCGGGCCGAGGATCGTGGCCGTTCGACGGCGCCCTGACGCGGCCCCTGTGCCCGGCGTCGAGATGCTCGGCGATCTACAAGCCATGCCCGAACTGCTGGCCGTCTCCGACTTCGTCGTTCTGGCGTTGCCGCTGACCGGTGAGACCGAGGCGCTCATCGACGACGAGGCGCTGGCAAGCTTCAAGCCCGGAGGCTGGCTCATCAACGTGGCCCGTGGGGCGCTCGTGGATGAAATGGCGATGCTTCGAGCGCTCCGTGGCGGCCGCATTGGCGGCGCGGTCCTGGACACGTTCCGCGAGGAGCCGCTGCCCGAGACGTCGCCGTTCTACCGGCTATCCAACTGCATCGTCACGCCGCACACGTCCTGGTCCAGCGCCGCTGTCCTGGGCCGCACTTTCGACGTCTTCTGCGACAACCTGCGTCGCTACCGCGCAAGCCAGCCGCTGGCGTACCTCGTGGATCTGGCCGCGGGCTACTGAGGCCGTCCGCTAGCATCTACCGACGCACGAGCGCGGTTTTGTGGAGGTCCTGAGCACATGCAGATCGCCATCGTCGGGCTGGCCGGCTCGGGGAAGACGACCGTCTTCAATACCCTGACGCGGGGTCACGCCCAGACCGGCGGCTACGGCGGCATGGAGCTGCACGTGGGGACCGTCAAAGTACCGGACGAGCGGCTCGATCGGCTGGCCGAGATCTTCAAGCCCCGCAAGATCATTCACGCGGACGTCACGTACTTCGACCTCCCGGCGCCTCCGGCATCGAGCGAAGGACGAGTCGGTACCGAGGAGCTCCCGGCCGACCAGCTGGCTCGATTGCGCGAGGCCGACGCTTTGCTGCACGTGGTGCGAGCCTTCGAAGACGCAGCCGTGCCGCACCGAGAAGGTTCGGTCGACGCCCGGCGCGACCTGGAGCGACTCGACCTGGAATTCATCCTGGCCGACCTCTCGGTCATGGAGAAGCGCATCGAGCGTCTGCACGGCAGCGGCCACCACGGAACGCCGGCGGAACGAGACGCCAACGATCGCGAGCTGGCGCTGCTGGAGAGATTGCACGAACCGCTGCTGGCGGGGCGGCCGCTGCGCGATCACGCCATCGATCCCGAGGAGGAGAAGTCGATCCGGGGGTTCCGCTTCCTGACCCAGAAGCCGGTCCTGGTTCTGCTGAACGTCGGCGAGGCGGATCTCCCGCGCGAGGCGGAGATCGTGGCCGGGATGAGCGCGCGATATGGGCATCAACACACGCTGGTGGACGCCCTGTCGGCCAAGATCGAGATGGAGCTCGGGGAGCTCGAGCCGGACGAGGCCGCGGTCTTCATGGACGAGCTCGGCCTGCACGAGTCGAGTCTCGATCGAGTCATCCGCCTCAGCTACCGGCTGCTCGGCCTCATTTCGTTCCTGACGGCCGGTCCGGACGAGGTACGAGCCTGGCCCGTACCGGACGGTTCGTCATCCGTGGACGCTGCCGGGGCCATCCACACCGACCTGGCCAGGGGCTTCATTCGAGCCGAAGTCGTCCCTTACGAAGACCTGCTGGCCCTGAGATCGATCGCGGAAGCGCGCAAGCACGGCAAGCTTCGATCGGAAGGGAAGACCTACACGGTCCGCGACGGCGACGTGATCGAGGTCCTGTTCAGCAAGTAGCGAGCCGTCAGTTGGGGCGGTTGTCGTCGCGGAGCAGGTCTACGAAGATGCCTCGGTAGTCGGGCACGTCCTCGTCCTCATCGTCCGGATCCAGTTCGGCCAGGTAGTTGTCGTCGTCGATCTTGGAGACGTTGACCGACGCCGAGAGGCGTTCGTCGGAGATGGCAACGAACTGGTGGTCGCGCTCGAGCTCTTCGGCGATGGCCTCGATCAGCGTGTCCTGCACGAACGAGTTCTGGATGCGAAGGCGGATCGACTGCACGAGCTCGAAGAAGGAGTCAGGATCCATCTCCTCCTCACGGAGAAGGAGCACGTCGGCGAAGATGTTGTTGTCGCCCTCGCGAAGTTCGTAGAAGAACACGGTTCGACTCCAAGGGAGATGGATGCCCGAAGCGCGCCGAGTATACGCTGGGCCGCCGATTGGACCGGCCCGGTCGGAAGCTTCCCCGACGGACGGGACCGCGCCCCCTGAGCCGCCCGATCTGGTGGTCGTCGGCGCGGCTTCCCGCGATCTGACGAACCGCGATCCGAGAGGCTGGCGGCTCGGCGGCTCGGCCGCCTACTGCTCTCTTGCGGCGGCTCGCCTGGGTTTGCGCGTCGGCTGCCTGCTGGGCGTCGATGATCTGGCGACGAGCGCCGGCGAGCTGGACGCGCTGCCGCTCGCCGGAGTCCAACTGCGCCGGGTGGCGCTGGAGCGCGGCCCCGTGTTCGAGAACGTCGAGACGGATGGCCACCGGCGCCAGCGCTGGCGTTCCATGAGCGACTCTATCCCGCTCGCGGCGCTGCCCCGTGAGTGGCACGACGCAAGGGGCTGGCTCCTGGCCCCGATCGCCGGCGAGCTGCCCGGCGATTGGGCGGCCGCGGCCCCGGCCGATGCGCGGGTCGGTCTGGGCTGGCAGGGGCTACTACGCGACTTTGGCGCGGACGGCTGGATGAAGCGGAGAAGGCCCGCGACCTCGCCTCTCGCCAGCCGCGCGGGTCTTGTCTGCGCGAGCGCGGACGATCTGCCTCCGGACTTCGACCTGGCGGAGCTCCGGCGGCTGGCGGCTGCGGCCACGATCGTGGTGACGGCCGGAGCCCACGGCGGGCTGGCGATCGAGGGGCCGCGCCTCATCCGGTACAGGGCCCTGGCCGCCGACGTGGTCGAGGATCCCACGGGCGCCGGCGACGTCTTCCTTGCCGCCCTGATGGTCGCGTGGTTGACCACAGGGGAACTGGCCACGCCGCGGAATCTGCGGTTCGCCGCGGCCGGTGGCTCCCTGGCGGTCGAGGGAGTGGGATTGGCCGGGGTCCCGTCGAAAGCGGCGGTGGGATCCCGCCTGGGCCGAGGTGCCGCCCGAGATCGGCGCCCAACCTAGAGCGCCTGGCGCTCCAAGCGGCGGGCGAGACGGGCGCGGCGCTTGGATATGTCCGCCTCCAGGCCCCGCCGAAGCATCGCCGAACCGTGTCCGCGACTGCGGTACAGGGCCAGCAGGGCCTCGTCCGTTGCGGCCCACGCGTCCGCCAGATTGCGCTCGCGATGCTCGCGCTCCTTGGCCAGCTCAATCCATCCGAGTGCCGCCAGGGGCCCGCTCGCGGCAACGAGGCGGCTCCACGCCACGCCGGCCTCGGCCAGGCGGCCCATGCGGCGGAGCAGCCGCGCCAGCTCGACGGTCGCAACGGCAACGTCCGGATCCTCGGCCGTCACCGCCCCTCCGGCCGTCTCCAGGCAGGCCAGCGCCTCGTCGAAGCGAGCCTCGTGGCGGAAGAGACGCGCCAGCCGGACGAGATCCCCCGGCGGCGCCCAGCGCCGCACTTCCCCCTCGCCATATCCGCGCTCGAGGTGCGCCAGGATCCGCCCGAGAGTGACCACGTCCTCGGCGTTGTGGCGGGCCACGACCCGGATCGGCCCTGTGGGACCGCCCCGCAGGAAGGCCTGATAGAGCGCGGGGATCTCCCACGACGGTATGTCCGGCGCGCGGACGCGCCGTAGCAGATGCCGCTCGACGGTTTGCAGCCGGGCGTCTGGCAGCCGGTGGCGGAACAAGCGCCGCACCAGGTGCAGCAAGTCGAGGTGACCGTCCAGCTCGGGTGGCTGCCGGCGGCACATCCGAAAACGCGTCTCGAGCAGCGGCCAGTCGAACGATCGGCCATTGTAGGTGACCAGCCA
>DATEXG010000003.1:0-6443 GCA_035257225.1 Candidatus Limnocylindrales bacterium
TGGGGGGCCCGCAGGCGCGAAATGGACTCTCTGACGTTCCGCGAGTCGCTGGGCATCGGCATCGCCCAGGTCGTGGCTCTCGTGCCCGGCATCAGCCGCTCGGGCGTCAGCATCTCGGCCGGCCTCTTCATGGGCCTCAACCGCGAGGCGGCGGCCCGGTTCAGCTTCCTGATGGCGACCCCGGTGATCGGTGGCGCGGGCGTGTGGGAAGCCCGGAAGTTCTTGACACACGAGGCGGGACCATCGCCCGAGACGAACGTCGTCGTCATCGGATTCATCGCGGCGGCGATCTCCGGCATCCTCGCCGTCCACTTCATGCTCGAGTTCCTGAAGCGCCAGCCGTTGACGGTGTTCGTCGTCTATCGGGTGGTAGCCGCGGCGCTCGTGTTCGTGGTCCTTCTGTCGCCGCACGGCGCCTGAGGAGTGGCGTAGACCCATGGAGGTCATCAAACAGCTTCGTCAGCGCGAGATCCGCGACTTGCTGGCACAGCGCCCGATCCGGACCCAGCAGGAGCTTGCGGCCGCTCTGCGTGACCGCGGCTTTCGGGCCACGCAGGCGACGATCAGCCGGGATGTCGCCGAGCTGGGGCTGATCAAGTCGAGCCAGGACGGAGTTCAGAGCTACACGGTGCCGGCCCGGGTCACCGAGGCGGAAAGCACCGGTGAGGAGCGGCTTCGGGCGCTACTCCACGACCTTCCGGTCAACGTCCGTGAGGCGGGCCTGATGCTCGTTGTCAAGACGCTGCCCGGCTCGGCGCACGCCATCGCGGCGGCGCTGGACAGGACGCGCTGGCCGGAAGTCGTGGGCAGCATCGCCGGCGACGACACGGTCTTCGTTGCCTTCGCCGACCGCGCCGCCCTGCAGCGGGTCCGAGGCAGGCTGGCCTCGCTAGGCCACTAGCCGCAGACGCGGGGCGGCCCCGCCTTCCGGGGAGGAGGAGGGGAAGGATCCGGAAGGCGGGGCCGGTTTGCCTGCTTTGTTGAGTGAAATCTGTCACGGTCACACTTCAGAAACCAGCCCGCATTTGGTCCCTCCCCGAATGGGGGGGTCTCCGTCCGGCCGCAGGCGCGGGAGGGCCGCGCTGAAAGGCTCCGGAAGCGCGCGGGAAGGACGGCCGGAAGGCGGTTGGGCGGGAATTCCCAGGTCAACCCCGCGGAGCTCAGGGTCCGCTTTCCGGTCTCGACGGGCCCGCGCTTTGACACGGACAGGGGGCGGCGGCTAGGATACGCGCCGGCCGAACTTCAGGACACAAACCGCGTGCGCCTGAAGTTCGTTTCCTTATGCCGGACCACAACATGCCTGAGATCTCGCCGGCCGTAGCCCGGTCGGACCAGTAGGGGAGCCGCTCCGCGGTGAACAACAAGACTCAGTACATCTCCGAAGACGGTCTTGCCAAGCTTCGAGCGGAGCTGGAGGAGCTGATCAACGTTCGCCGCCAGGAGATCGCCCAGCGCATCCACGACGCGAAAGAGCACGGCGATCTGGCCGAAAACGCGGAGTATGAAGACGCCAAGAACGAGCAGGCGTTTGTCGAGGGCCAGATCCAGCGGCTCGAGGCGCTGATCAAGAACGCCACGATTATCGACGAGACCCACGGGACCGATCACGTCCAGATCGGTTCGACCGTAAAGGTCGACGGCACCGATGGTAAAGAGGTATTCACGATCGTCGGTTCCACCGAGGCCAGCCCTCGCGAAGGCAAGATCTCCAACGAGTCGCCGGTCGGTCGCGCTCTCCTGGGCAAGCACAAGGGCGAGTCGGTGGTGGTCCACGTTCCGGCCGGGGACTTCTCCTACAAGATCCTCGACATCCACTAGCCCCGCACGTGTACTGGGCCGACGAGCTAGCTGCCGCGGTTGCGGGACCCCAGGTCGTCAACGACTCGAAGTCGCCCTCGGGAACGGTTCACATCGGCAGCCTGCGCGGGGTGGTCCTGCACGACGCGATCCATCGGGCACTCTTGGGCGCCGGCCTGGAGGCAAAGTTCCTGTACGGCGTCGACGACATGGACGCCATGGACTCGCAGGCGTTACTGACCCCTGACGCGGTCGATCGGTACATGGGCGCACCCCTCTCCCGCGTCCCCGCTCCGGAGGGGAGCAGCGCGGCCAACTACGCCCGTCATTTCGTGGGCGAGATCTTCTTCCGCACATTCGAGCCGCTCGGCATCCGGCCCGAGTTCTACTGGGTCAGCGAGCTGTACGCGGCCGGGCAGATGGACCCCTGCATCAAGCTGGCGCTCGATGGGGCGGATCGGGTGCGAGAGATCTACCGGCGCGTGAGTCACGTCGAGCGCCCCAGCGGCTGGCTGCCGATCCAGGTCATCTGCGAACAGTGCGGAAGGATCGGCACTACCTACGCCACGGACTGGGACGGCGCCACGGTCGCCTACCAGTGCAAGCCGGATATGGTGTCGTGGGCTCGCGGGTGCGGCCATGAGAGCCGCGTGTCGCCGCTGGGCGGCCGGGCCAAGCTTCCCTGGAACCTGGAGTGGGCCGCCAAGTGGGGTCTGCTGGGCGTCACGATCGAGGGCTGCGGCAAGGACCTCGCCACGGCCGGCGGCTCGCGCGATCGCTCCGACGCGATCAGTCGTGAAGTCTTCGAAGTGGAGCCGCCGCGGAACGTCACCTACGAGTTCCTGAACGTGGGTGGCAAGAAGATGTCCACGTCCAAGGGGCAGGGCGTGGCGGCCCACACGATCGCCGAAGTGCTGCCGCCGGAGCAGCTCCGTTTCCTGTTCCTTCGGCCGCGCCCCAACCAGGTCATCGACTTCGACCCGGAGGGGGACACGATCCCGCGCCTCTTCGACGAGTTCGACCGGATCGCCGCCGCCACGGCCGGGCGCGAGGTCAAGGGCGAGCTACCGACCGACCACGAGCGCCTCTTCGCCTACTCGCTCGTGGGCGGCTCGGTCACATCAGGGTCGCCCGACACGGCCGCTGCCGCCGCCGCGTTCCGGCCCGCGTTCGCGCACCTGGCGCTGCTGCTGCAGATCCCGGGCGTGGAGATCCTCGAGCGGATGGAGGCCGAGAAGGGCGCCCCTCTCACAGAGCTGGAGACGGCGATTCTGGCTGAACGGACGGCCTCTGCCCGCGCCTGGCTCGACTCCTACGCGCCCGAACGGGCCCGACTCGTCATCCGGCACGATGCCGTGCCGGATGAAGTAGGTGCCCTTGAAGCGGCCCAACGAGCCTACCTGGGCGCTCTGGCCGCGGCCGCGCAGGCCGAGCCGCCACGATCGGGCGATGCCTGGCAGGCGCTCATCTTCCGGGTAGCCTCCGAGAAGGAGCTGCCGTCCGGTCGCGCCTTCGGGGCGTTGTACGCGGCCTTCCTGGGCCGGACCAACGGCCCGCGGGCAGGCTGGCTGCTGGCCAGCCTGGAGCCGGCCTTCGTCCTCGAGCGGCTTCGGGCCGCCGCTGGGTGAGTTGCCGCCTGCTCGTCGCCGCCCCTCGCGTCCAGACACTCCGCCCGGCTACACTCATCGGCAGTAGTGCGGCTCGGGCCGCGGCGACACGACCACGGAGTAGCGACGCATGAGCATCGGGCTGGCGAGGCTGCGCGAGGAGCCGGACCGCATCCGCCAGGGCGCGATCGACAAGGGCGAAGACCCGACCGTCGTGGATGCCGCCCTCGCCCTGGAGGGCAAGCGCCGCCAGCTGCTCGGCGATTCCGACGGTCTCAAGGCGGAGCGTAACGCCGTGTCCAGGAAGATCGGCGATGCCATCCGCGCCGGCGCCACGCCGAACGGTCCAGAGGTCGTCGCCCTGAGGCAGGTCTCAACGGATGCCGGCGCTCGGATAGAGACGCTGAACGCCGAGCTCGCTGCGACGGAAGGACAGCTCGAGGAACTGCTCCTGCGCATCCCCAACCCCGCGGATCCGGACGTCCCCGTGGGCGACGCCTCGGCCAATCGGGTTGTTCGTAGCTGGGGCTCGCCGCTCCCCAAGGACCAGCCGCTCGACGGTGGCCGGACGTGGCCGCGCCGGCCGCACTGGGAAGTGGCCGAAGCCCTGCGCATGCTGGACCTCGAGCGCGGCGCCAAGATCACGGGCTCCGGATTCCCGGTCTATACCGGCCAGGGCTCGCGCCTCCAGCGCGCCCTGATCGACTTCATGCTGGACGTCCACACGGCGGAGCACGGCATGACCGAGATCTGGCCGCCGGCGCTGGTGAACGCGGCTTCTGCCCGTGGCACCGGCCAGATTCCCGACAAAGAAGACCTCATGTACGTCGTTCAGCGCGATGACCTCTACCTCGTCCCCACCGCGGAGGTCCCCGTCACCAACCTCCACCGCAACGAGATCTTCGAGATAGACCAGCTGCCGGTCCGGTACGCGGCCTACTCGCCGTGCTTCCGCCGCGAGGCCGGGGCCGCCGGCAAGGACACCCGCGGCATCCTGCGTGTCCACCAGTTCGACAAGGTGGAAATGGTCTTCTTCGAGAAGCCCGAGGCCTCGACCGAGGCGCTCGAATGGCTGACCGGTCGCGCCGAGGTGATCCTTCAGAGGCTCGGGCTGGCTTATCGAGTCCTGCTCATGGCGACCAGGGACATGGGCTTCGTCCAGGCCAAGAAGTACGACCTGGAGGTCTGGGCGCCCGGGGTCGAACGCTGGCTCGAGGTCAGCTCCTGTTCGAACTTCCGCGATTACCAGGCCCGCCGCATGGCCATTCGCTATCGACCCGAACCGGGCGCAAAGCCAGAGCTCGTGCACACGCTGAACGGCTCCGGCCTGGCGCTGGCCCGAACAGTGGCGGCGATCCTGGAGACGTATCAGCAGCCCGACGGCAGCTTGCTCGTGCCCGAAGCGCTGCAGGCGTACATGCACACCGATCGGGTGGCGCGGTAGATCCGGCCGCTCCTTGGCGGACCGGAGCCTTTCTGCGACGATAGGGCTCGACCGGTCCGGCCCGAACGCAAGCTATCGGGAATGGCGGGAGCCGGTCCCAGGGGCATGAAGGGTAGATCGCCATGAACCGCCAAAGCGCCAAATCCGGCCTGGGGTGGCTGGCCATCGCGGCCGCGCTGGTCGTGGCCGGATGCGGCGGAAGCGGACCCACACCGCAGGTCATTTACATCCCACTGGGATCGTCGCCCAGCCCGAGCCTCACCCACGTCAGCCCCACGGCCATGCCCACGCCGACGGACACTGAGGTTCCAACGCCGACGGGCACCGATGCCTCCACTCCCACTGCACCGCCCCAGTCCACGCCCGGCTCGCCGTCCATCGCGAGCGTCAAGGTCACGGACGGCGGAAGCTCGGCCCCGTGCGGCAACTGGACGGTCGAGTTCGCGAAGCCGGTCGTTTCGGGGGTTCCGACCGCCGACACGATAAATGCCGCCATCACGGCCAAAGTCGCGGCCTTCATCACCGACTTCAAGTCGCAGATGGCTTCCGGTGGGGGCGCCGGGCCGTGCTCGCTCAAGGGCGGGTACCAGGAGGGGATCAGCTCATCCGCGTTGATCGGGATCAGCTTCAGCGAAGAGATATACCTCGGCGGGGCGAGCACGGGCACGGTCGCCGGCAGCATCAACTTCATCGTCTCGAATGGGGCCACCGTGGCGCTCACCGATCTGTTGACCACGCCCGCCGCCGGCGCCGCCGCCCTGTCGACGCAGTCGCGAGCGTTGCTTCCCGCGGCCCTCATAGGCGATGTCGATGCGACCGCCATCAACGCCGGCACCATGCCGGTCATGGCCAACTTCGAGAAGGCCTGGGCCTTCACGTCCGCGGGGCTCAAGCTCACGTTCCAGGAACTTCAGGTCGCGTCCGCGGTGAGCGGGACGCCGTCGGTCGTGATCCCGTGGGCTTCGCTGAAGAACGTCATAAATCCGTCCGGGCCCGCCGGACCGTTCGTGGCGTAGGATTGGGCTGCCCGGTCGCCATGGGTGCGGTTCGGTAGGCCGGGCAGGCAGGGAGCAGGAGGATCGGATGGGGATGGTCGGCAGCCGAGTCATGCGCTCGGTCGTCCTGGCGAGCGTCGCGGCGTTCCTGGTCATGGCCGCGGCCGGCTGCGGCGGTAGCGGTGCCACGCCGCAGGTCATCTTCATCTCCCCTCCGCCCGGGACGCTCGCGCCCGGCGCAACTCCCACGCCCGGCCCGCCTCCGCCGAATATCACCGGCGAAATCATCTCCACGACCGCTCCGGACTCCCGCTGGACCGTGACCTTCAAGAAGCCGGTCATAGGGGGCGTTTCCCCCGCGGTCGCGACCAAGATGAACGCCGCGATCACCGCGAAGGTAAACGGCTACATCAGCGCCTTCACGTCTCGCGACCTCCCGGCCGTGGCGGGTGGCTCAGGGCCGAGCACGCTGGATGGCAACTACACGATCGCCCTGAACTCGTCCACGCTGGTCAGCCTGAGGCTCAGCGTCCTGACCGAGGTCACGGGAGAGAGCACCGTCGGGGAGGCGGGGAGCATCAACTTCGCCGTTTCGACCGG
>DATEXG010000004.1:0-24006 GCA_035257225.1 Candidatus Limnocylindrales bacterium
AGCATTGACTTGGTGTCTTCGGCCGCCTTCACGGCTACGTCGGCAGCCCGCTGGATCGCGGTCGTGCCGTGGTCGCCCGACATCGCCGGGTCGCCGATTGCAGCTTCGAGGCTGTCGGTGACCGGCACCAGCGCGTCGAGAAGCGTCTTCTCGCCGAGCGCGGCGCCACCGCGGGCCATGATTCCCGTGATCGCGGCACGCAACATTGCGATCACGTCCTCGGGCGCCAGCTCGGTCTTGTCGCCTGCGGTTGCGCCGGCACGCAGGAAGGCCGTCCCCCAGATAGGGCCGGAGACTCCTCCGACCTTACCCGAGATGACGAGCGCGATCTTCTTGAGCACGGCCCCGACGCTCGACTTGTCGAATGTGTCGTAGTCGGCTTGCACGACCTCGAACCCGCTGCGCAGCGAGTAGCCGAAGTCGCCATCCCCGACGACCGAGTCGAGTTGGGAGAAGTAGTCCGCGTTGTCGACGATCGTCTTGGCCATCGTCTTGATCACGAGGTCGACGTCGTCGAACGACGCTTCTGTCATTGCGACCTCCTTTCTTGTCTTCGGTGGGAACCGGGACGGAGCTACGGGGCGAGGCAGGCCTCAAGGTCGGCGACAGTCACATATGCGCCCGGCCGCGAGGCCGAACGGTTTGCCATGACAGTCGTGCGTTCTCCATCCGGGTCTCCGAGCGACGAAACGACGAGGATCGCCTCGCTGAAGTCCTCCTTCTCGGTGTAGCCATTGACCGTGACGACACACCGCAGGCTGGCGGCGTGCGCTGCCTCGAGGCCGTTTCGCGAATCCTCGATGACGAGGGCTCGGGCGGGATCGATGCGGAGGTGTTCGAGGGCCAGGAGGTAGATGTCGGGGGCCGGCTTCTTGTGCGCCACGACGTCGCCGGCAAGGACGACGTCGAACCGCGCGGCACGATCCGGGCCCACGGCGCGCTCCAGGATGGCGCGCACCGACGGCTCGGCCGACGTCGAGGCGACCGCCAGCTTCCAGCCCGCGTCCTGGGCGTCGCGAACGATGCGCGCGATGCCCGGCCGCGGCGGGAGCTTGCCTGCCGCCACCATTTCCGTGTACAGCTGGGTCTTTCGCTTATGCCACTTGGCCACTTCGGCGGTCTGGGCGTCCGGGTCGACCGGCAGTCCGTTGGCGTGGACGAAGCCGGGCGTCAGCTCGCTGGCCATGCGCTCCTTGCCGCCCGCGATCTGCAGCTTTCGACCGTAGTCATCTTCCGACCACTCCAGCGGCAGCCCGAAATCACGGAACGTCTGATTGAACGCGGGCAGATGCCCATAGCGTTCCGTGTCGGATAGGACGCCGTCGCAATCGAAGATGAGCGCATTCACGTCCAGGCCTTGCCTTCGCTGCCGAAGAGCCGGATGTGGTACTTCGCCATCTCGATGACCGCGGCGCGCTGGGCGCTCAAGAGCGCGGGCGGGTCGTATTCGCCGGGGTGCGCGGTCATGTAGTCGAAGCCGGACTTCATGTACGCGATCTTCACGGCCGTAGAGATGTTCACCTTGGCGCAGCCACGGGCGATCAGATCGCTGAATTGCTCGGGGCTCATGCCCGTCCCACCGTGGAGCGCGACCGGGATGCCGGTCGCGGCGACGATGTCGGAGACCCGCTGGGAGTCGAGATGGGGGGCCGTCTTGTAGGTCCCGTGGGCGTTGCCGATCGCCGGTGCGAAGACGTCCACGCCGGTGGAGCGGACGAAATCGACCACAGCGTCCAGCGACTGGACCTGTTCGGCCTCGTCGCCGGTCATTTCCTCGGTCCGCTTGAAGCCCTCGATCTCGCCCTCGACGTCGGCCCCATAGCGGCGGGCCTCGGCCACGACCTCGATGCACTGGCGCTTGTTCTCCTCGACGGACAGCTTGCTGGCGTCGAAGAGAACGGAGTTCCAGCCCTTGGCGAGGCAGCTGGAGATGACTTCCCGCTCCGGGCAGTGGTCGAGGTGAAGGGACGCCGGCACGGAGACGCGAGTGGCATACGCAAGCCAGATTGCGTACATCGCGTCGACGCCGGTCATCTTCACGTGCTTGACCGAGGTCTGGACGATGACGGGCGCCTTTAGCTCCTCGGCGGCCGCGAGGATGGCCTCCATGGTGAGGTCGTTGAAGACGTTGAACGCGGCTACGCCGTATCGCTCGGCGAAGGCGCGATCGAGAATCTGCTTCGTTCGTACGATTGGCATTCGGGCACCTCCGATTCGGGTACCTCGCAGTTTAGGGGCAGTGCCGCGGTCCGGCTGCAAGCCGAAATGGATAAACGCGGGGCCGTGGATGCGCCGGGTATCTGGGGCGCACCGGGCCAGATCACCTCCTGCTCGGTGGCACCTCCGGCGTCCAGCGCGCTGCCGTTCGGAGAATCGAGGCGTCCGGTCTCGGTAATCGCGTTGCCGGCGCCACTCGCCCGTCCTGCGCAGCACCCTGCGTCTCGGGCGCGCCCAGAAACGGGATATGCATGTGCGGGCGCGCTATCGCGAGCTCCCGGGCCGTCTCGCCCTGCGTCCGATCACGGACGCAGCACCGGGGTGCTGTGCGGGCGAGAAGCTTGTAGCGGTCCTCGCGGAAGTCGGTAGGCAAGTGCGTGGCCTTCGATGCCAAAGATCGATTGCTCGATCGCGATCGCATTCTCAGTCTAGCGATGTAGTTAGCGAATGAACGAAATGGAGCACAGGGCGGCCCAAGGGATGCGACAGCCGGAGCGAGGAGCGCGTCGTCGTCACCGATCCGTGCCGCGTCATGCGTCAACTCGGACGCCACACGGGGGCCGAGCGACCGCCGACGTCCCATCTCGCCCTTCGAGCGGCATCGATCTGTCGAGCGCGCTCGACTGAACGGTGCCCGCGCGGGGCCCGTCTGGCGCATCATCATCCCGATGCACATCCCGACTCTCGGCCGATGGCGCGCCTTCGCCTCCGCGCGCTACCGCCCCTTCCAGGCCATCGCGATCGGCCAGGCTTTCACGGGCTCCTATGCCTCCGACGCGCTGTTCGTGCCGCTCCTGTTGCGCCTCGGTGCGCCACCGGCACTCGTGATCCTTGTGGGTTCCATCCCGGTCGGAGCCTCCGTGCTCCAGGCATTCGCCCCGCAGATCCTGCGGCGGATGGGCGGCAACCTGCGCCGCCTCACGCTGATGCTCACGGTTGCGGAGGTGCGCGGCTTCGTTCATGCCGCGGTCGTCGCCGCCATCGCCGTCGGTGCGATCGGCGCTCCGGTCGGGATCGTTCTCATCTCGGCAACTGTCGCGATCGGTCAGACGGCGGGGGTGATTTCGGGTTCGAACATCGGGCTCTGGACCGCCGTGGTGCTACCCGACCAGGAGCGTCGCCTGGTGGGGCCCCGCATGGGCGCCATGAACATGGCCCTCTCGACCTTGCTGCTCCTGCCCGCCGGCGCCGTTCTCGACGCCGGACTCCGAACGATCGGCCTGTGGTCCTACGTCGGCTTCTTCCTCGTCAGCGGGCTCTTCTCGATCCTCACGCCGCTCGCCGTGGCTCGACTCCCTCATCCGGGGCGCGTCCTGGTCAAGACCGGAGAGGCGACGGCGGAACCACTCCCCGAGCCGTTCGTGCGCTTCACCATGGCGGCTGCGATCGCGTCGGTGGGCCAGGGCTTGATCCCGTACCTCTCGCTCTACGCGATCCAGGTCCTGGGTGCGTCGGCAGGATTCGCCGTGATCCTTTCCGGATCCGCGTCGGCGGGAGCCCTGGCCGGCTCGCTGGCTGCCGGTTCATTCCTGCTCGGGGGCTCGTCCAGTCGCGTGCTGCGGACCTCGTTCGTGGCTCGTGCGCTGGCAGCCGCGGTCAGTGCCCTTGCCATACCGGGGAATCCAGCTGCCCTGCCTCTGCTTCTGATCGGGGCAGTCCTCTTCAGCGGCGCGGGCAACGCCGGCGTGCTCGCGTCCAATGAACGCCTCTATCGTCTCGCTCCGCCGGACCTTAGGGTGCGGTGCCAGAGTTACTACGTCGCCTCCACCTCTGCCGCCTTCGCGCTTGGGGCAGTCGTGTGCGCGGCTGCCCTGGCCCTTTCCGAGTCCGTGGGCTGGCCCGTCTACACGGCCCTCTTCGTCGGCTCGGGGATAAGCCGGACGATTGCCGGCCTGCGGATAGACGTGTCCCCGTCATGGCGGAGCCCGACGGCCCCTCCGGCGGAGGAGCCGTAAGCCGGCTACGCCGTGAACCGCAGGTCCTTGCGGGATTCCTGACCTACGAGCGGGTACGCTTCTGCCACTGGAATCCGAGCCTCTACGGCGGGCGCCACAGCGTTGTCGGCGTTGGCGAATCGCATAGGAGCGGGGATGGGCTGGAAAGCGAGCGACATTCCGGATCTCGCGGGTCGCGTGGCGGTGGTCACCGGCGGCAACGGTGGGCTCGGATTGGCGACCTCGCGGCAGCTTGCCGTCCACGGCGCGCGGGTCGTAATTGGCGCCCGCAATCTCGAGAAGGCTGAGGCCGCCCGAAGGGCTATCGAATCGGAGGCGCCGGGCGCGCCGGTCGAGATTCGGCCGCTGGACCTGAGTTCCCTGGCATCCGTGGCCGCCTTTGCCAAAGAGGTCCGGGCCGCTCACCCGGCGATCCACCTGCTCTTCAACAACGCCGGTGTTATGGCGGTCCCGGAGGGGCGGACCGAGGACGGTTTCGAAACCCAGTTCGGGACGAACCACTTGGGCCACTTCGCCCTGACGCTGCAGCTGCTGCCGGCGCTCCTGGCCGCGGCTACCGGTGGCACCGAGGCACGGGTGGTTTGCACGACGTCGCTGGGCCGGGTCACGGCCGGCAAGTTCGATCTGGGGGATCTCCAGCTGCGAGGCCACTACAACCCCTGGACGGCCTACGGCATCTCCCAGAGAGCTAACCTGGAATTCGCCCTGGAACTGGATCGCCGGCTGGCGGGTCGGGGCGTGCGCGGCTTCGCCGCCGATCCTGGCTTCTCCAAGACGGACCTCCAGAAGACGGCCAGGCGGTCGATGAGGAGCCTGCGGCACAGTTTCTGGGACATCCTCGTTACGCTGACCGGTCAGTCGGCGCGATTGGGTGCGCTGCCCCAGCTGCGCGCCGCGACTGATCCCAAAGCTGTGGGCGGCAAGCTGTACGCGCCGCGCTGGATCACGTTCGGTGCCCCGGTGGTTCGCGGAGTCAGAGGCCGGATGGCCGATCCGGCGGAGCACGCCGCGCTGTGGGAGCTATCGGAGCGCGAGACGGGGATCACGCTGGCATCGGTCCTCGGGTAGGCCCCGCGACGGGCCTCGCGACCGCGCCGGTTACTGACGCTCGCGCTTCAGGATGAAGACCGCATACCCGGAGCCGCCCCGGTACTGGGAGTTGACCAGTTCCCATCCCTGCATGCCCCACTCGTTGAGCGCGGCTTCTATGTGCGGCAGCTTGTTGACCTTCACGTCCGAGACGATCACCGGCGACCACTGCTCGAACGGCAGCTCTACGGCCATGTATTCCCAACTGCGCACGAGCCCCTCCTTCGCTTGTGCCCACTGCGACACGCCTAGCGTAGAGGCTTCGCGGCCTACTCGCTTCCGCGCCACCCTCGGGTGGATTGCCCGTTCGGCTGCCCTGTCATATACTCCCTGGGAGTATGCAGACCGCCGACGCTACCGCCCTCTCAGCAGCGCCTACCTCCGAGCCCACGTCGCCTTCGGCTGAGGTCCAGCTCCCCGTGGAGGGGATGAGCTGCGCTTCGTGCGTGAACCGGATCGAGCGCTTCCTGCGCAAGACCCCCGGCGTGGCCGAGGCCAACGTGAACCTGGCGACGGAGGTGGCCACGATCCGCTACCTGCCGGAGATCGCCGGGATGGACGAGTTGGTCCGGGCGATCGAGGCGGCCGGCTACGAGGTTCGGCACGTGCCGCAGGCCGGCGATGGCGCCAGGAGCGGCCTGATCGAAGAAGCGGACGCCGAGGCGGCCGAGCGAGCCCACGAGCAGCGATCGCTGGGATTGGCGGCCGCCGTCGCGCTCGCCGTCGCCGCGGTGACGATGGGCCTGATGTACCTGCCCAACGTGCCTCTCACCATGGAGCAGCTCGCCTGGGTCCTCATCGGTCCGGCCACGGTCGTTCAGTTCTGGGCCGGCCGGCGCTTCTACCGCGCGGCCTGGCGGGCAGCGCGGCACGCCACGACCAGCATGGACACCCTCGTCGTGGTGGGCACGAGCGCGGCCTGGGGATACAGCGTCCTGGTGACGTTCGCGCCAGAGATCTTCCGATCGGCCGGAATCGAACCGCAGACGTACTTCGACAGCTCGACCGCGATCGTGGGCCTGATCCTGATGGGTCGCTGGCTGGAAGCGCGCGCGAAAGGCCGAACGGTGGGCGCGATCAAGGCGCTTCTCGGGCTGCAGGCGCAGTCGGCCCGGATCGTTCGCGCCGGGCGCGAGGTGGACGTGCCGCTCGAGGAGGTTCGGGTAGGCGATCTGGTGAGGGTTCGGCCTGGGGAGCGCGTGCCCGTCGACGGGCGCGTCACCGAGGGCGACTCCGCGGTCGATGAGTCGATGCTCACCGGAGAGCCGCTTCCGGTCGAGAAGGGGCCGGGAGCGGAGGTGATCGGCGGGACGATGAACCGCCACGGCACGTTCCTCTTCCGGGCGACGCGGGTGGGGCGCGAGACGGCCCTGGCTCAGATCGTCGACATGGTGCGGCGGGCTCAGGGGAGTAAGGCGCCGATCCAGCGCCTGGCCGATCGAATCGGCGGCATCTTCGTGCCGGTCGTCCTAGCGGTGGGAGCGGCGACGTTCGCCGTCTGGTTCGTTCTCGGACCGGAACCGCGGCTGACTCACGCCCTGGTCGCGTTCATCACCGTGGTCGTCATCTCGTGCCCGTGCGCAATGGGTCTGGCAACTCCGACGGCGATCATGGTTGGCACCGGCCAGGGAGCCGAAGCGGGAATCCTGATCCGCGGCGGCGAGACGCTCGAGCTGGCGGCGCGCGTGGACGCGGTCGTCTTCGACAAGACCGGGACGCTGACGCGCGGCCGGCCGTCGCTCGGCGACGTCGCGGCCGCTCCCGGCTTCAACGCCGAGGAGATCCTAGATCTGGCCGCATCCGTGGAGCGCGGCAGCGAGCATCCACTGGCCGCGGCGATCCTGGCTCGGGCGGACGAGTCGAACCTCGGCCGCATGGGAGTGGAGGGTTTCGAGGCCGTGGCCGGTCGCGGCGTGCGCGGCCGCGTTGGAGATCGCCGGATCGTCGTCGGGACGGCCGCCTTCCTGCAGGCCGAGGGCGTGGACTCGGGTGCCCTGATCGGCCTTGCGGATTTGCGCTCGGCCGTCACCTATCTGGCCGTCGACGGTCGCCTTGCGGGAGCGCTCCCCACAATCGATGAGATCAAGCCGGAGGCCGCCGCGGCGGTCGGCGAACTGCAAGCGGCCGGCCTCGAGGTCTGGCTGGTGACGGGCGATCAGGCTCGGACGGCCGCGGACGTGGCCGCTGCCGTCGGGATCCCGGATGATCGGGTGCTGGCCGAGGTTCTGCCCGGCGGGAAGGCGGACGCGGTCGCGGCGATTCAGGCCCGCGGACTGCGCGTCGCCATGGTCGGAGACGGGGTCAACGATGCCCCTGCCCTCGCCCGAGCGGACGTCGGCATCGCCATCGGGACCGGCGCGGACGTGGCCCTGGAGGCCTCCGACGTGACGCTGGTGGGCGGCGACCCGCGCAGCGTGGCGACGGCGATCGCACTTTCGCGACGGACGATGCGGGTCATACGCCAGAACCTGGCCTGGGCCTTCGGCTACAACATCGTCCTGGTGCCCGTGGCTATGGGCGCCCTGTACCCGTTCCTGGGCATAACGCTCAACCCGGCTCTGGCGGCCGCGGCCATGGCTCTCTCGTCCGTCAGCGTCGTCACCAACTCGCTCCGGCTGCGCCGAGCCCCCAAACGACCGGCGCGCCTGACCGCCCCGGTCTCCGGGCTGAGGGCTGCGTCCTAGATCGCCGCGGCGCCCAGAACCACCACCACGAAGCCGATCGCGGCACCGGCGATGACCGAGCGCAATCCGGCGGACCTGCCGAAACCCAGCGGCGCCGTCAGCTGCCCGGCGAGCAGGGCCACGATCGCGACCGGCAGGGCCAGCGCTGCCGCGACCACGCCCAGAGGGATGCTGTGCCCGATTGGGTGGACCAGCACCGAGTCGCGAGCCACGAGCGATATCAACATCAGGGCGTCCGCCGCCACGAGGAACGCAGCCAACGCGCCGAGGATGGCGTCTCCTCTGGTCGCGGCCATGAACGTCGGGTAGCTGACGGCGAAGACGCCCAGGGCCAGGACTCCCGGCATCAGGATCAAGGAGCCATCGAGTCCGTTGGGCACGAAGACCCGCGGCAACGGGCGACTGTACTGGAACGCCACGAGCGTGCCGGCGGAGAGCAGCGCGCCAACGATACCCGCTTCGAATCCGTGTCTGAGCCAGGGCGGAATCAAGCGGCGGGGCTGCATCAAGTAGATCGTACACGCCGGTCGGGAGGGCGCGGCGTACGACGTGCCTCGCGTCTTGCCGTTCGCGATGTGTCTCCGGTGTCAGGCCTCGAACCTTCGGAAGACGGTCACAGCGTTCTGGCCTCCGAACCCGAAGCCGTTGATGATCGCGGTGTCGACCTTCTTGGCCCGCTTGACGTTCGGGATGTAGTCCAGGTCGCATTCCGGATCGGGGTTCTGGAGGTTGGCCGTGGGCGGCATGACACCGTCGCGAATCGCCCCGATCGCCGCCAGACCGCTGACTACTCCGGCCGCTCCCAACAGATGCCCGACCATCGACTTTGGCGAGCTGATCGCGACCTTGTGGGCCTGGGCTCCGAAGGCGCTCTTGATCGCCCGCGTCTCGGTCGCGTCGTTGAGCGGGGTGGACGTCCCATGGGCGACGATGTAGTCGACCTCGTCCGGGGCGATCCCGGCATTCCGCATGGCCTTGGTCATCGCCGCTGCGGCGCCGCGCCCGGTCGGTTCCGGGGCGCTGATGTGGAACGCATCGGCGGTCATGCCGCCACCGATGACCTCGCAGATGATCTTCGCGCCGCGAGCCATGGCGTGCTCAGCGGACTCCAGAACCACGATCCCCGCACCCTCGCCGTAGACGAAGCCGTCGCGCTCGCGGTCGAACGGTCGCGAGGCGCGGGTCGGGTCGTCGTTGCGGCGGGAGAGGGCGCCCATGTTGCCGAGGGCTGCAACGGCAATGGGTACGATGGACCCTTCTGATCCACCCACCAGCGCCACGTCGATCTCGCCTAGCTGGATCATGCGCAGGCCGTCGATGAAGGCGATCACGCTGCTGGCACAGGCCGCCACCTGGGTGATAACAGGACCCGTGATGCCGTACTTGATCGAGACCTGGCACGCCGCCATCGACCCCGACAGCGCCGGGATGGCAAACGGCGAGACCTGACCCGGGCCCTTGGCGGCGAGGACGGCCGTTCCCTGGATGACCTGCTCCAGTCCGCCTCCGCCGGTGTTCACGCACACTGCGACGCGGTCGCGCTGGTCCTGCTCGTACGCCGCGAAGTCAATACCGGCGTCGGCGACGGCTTCGGCCGCTGCCGCCATGGCCAGGTGGATGAACCGGCTCATGCGGCGCGCCATCTTCCGGTCCATGGCGATCGTCGGATCGAAGTCCTTGACCTCTGCCGCGATGCGGACGTCGAGGCCGGCGGGATCGAATTGCGTAATCGGCCCGACGCCGGAAACGCCCGCGAGCAGGCTCTCCCAATAGGCTCCGGCTGTGTTCCCGATGGGGGTGACAGCTCCGAGGCCGGTGACGACAGCGCGACGGGCAGGATCCCTGGTGGGCACGGGCCATCTCCTAGGACGTGTTGCAAGCGGAGGCGACCACCGCCGGCGGCGCCCAGCTAATCAGGTCCAGCGTGACGAAACTCGTCCGCCGGGGGGACGGCGATCGGAGCCGCTCCGCTCAACCGTTCGCGCGGCCGGGCCCGATCTCGGGATTGTACTTGCTCGGGCTTCCAGGCGGAGATGCCAGGGCCGGACATGGTGTTCCGCGTGCTACGAATCGACCGCCCGCGCCTCTGGCCGGAGCTCAGTCGCCTGTGTAGCGCTTGAAGATGACCGCGGCGTTGTGGCCGCCCAGGCCGATGTTGTTCGAGAGGGCGTACCGGATCGGCTTCTCGACCGTCTCGGTGGCGATGTGGAGGTTGCACTCCGGATCGGGCTCGCGGTAGTTGAGCGTCGGGGGCACGGTCTGGTGGTAGACGGACAGCACCGTCGCCACTCCCTCGAAGGCTCCGGCGGCGCCCATCATGTGGCCCGTCATCGACTTCGTGGCCGATATCAGGATCTCCGGCGTGTGACTGCCGAAAGCGGTCCAGATCGCCTCGCTCTCGGCCTTGTCGCCGACGGGCGTGGATGTGCCGTGCGGGTTGATCATGTCGACCTCGTCGGCCGGCACGTTCCGCCGTTCCAGTGCGATCTTCATGGCCCGCGCCGAGCCTTCGCCGCCCTCCGCGGGCGCAATCATGTCATAGCCGTCGGCGGCCGAGCCGTATCCGACTACCTCGGCGTAGATCCTGGCGCCGCGGGCCTTGGCCAGGTCGAGGTCTTCGAGGATCAGAGCGCCCGCCCCTTCGCCTAGGACGAAGCCGTCCCGGGTGCGATCGAACGGCCGGCAGACCGTCCCGATCGGTTCGCCGGGGAGAGGCGTACCCATGCCGCGCATGTTGGTGAAGCCGATATGGACCAGCTCCAGCAGGGGTGACTCGGCGGCGCCGGCGATGACGGCCGTGCAGTCGCCTCGGCGGATCACCTCGGCGGCCTCGCCGATGGCCAGGGTACCGGTCGAGCAGGCCGCGACGGGACAGAAGTTGTGACCCTTTGCCCCTGTCTCGATGGCGATGGTGCCGGAGCTCGCATCCACCAGGCCGTTGGCGATGAAGAACGGGCTGACGGACCGGACGCCCTTGGTCTTCCATAACGCCTGGTTGGCGATGAAGAGGCCCTGCCCGCCGCCACCCGAACCGTAGATGACGCCGACGTCGTAGCGGTTCTCGTCGGTGATTTCGAGCCCGGAGTCTGCGACCGCCATCTTGGCCGAGGCCACCGCGAAATGGACCGTCGTCTCGCTCCGGCGGGCGTCCTTGAAGTTCCAGTACTGCGTGACATCGAAGCCTTTGACTTCGCCACCGGCCTTGTGCTCGTACGGGGTCGTGTCGAAGCGCGTTATCTCCCCGATGCCCGAGCGGCCGGCCGTCAGGCCATCCCAGACTGCGTCCTTGTCGTTGCCGATCGGGCTGACGACGCCCAGCCCGGTAACGACAATCCGTCTCGTGTAGTCAGGCTTGCGCACCGGATCTAGCTCCTTCTGGGATGCGATGCCACGGCAGCGGGGCAGCTGGCAGCGGCGATCATTTGGATGTGGCGAGGTGTTCGAGGAAGGGCACGGCGATGCCACCTGTGGCGCCTGCCTCGTCAACGGCTATGGAATTCGCGTCTGGTGAGATGCGTTTGATCAGGCCCGTCAGAACCTTGCCGGGGCCGACCTCGACGAAGGTCGTGACTCCGTCCGCGGTCATCCGCCCTACGGCGGCGACCCAGTCGACACCGCGGGTCAGATGCTCGATGAGCTCGCCGCGGGCTCCGGCGGCGGTCGTGATCGGCGTCGCGTCCGCGTTGGCCAGCAAGGGGATGCTGGGCTCCGCGAAGGCGATCGGTCCGAGGACGCGAGTCATGCCCGCGGCGGCCTCGACCATGAGCGAGGAATGGGCGGCCACAGAGACCGGGAGAACGATGCCGCGTCGCGCGCCGAGGTCCTTGGCGCCGGCGACGGCCGCTTCAACGGCGGCCCGATCTCCGGAGATGACGACCTGGCCTGGGGCGTTGCGATTGGCGACCGTCAGGCTACCGTGCGGAGTGCCGAGGGCGATCAGCTCCGGCAGCCGCGCGTCGTCGAGACCGATGATGGCCGCCATGGCGCCGGCTCGGCCCTGGCCGGACGCCTGCATCTGGAGGCCCCGCTCGCGCACGAGCCTGACCGCGTCGCCCAGGGAGATAACTCCCGCCGCGACCATGGCCGAGTACTGGCCCATGGAGTGGCCCGCGGCGTAGGCGGGCTGCGGGGCGGCGACTCCGGCCGCTGCCCAGCGCTCACGAAGCGCGGCAAGAAAGGCGATCGAGACGGCCACAAGAGCGGGTTGAGCGTTGACCGTGAGGTCGAGCTGTTCGGCCGGACCATCGAACGCTAGGCGGCTTATCGGCTCGCGCAACGCTTCGTCGGCTTCCGCCAGGACCGCTCGGGCGGCCGGCGAAGCAGCGGCGAGAGCTTTCCCCATGCCCACCGACTGGGATCCCTGGCCGGGGAACACGAACGCTATGCGGTCCATGGGCTGTGGCTGGTCTCCTTCGGCTCCAGGCCGTGTGCCGAACCGGCGCGGCTACGGGCCGGGACTATCCGTCCGTTCCAACCGACCATAAGGCGGCCGATGTGGTTTATTCAGGCTACCGCAGCCTCAGGCGAGCACGAAAGAAAAAGTGTGCAGAATTGCACGGATCGGCCGATCTGGCGTAGGCTGAGGTCATGCCGCAGTTCCTGCCCAAGATCCCGAGTCTCGGCCAGCGACCCCCGGACGCGGGCCCGGGCCGTCATTCGTCGCTCCCCGGAGATGCCCATGAAACCGCCCAGACGGCTTTACCGTCCGCGTCCCCGGCCGGCGAGACCGATACCTCGAGCGACGGCTCGACCGCCCGCGACATCGCGGCGGGAAGAGCGACCGTCGCGACCATACCCGTCTCCGAACCGGGGGCCTCCGCAGATTCGGAGGCTCCGCCGTCTCCGGGTCCGTCTCCGCTGCGGCGCCTGCGCGGGTCGACTCGTCCCTTCCTGCACATCCCGTCGCTGACCGTGCCGAGCCGGGCGGCAGTTGAGTCGGCTGCTCGTGAGCTGCTGTCGGCCCCCGTAGAAGCAGCCCGTCTCCGTCTTCAGAACCCGCGCGAGTTGTCGGATCGGATCGCCATGGGCCGGGCGATCTGGCGCGATCTGGTCATCGGCTTCGCCGCCCAACTCGGCGAGTTGAACCTGGGCTTCACCCAGCTCGCGGCGCTCTATGCGCTCGCGGACAGCGGAACGATGACGGTGGCGGACCTGGCCGATACTCTAGGCCGCTCGCCATCTGCGGTGAGCCGGCTCGCCGATGGGTTGGTCCAGCGGCAGCTGATCGAGCGAAACCAGGATGCCGAGGATCGGCGTCAACGGACCCTGACGTTGACGGGGCGCGGGCAGGCGCTGCTGGGCCTGGTGGATCGGGCGCGGGCGCAGGAGTTTCTCTCGATCGTGAGACCTCTGCCGGCCGCCGAAAGGGCGCTGGTGGGAATGGGCGTGGCCGCGCTCTCCACGCATGCCATCTCGCGGCGCGGCCGCCTGATCAAGCAGCGTCCGCGCTAGACGAGAGCGGTTCGCCTCAGCTCTTGGAGGCCGCCTCGGTCTGGCGGTCGACGGCCGGGATGCCGAGGACCTCGCGAGCCACGTCTTCTTTGTCCACGGACAATGCCCAGGTCGCCATGCCGTTGGCTCGATCCACTACGCAGCAGCCCTTGATGTTGACTTTGGCGCGAGCCAGCTTGGTGCTCACATCGCCGAACGCGCAGGGGGTGTCCTCGATCTCGACGATCAGGCTCGTTCCGGCCACGAATGGGTAGCCCATGCTGCGGAGGACGTCCGTCGTGTCGTCGTCGCAGCAGTTCGTGTAGATCTCGGCCGTGGTGAGGTCGCCCACGGTGGTCTGGTGGACCTGGACGATGTTGACTCCGCGAGCGCATAGAGCCCTGGCCAGATGGGCAAGCTCGCCCGGCCGGTTTGGCAGTTGAACCACGAATTGCTGGCCCATGTCTCCCTCCCGGGAGTCCGAGAACTGGACTTGTGACCGGGCCGCGGAGCTGCAGCAGCTTCTGCCCGAGTCCCCGATCGACGGCGCCGGAGCGCCTAGTCTTGCTTCACCTTAACCGATCGCGCCCTCCTCGTGGGCGGGCAGTTTGTCGGCAGTCGCCGGGTCTCGCTCTATGTCGATTGCCGCCAGCCGCAATCCGTCTCCGGGAGTCCTCTCGATGACGAACTCGGCGCCTTCCGCGCAGGTTCCCGCCGATACCTCGCCCCAGGCGAACCGTAGCGCTTCCTCGGTGTGCTCGTCGTCTTCGCCCAGAAGCACGTGGACCGCGATGATCCTGGACGCGCCCAACGACTCGGCACGCTCGACTGCCTTGTCCAGCACGGCCTGAGCGAGCACGACCTGATGCATCGCTAACTCGCCTCCGCGTTGAGCAGCTCGACCACCACCGCCGCCGCGGCGGGGACGGCGGCCAGGACCGCGGGGCTCAGCTCTTCGCTGAACTCGTCCGTTCGATTGGCCTGGACCGTGACAGTGTCGATGCGCGTGGGCAGATCCGCGCCGAGCCGACGCCCCAGGTCGAGGGCAGTCCGCAGGGAGGCGTCGTGCGCGGAATCGAGGTGGCCGGCGGCGTAGTCGGCCAGCTCCTCGAACGAGCAGCAGCGAACCTCGCCGATGGGCCGGTCCGGGAACTCGGCGGCGTCGACGAGGATCGCCGCGTCGTATCCGGTCAGGCATTCCATCAAGCGCAGCCCGCCCACGCCCAGCCGCTCGATCTCCACCTCTGGGATCTCTCGTCCGGCCTGCCGCGCCGCATGCAGCCGGTCCTCCACCTCGTCCGCGACTCGCCAGCCCACGCCGTCGTCGCCGAGCAGGGGATTGCCCAGCCCAATGACGATGATTCGAGGCTGCGGGTCGGCGGAGACGCGATCGGCCACGGCGGCCTCCGATCTGGCAGTTCGGCCAAAGCAGAACTGCGCTAGCAGTTTTGCTCGAGGACCTCGATGACCTCGCCGTCCGAGTTGCGAATCGCGACCTGGAGAGGCATCTCACCGGGGAGTGAGTGAGTGGCGCAACCGAAGCACGGGTCGTAGAGACGGAATGCCATCTCGACGCGGTTCAGCAGCCCCTGGTGCACGACCGTGCCCTTGTGGATGAGGCTCTGCGCGGCCTTCTTGATCGACATCGCCATCGGGGCGTAGTTGTTGGTCGTCCCGACGACCAGGTTGACCGCGGTCAGGATGCCGCGCTCATCCGTCCAGTAATGGTGGGTGAGGGTTCCTCGCGGCGCCTCGACGGTCCCGACGCCCTCGGTGGGCTTCTCGGTGGGAACGGTCCGGACGTTGGGCGAGGTGATCTCCGGATCCTTGGCCAGCTCCACGACCCGCTCGGCGGCGTACAGCAACTCGATCAGGCGAGCCCAATGCGTGGCCAGGCGGTGGTGGACCAGCCGCTTGCCGCCGGATTCGGGCTTGGGGGCCAGCGTGTCGTAGAAGCGCTCGTAGGCGGCCTGGGCGAGCGGCGTGGCCATCCCCTCGGCGGTGTTGAGCCGCGACAGGGGAGTGGCGCAATAGACGCCCGAATCGGCGCCGTCGACGAAGCCCTTCCAGCCGATCTTCTTCAGGTACGGGAACTTGAGGTAGGTCCAGGGCTCCACGTGCTCGGCGATCCAGTCGCGGTAGTCCGCCGGGGCGTAAGTTCCCACACGCTCGCCGTCCGGCGACATGATGCTGATCTGGCCGTCGTAGAAGTTGACGTTGTTGTTCGGGTCGACCATGCCCATGTAGTAGGTCCGGTGGGTGTAGCCGTCCGACAGGACCATCTCTTTGTAGGCTTCGTTGCCGAGGACGATCTTGTCGAAGATCCCGAGGCTGAACTGGCCGAACTCGATCGCCCAGCGCCCGAACTCCTCGATATGGGCCCGCTGCTCTTCGGTGATGCCCTGGGTCATCCCGCCCGGCACTGCCGTCGCGGGGTGGATCTTGCGGCCGCCGATGATCTCGATCACATCGTGACCGCGCTTGCGGGCCTCGATGACCTTGCCGCCGACTTCCATGCCGACCTTGCCGATGACGCCCAGGATGTTGCGCTCGGATGCGGGGGCATCGGGTCCGACCACGAAGTCGGGGCCGCCGAGAGCGTAGAAGTGAGTCGTGTGGTCCGTGAAGAAGAAGGCGCTGTAGAGGAGCTCGCGCAGCAGCTTGGCCGCGCGCGGCGGGTCCACGTGGTAGACGGCGTCGGCGGCCTTGGCCGCGGCCATATGGTGGGCTTCCGGGCAGACGCCGCAGATGCGGTTGGTGAGCGTGGGCATCTCCTCGACCGGGCGGCCGACACAGAAGCGCTCGAAGCCTCGCAGCTCGGGGATCTGGAAGTAGGCGTTGGCGACCTCGCCGTCAGGATCGAGGAAGATCTCGATCTTGCCGTGGCCCTCCAGGCGGGTGACGGGGTCGATGGTGATTCGTTCCATTGCTTGGCTACTCCCCGTCGTTCTGCCAGGCCGATTTGCTGCTGCGCAGCAGGGAGCCTGCGAGGCTGAAGCGGTAGAACTGGCCGACCGGGTCGGGGATCCCGTCGAGGATCTTGTCGATCTCTTCGGGCTTCTGCGCCTCGATGACCGAGGCGTAGGCAGACATCAGGCGGGCGCCGTAGTCGACGACGCCCTCGGCGGCGCCGTAGCAGCCGATGCACGGTGCCGCGACGCTCGGGCACAGCGCGCCGCAGCCGTTGCGGGTTGCCGGGCCGTTGCAGGGCAAGCCCTGCTCGAGGAGGCAGATCTCCGGATCGAACCCGGCGACCTGCTGAATGCGGACGAAGTGGTCGATCTTCTTGACGTCGCGCTTGCGGGGGCACTCGTCGCAGACGGTGGACTCGCCGGCACCCAGGACGGCGCCCTTGGGCGGCAGCGGCCCCGTGCCGTTCAAGGCGGCCACGACCGCCTGCAGGGCGGCCCAGATCTGCTTGGACTCGGGCGGGCAGCCGGGGATCGTGTAGTCCACGTCCACGACCTGTTCCAGCGTCCGAAGCATCGGCTCGAACTCGGGCAGGTGCAGGACGCCTTCGGGCGCCTGGTACTCCCAGACAGGCCGGATGTCGTCCGGATTGTCCGTGCTGGAGGTAGAGAACGCCGTGTCGATGATCTGCTTGCGGCTCGAGAGGTTGGCGAGGCCGGGGATGCAGCCCTCGCTGGCGCACGACCCGAAGGCGACCACGAACTTCGACTTGCGGCGCAGGAGCTTGGCCAGGTGGACGGTCTCGTCGGTCCGCATGCTGCCGCTGACTAGCGTGATCGTGATCTCGCCGTCTTCCATGGCCTCGATGTCGGAGTACTTGCCGTCCATAACCGTCGGCCACAGGACGATGTCGAAGGCCGCGGCCACCTCCAGGATGTGCTCGTGGATGTTGATGATGGCGATGTCGCAGCCTCCGCACGAGGCGGCACCGAAGATGGCGAGCTTGGGCTTGGCCGCGGGCTTGCCGGCGGGCTTGGCCGCCGCGGCTTTGGATCGGGCGGTGGCGCTCATTTGGCGGCCACCACAGCGTGGTCCGGGTTAACCCCACCGGCCGTCTCGGGCGGTCCGCCGGCCTCCCCGCCGGTGGCCTCCCAGGCCGCCTCGAGGTCCACACCGTCTATATCGACCAGGCTGGCTGCGGGCCAGTTGAGCGGTCCCAGGGCCCGTACTTCCTCGGTTACCCGGGCAATCTCGTTGGCCAGGCGGACGCCCTCGGCGGCGCTGGCCCACACGAGCTGGAACCGCCCCGGCTCGATGCCGAGGGCCTCGATCGTGCGCTGCAGGAGTTGGAACCGACGCAGGGCCTTGTAGTTCTGCTCGATGTAGTGGCACTCGCCCGGGTGGCAGCCGCTGACCAGGACCGCGTCCGCGCCCTCGGAGAAGGCCTTGAGCACGAACGTTGGGTCCAGGCGGCCGGAGCACATGAGCCTGATCAGGCGGACGTTGGGCGGGTACTTCACCCGCGCCGTCCCGGCTAGGTCCGCGGCTCGGTAGCTGCACCAGTTGCAGGTGAAGCCGATGATCACCGGCTCGAAGATAGCGACCGCGGTGGCCGCTCCATCGGTGGGGGCCGGTGCGACAGGTGCCTGCGCGCTCATGCTCGCACCGCCTCCTCGATTGCCTCATGGTGGGCCGTAGGGAAGCCCGAGCGGTGGGGTCGCATCCCGTCGGCTCCGATTCTGAGCAGGCCCTCGATCTGAGCCAGGACCTGCTCGTCGCTGAAGCCCGTGCCGGAGATGGCTCCGGCGGGGCAGGCCGCGACACAGGTTCCGCAGCCCTGGCACATTGCCGGGTTGACGGCCGAAACGCCCTTGACGTCGTCGAAGGAGATGGCGTTGTAGGGGCACAGGGTGTTGCAGATGCGGCAGCCGGAGCAGTGCTCGGCGTCGACCGACGCTCTGATCGGCTCCAGGTTCATCTTCTTCTGCTGGATGCGGCCGAGGACTCGCGCGGCCGCCGCGGCGCCCTGCGCCACAGAGGCTGGGATGTCTTTGGGGCCGCTGACGCAGCCGGCGACGAACACGCCTTCGGTCATCGTCGCGACCGGGTCCAGCTTTGGGTGCTTCTCGATGGCCCAGCCGTCGAAGCTGCACGAGATGCCGAACCGGGTAGCCAGCTCCTTGGCATCGGCGCGCGGCTCGAGACCGGCCGAGAGGATGACCATGTCGACCGGGAAGCGGCGCTGCTGTCCGACCAGGGTGTCTTCGACCTGGAGGATCAGCTTGCCCTCTTCCTCGGGAGTGCGGGCGACGTCCGTGATCTCGGCCGGCTTGCCGCGGATGAAGATGCCGCCCTCCTCGAGGATTCGCTGGTAGAACTCGTCGTAGGCCTTGCCCACCGTCCGCATGTCGATGTAGAAGTCGTAGATCGTCGCGTCGGTGTGCTCTTTGACGAGGTGGGCGAACTTCAGGCTCTGCATGCAGCAGATGGCGGAGCAGTAGTTGTTGTGGTTGCGATCGCGGCTGCCGACGCAATGGACGATCGCCACCGACTTGGGCTCGGTCACGCCGTCGCGCAGGACCACGGCTCCGTTCGTTGGGCCGGCGGAGTTCGACAGTCTTTCGAATTCCAGGCTGGTGAAGACGTTCGGCAGGTGGCCGTAGCCGTACTGCGGCATCTTCCGAGCGTCGAAGAGGTCGTAGCCGGTGGCGATGATGATGTTGCCGACTTCGAGAGTCAGGATCTTGTCTTCCTGTGTGAAGTCGATCGCGCCGGTCTCGCAGAACTTCTCGCAGGCCTTGCAGGTTCCCTTCTCGAAGTAGGTGCAGTTGGGGCGGTCGATCACAGGTGTCCGCGGGACGGCCTGGGCAAACGGCGTGTAGATGGCCTTCCGGTAACCCATCCCCGCCTCGAAGACCTCATCGATGACCTTCTTGGGGCACTTCTCCTGGCACACGCCGCAGCCGTTGCAGAGGTCCTCATTGACGTAGCGGGCCTTCTTACGAACGGTCACGGTGAAGTTGCCGACGTAGCCTTCGACCTTCTCGACCTCGCTCCAGGTCAGGAGCTCGACGTTGGGGTGAGTGCCGGCGGTGAGCATCTTGGGGGTCAGGATGCAGGCGGCGCAGTCCAGCGTTGGGAAGGTCTTGTCGAACTGGGCCATGTGGCCGCCGATCGAGGGGTCCTTCTCGACGAGGTAGACCTTGAAGCCGGCGTCGGCCAGCTCCAGAGTGGCCGAGATGCCGGCGATGCCTCCGCCCACGACGAGCGTGGCGGGGTTGATGTCGACAGACATCGGCGAGAGCGGCTCGTTGCGGCGAACCCGCTCCACACCACCGGCCAGGATGGCCTTGGCCTTGACCGTGGCCGCCGCCTTGTCCGTGTGGACCCACGAGTCCTGCTCGCGGATGGAGACCAGCTCGCACAGGTACGGGTTCAACCCGCCGCGGGCCGTGGCCTGGCGGAACGTGTTCTCGTGGAGGTGCGGCGAGCAGGCCGCCACCACGATGCGGTTCAGGCCGTACTTCTTGATGTCGTCGGTCACGAACTCCTGGCCGGGGCTGGAGCACATGAACTTGTAGTCGCGGGCGATCACGACGCCCTGATCGCGCAGGTTCTCGGACGCCCATTTCGCGACCTCGGCGACGTCGACGACGCCGGCGATGTTGCTCCCGCAGTGGCAGACGTAGACCCCGATCCGGATCTCGCCTTCCGCGGGCACTCCGGCGGCAAGTTCGCCATCGACCGGCAGGTGGTTGTGCTCGACGGTCATTCCTCGACCTCGCTGTCGGCCATGCGCGGCATCGGCAGGGCTCGCTTGTCCGGACGCGGTCTATGGGCGACCGTGCCCGCTCCGGCGGCCACGAGCGTCTGCTCGGGCGCCGCCTTCAAGGCTCTCGCCAGGGCCTTGCTCGCGTTCGTGTACTCGCGGCCGACGCCTACCTGCTTGGGCTCCAAGCCGAAGGCGACGCCCATCAATTGGGTGAAGAACACGATCGGCATCTTGTGGTGGGTGTGGAACATCGCGTTCATCTCGCCCTGGTAGGCGTCGATGTTGATCTGGCACATCGGGCAGACCGTGACCATCATCACGGCCTCGCGGCGCTCGGCCTCCGCCACCAGGCGCCGAATGAGTTCCAGGCCGAGCTTCGGGGCGACCTGGGTCATATGGCCGCCGCAGCATTCGGTCTTTAGCGGGTAGTCCACGACCTCTGCGCCGAGGGCTCGAAGCAGGCGGTCGAGGTCGTTCGGCTGCTCGTGATTCGTGTAGGCCCCGTCCAGGTCCGGGCGCGGGACCATGCAGCCCAGGTAGGGCGCAACCTTCAGGCCGGTGAGCGGCTTCTTGACCGCCGCCTTGACCTTGTCGAGGCCCACATCGTTGAGGATGACCTCGAGGAGGTGGCGGACCTTGACGGTACCCGGGTCGTAGTGAAGCCCGCCGGCCCCGAGGGCGTCGTTGACGCGGGTGTTCAGGGACGGCTGGGTGCCCATGTAGTGGTCGGCCTTGGCCAGGTTGAGGTAGCAGGCACTGCAGGCCGCCACCAGGGACTCGCCGTCCTTCTTCTCGCCGGCGGCAAGGGCGAGGTTGCGGGCGATCATCGCGTAGGCGGGAGTCGTGCTCAGGCTCAAGTACTCGGTTGCGCCGCAGCAGTTCCAGTCGTCGATCTCGTGAAGGGCGATGCCCAGCGGCTCGCAGATCCCAGCCAGTGACTCGCGGTAGGAGCGGCCGCTGCCCTCCATGGAGCAGCCCGGGTAGTAGAGGTAGTCCTTCATCGGGCCCGCTCCAACTCGTCGGCACGCCGCAGGATCGCCCGCAGCTGCTTGCGCTCGCGGATTCGGTGGGGCAGGATCCCGATTCGGCCGTGGCGGAAGAGGCCGAAGGCCATCGGTGTCATGCCCGGCAGCCGCGGGATGAAGTGGCGCAGGTAGTGGCGGGCGGTCAGCCCAATCTCCCAGCTTCGCCCGAAGCGCCTGGCCTGGCCGATGAAGACCCCGGTGAAATCGGGGCCGACGTTGTTCGGGTACGTGTGTCCCTCTTCGGCCATGACCTTGAGCGTGTACATCACGTCCGTGATCTCGATCTCCTGCGGGCAGCGGACCACGCAGTGGTAGCAGGAGAGGCACATCCACGGGGTGTTGCTGCGCAAGACCTCGTCCCGCTTGCCGGCGCGGATCAAGGCGAAGATCGCCCTGGGGGTGTGGTCCATGGCACTCGCCGAAGGACAGGAGCCCCCACAGCTGCCGCACTGGATGCACATCTCCAAGCGTGAGACGCCTGCTGTCTTCGAGGTCACCTCGGCCAGGAAGCGTGCGCCTGCGTCCGCTACCTCGGGAGGTGAGACCTGAGCCACGACCATCCAATCGCCCCTTTGTCTACCCGGCTTCGCCTGACGACGTGTTCCGCCGACTGCATGCCTGAGCGGACGTCCGCGCCTGCCTCGTGCGCGAGCGTCCGATGTCAGCGGGACCGGTCGGCCACGACCGCTCTGGATTCGGCCGCGTTGTTGCGGGATATGTAGCTGGACGCCTTTGCGCCCTCATCCGGGAGCGCTCCGGGTCGGCGTCGGCGGCAACGGCTCCGAAACCGACCTGACGAGCCGCGTGTGCGAGACCGCGATCGTTGCCTTACGAGGATTGTCGGAAGGGGACCCGCTCGCGGCTAGGGCCGCATGACCCGCCGAAGCGGGGGCCAACCCGCCCGCGTTGTCGGGCTCTTAGGGCATCGCGGGGCTCGGCCCCACAGTCGAGGGGCAATAGCGCCTCTTGGCCCCCACTCGTTAGGGTGGATTCGGCTCCTTGCCTATGCCGCGTCGGCGCCCAGACAGACGAGAACCCCGGAAACATCGGCTCGAAGCCAGGTTCCGTGAGTATTCCGGGGCGGATAGGTCATGTAGAGGAAGCGATCGCGAGTGTGCTTCTGCGGGTCTTTGCCGACTATGATTAGCGTGGGGCGTGCAACGACCGGAGGAAGACGCACGATGGCGATCTTCGGGCCACCCGATCCGGCGAAACTAGAGGCAAGCGGAGATGTCTCCGGGCTGATCAAGGCCTTGGGATACGAGAAGGACGCCGGCATCCGCGCGGCCGCCGCGAGGTCGCTCGGCCGGATCGGCGACTCGCGCGCCGTGGAGCCCCTGATCGCTGTTCTGGGCGACGCCAGGAAGGAAGTACGCCGGGCCGCGGTCCAAGCGCTGAGCCTGATCGGGAACCCTCGCGCTGTCGAGCCCCTGATCGGCGTCCTGAAAGACTCGGACCCGATAGTGCGCCAGACCGCCGCCCACGCCGTTGGCAAGGTCGGCGCACCCGCCTTCGAGCCCCTCATAGGCGCGCTCACCGACTCGACCGCCGGCGTCCGCCAGGCTGCGGCCAGGGCGCTCGGTACGATCGGGGACCCGCGCGCAATCGAGCCCCTCAGCGGCGCCCTCACCGACTCGACCGTCGGCGTCCGCCAGGCTGCCGCCAAGGCGCTCGCGAAACTCGGCTGGGTTCCGGAGAGCGGCCAGCCCGGTGAGGCCTACCGCCTCATCGAGAAGCGTCAGTGGGGTGTGTGCGTCAGGCTCGGAGCTCCCGCCGTGGAGCCTCTCGTGGCCGCCCTGAAGCGCCGGGACAAAGTGGTCCGCCGGGCTGCGGCCGATGCGCTCGGCAGGATCGCCGATCCGAGAGCCGGCAAGGCACTGGTCGCGGCGCTCGGCGATCCCGACCCGCACTGTCGCCGGTCCGCAACCGAAGCGCTCATCAAGATCTCGGGAGGTGCCTTCAAGCCGGTGGCCGCGGCACTCGTGGACGCGAATCCGATGAGGCGGCAGCTGGCAAGGCAGGTTCTCGACCGGACCGGCTGGTTGCCCGACAAGTCCGAGGCGGGCGCACGCTACTGGATCGCGAAGCGACAGTGGTCGCGATGCGTGGAGATCGGCGGTCGCGCCGTGCGGCCTCTGATCTGGGCCCTCGCGTCCGACGACGAGCAGGTCCGTGGAGAGGCTGCCCTGGCTCTGGGCAAGATCGGCAACCGGAGAGCGGTGGCGCCTCTCTGCGCCAGCCTGAAGGTCGGCGATTCCAGCCTGCGCCAGGTTGCCGCGGAGGCCCTCGGCGAGATCGGCGACCAGCGGGCCGTCCAGCCGCTCATCGCCGCCTTCGGCGACTCGGACGTGGTCGTGCGCCGGGCCGCCGCGCAGTCGCTCGGGAAGATGGGCGACCTCGTCGTCCGGCCGGTCATCGCGGCCCTCGGCGACCCGAACGAGCTCGTTCGCCATTCTGCGGCCGATGCGCTAGGGAACATCGGCGGCCCGGCCGTCCAGCCCCTAATCGCGGCTTTCGGCAACTCGGACGCGCTCGTACGCCGTTTCGCGGCCGAGGCGCTCGGGAAGATCGGCGACCCTCGCGCGGTGGAGCCGCTCATCGCGGTCCTGAAGGACACCGACAGAACCGTGCGAGAAGGCGCGGTGAACGCCTTGCGCGAGCTTGGCTCGCACGCCGTGCCGCCGCTCTGCTCCGCACTGAGTGGCAGCGACGAGCAGCTGCGCATGCAGGTTGCCAAGGTGCTGGTATTGCTCTACGAGTCAGGCAAGCTGGGCGAGAAGGACAAGGCCGCGATCCTGGGCCAGAGGGGCACCATCTCCGGAATGCACGCGGATCGCACCGGTCAACATACCGACGAGAGCTCGCCGGGTGAGTTCGGCCATGCCGACCTCACGTACCACCACGATCAGCACCTGATCTTCGAG
>DATEXG010000005.1:0-12427 GCA_035257225.1 Candidatus Limnocylindrales bacterium
CGTGAATCGACGCCGTCGAGACTCCCATGGCGTCCTGCACGCGGAGCCGCGTGCCCGCGGACGCGCGCGACGCCGGGTAGACGATAAAGGCTCTGCTAGTCGCTCATTGGGGCGCCCGCGGAGTGACCCGCCAGGCGCCCCTCGAGACCAAAGACTCCGGGTGAACCGGGGTCACCCGGGCTGGCCACCGGGGGCGATGAGGCCATAACGGGCGACGAGGTCCGGAACCTCCGACATGTCGAAGGAGAGGCCGAAGCGTCCCGCAATCGCGCCCATGGTCGATGGGTCGGGAACCCTGCCCGCCGCCGCGACCGCCTCGGCCAGCTCCACGAAGTACTTCTCGAACCCGGCGGGGCTGATGATCTCGATCATGCGAGCGGGAGTGCTGCCGGCGTTCCACATCGAGTGGAGCTCGTTGCGCGGCTTGACGATGTAGCCGCCGGCCGCGAGCGTGACCTCCTTGCCGGTCGAGCGGAAGCCGATTTCCCCCGACACGACATACGAGATCTCGTCCTCCAGCGTGTGAATGTGCGGCGGGACGAGGACTCCCGGCGAGAAGACGTGTTCGACGATCGAGATCGAACCCGTCTCGGCGGAGGTGAGCCGGGTCGAGGCGGTCAAGCCGGGGATGAGCGGAGCATCTGGGCCGTGAGGCTCGACTACCGCGAGGTGTGCCTTGTTCAATGTGAGCATGTCGGGGCTCCTTGGATGCGATCTCCTGGAAGTTCGTGAGTCAGTGGTGTATCGTGATCGCGATGATCCTCACCCGGAACGGTGCATCTGTCAATGGCTGAACACAACCGTCTCACGAAAGCTAGCAGGCCGTACCGTCTGCGAGCCCGCGCAGCCGCCATGGACCGGACCCGCGAACGCATCACGCACGCGGCGGTGGAGCTCCACGGGACGATCGGGCCGGCCGCCACGACGATGAGCGCGGTCGCCGAACGCGCGGGGGTCACGAGGGCGACGCTCTACCGCCACTTCCCTGATGAGGTGGCGCTGTTCACGGCGTGCAGCACGGACTGGCTCGCCGCGAACCCTCGCCCGGACCCTTCAGACTGGGCCGCCGTCGCCGATCCGGTTCGCCGGCTCAGCGCCGCACTCGCCGAGCTCTATGCCTACTACCGATCGACCGAGCAGATGCGGACGAACCTCCTCCGAGACATCGCCGCGATCCCGGAGATCTTCCGTGCGGGCATCGTTGCATTCGAGCCCGCCACGGTCCAGATCCTCGAAGCCGGCTGGCCGGGACCGGCAGGGGCGCACCTGCGCCACGCAGCCCTTGGGCACGCGGTCGGGTTCGAGACGTGGCGATCGCTGGCCAAAGAGGGATTGACGGACGCGGAAGCCGTAGAGCTGATGGTTCGGTTCGTCAGGTGTATCGGCGACTAAGCCCGGACCGGCTACGTCCGGTTAGTAGGGCGTCCCCTCGGCCAGAAGCGAGTCCAGGAGCTGCTTGTCGAACGGACTCTTGCCCGTCTTGAGGGTCGCGATCCAGCCCTCGCGCTGGGTACCCACCGTGTCGCCCTGCCCGTTCTGTTTCGCCCAGTCCACCATGGCCTGGAAGTCCTCGATGGCTCCGGCGCAGTCGCCGGTGAGGGCTCGAGCCACTCCCCGACTGTCGCGATAGCCCGCCTGGCTATCCGGCGGCGTCAGGGCAATCGCGCGCTCGCAGGCCGGCATGACCTGGCCGGCGAAGCCGCTCAGGCTGCCCCACCAGCACATGGTGTTGTTCGCCTCCGAATCGCTTGAAGCGACTACCCACTTGAGCCCGTCGCCGATGGTGGTCTTGGCCGTGTCGGCGTTGCCCGCCGCCTGCTGCGACCGCGCGAGCTGGGTGATCTGGTAGATCCCACTCGCCGAGATCGGTTGGTCCGGACACGTGTTCCGGAAGGGCTCGTCGGGCATGAATTGCGACCACTCAAGGCCGGTGAGATTGCGGCCCGCCAGCCCGCATACCAGCGACTCCCAGTGTGGCATCGCCATGTCCCACACGAAGATGCTTCCTTCCCCGTCCACGCCCACGAGCTGCGACCCATCGGCGCTGAAAGCAAGGCTTGAGATCCCCTGCGAAGGTCCCAAGAGTTGAAGCCCGAACGGTTGGCCGGTCGCGGAGTCCCAGAGACGAACCACCGCGTCCATGCCGCCCGACGCCAGGAGTTTGCCATCCGGGCTGAAGGCCATCGCAGACACGGTGTTGTAGTGACCGAACAAGGGCAGCCCGAGCGTCTTCCCGGACGCCGCGTCGTAGAGGCGGATGGCATTGAAATTGGCCAGAGCCACGGTCTTCCCGTCGGGACTCATCACGCCCTCGAGATAGTTGGGGTTCATGTCGGACGCCTTGAAGGTCACATCGCGGGTCGTCCAATCCGAGGCGGGCCCCAATGCACCCCAGCGGACGAACGTGGCTATTCCTCCCCCCATCGTGAAGAACAGCCCCGACGAGTCCGCCGCAAACCCGATGCTTCTGACGGCCTTGTCCGTGTCGAACAGATTGGACTGCAGACCGGGATACGACGGCGATGCGACGACATTGCCGCTCGCCACGTCCCAGATGGTCAGCTGATTCGGGGCGCCGCCGGCGGCAAGCCACTTGCCGTCGGGGCTGAAAGCCAGGCACCAGACCGCGGTCCCCTTGGGGGTCAGTGGGTTGCCCAACTGCTGACCGGTTCCAGCGTCCCAGAGATGAACGAGCTTGTCGCCACCTACGGAAGCCAGCACCTTGCCGTCTGGGCTAAAGGCCATAGGTCCGCTTGCCCCACCGCCGGACGGCGTCTGGCCGATGGTCTGCCACGTGGTGGTGTTCCAGAAGCGAACGACGCCGTCAGAGCCGGCCGTCGCCAGGACCTTCGCGTTTGGTCTGAATGCGACCTCGTGAACGGAAGGGGTCCCCGCCGGCACCTCGGTAGTTAGGGGCTCGTTCTGCAGGTCGTACACCTCCACGTCGCCTGCCAACGAGCCGGCCGCCAGGGAATGACCGTCGGCGCCGAAGGCGATGGTCATGACCCCCGCCCTGGCGCCTAGCAACTGGTTCCCGACCTGCTTCCCGGTCTTGGCGTCCAGGAGTTCGATCTCCTTCTTGCTGGCCAGGGCGATGACACTGCCATCGGGGCTGAAGGAGAGCGACTCGATATAGAAGTTCGAGTCAATCACGATGGCATCGCGCACGGGCAACCAGGTGGCCGCGTCCAGCACCAGGAGACGGTCCACGTCGGCCACCGCAAGCTGCTTGCCATCCGGGCTGTATGACACGCTCGCGATCCCGCCACTCTCTCCCGAAGCCATCCCGGCCAGCTTGTCCACGCCAATGGCCTGACCCACCTGCTGGCAGGTCGCGACGCTCCAGATGCTGAGTGCCTGCGCTTCGCCGTCGCTCAACGCGAAAGCGACCTCCTGACCATCTGGACTCAGAGCGATCGCGGTAAAGACTCCGTGATCTGCTTTATGACCGATTGACGGGCAGATCGCCTTGCGATCTGAGACGGAGTAGAGGGCCGCCGAGGCGTCGTTGGTCGCGGCCGCAAGAGTCTTGCCGTCGCGGCTGAATGCAAGCGCATCGACCCACGCCCCGCCGCCGGGTGCAAGCACTTCCGGGGTGTAGCCGCTTGCCACGTCCCATAGCACGATCTGGCCGCCGGGCGACCCGGTCTTGCCGCCCTCACCCGTCGCCAGGTACTTGCCATCCGGGCTGAAGGCGACCGACTCGAAACCGCCCTCGGTGCTCTTGAGTGGAGCGTGGGAAGCCTTGCCCGTCGCCGTATCCCACAGGCCGACGGTGCCGTCCGAGCTGGCCGAGGCGGTCGTCTTGCCATCGGGGCTGACCGCTACTCCGCCGACTTTGTCGGAGTGGCCGACCATGATGAAGCGAAGCTGGGGAGTGTAGAGGATCAGGCGCAACAGGCTGCTGCGTGCGTCCATCGTGTCGGCATGGCGATAGGCCTCGATGGCCAACAGCATCCCCTCATCGAGTTGCTGGCTCTCGATCTGGCTCAAGGCGCCCGCGGCGAGCTGGCGAGAGACCGCGATGTCGCGCTGCTGCAAGGCCACCTGGCCCTGCTGAACCGCCACCTGGCGCTGCTGCTCTGCCACGGCCTCCGCCGTCGCCCGAGCGTTCGCTTCGCTGAGGGCCTGGTTTCGCTGGCCCCAGGCCACCACGCCGAGCGACGACGAGACGATGAGCCCGACTGCGACCGCGGCCAGGACGTAGCGCTGGCGGCGCCGCGCCTTGCGCTCCAGCTTCAGGGTTTCCAGCTGTCGTCGCGTCTCCTCCTGCCGGGCGGCCGTGACGAACTCGACCTGTAGGGACGTGGGGGCCGGGTCGTGGCCGGCGGCCCTGATGAGCTGCTGCTCCGCCTCTTCCAGCGCGGAGCCGCGAATGAGGTAGCTCGGGTCGCGGTGGTTGTTGTCCCAACGCAGCGCCTCGACCTGAAGGCCGGTGTGGTATTTGACCCACTCCCAGTCGGTGTGGATGGCGACGCTCAGCTTGGACAGGGCGTCCTGAAACTGAGGCAGTTTGGGGAAGGCGACTTCCCGGTCCTCGGCCTTGTCCGACGTCGCTCCGGGATCGACCTCCACCCGAAAGATCTGGTCGCGCTCGAAGACGACCCAGTTGAACTGGGGCAGGTCTGGCGCGAGCCCGCCGATCTCTTCGGGCGTCAGCTGGTCGACCAGAACGGGAACGATGCGCTTGTGGTTCTTCAGAGCCAGCTCGATCTCGTCCCGACACACCTTGGAGCCGATCGAGTGGCGGCTGATGAGGAGCATGAAGATGTTGGCGCCCTCGATCGCCTCGGTGATCTCCTGCCACCACCGCTCCCCTACCGGAATCCGCTCCCAGTCGATCCAGGTGTCGATCTCGCTCTGCTGCAGCGCTTCGCGGAGCAGGCGCGCGAATGCGATGTCGCGACGCGAATAGGAGATGAACACATCGGACATGTCCCTGCTCCGATTCCTGGGACGAGAGCGTTGCCGGCAATCTGCGCGGCTGCGAGCGTGGCTGCGAGGCAGTGACGGCCGGCCTCGGGCCTATGCACCCCTCCGGACAACCCCGCTCCTCTCGCCCAAGAGTATGCGGCGTCGACGCGGGATTCAATGGCCCCGATGGCCGCGGCGTGCAACGACCAGGCGCTGTGCGCCGGGCCGAGCGGCGACCAAACGTAGACTCGTGGCCGTGGCCGTTCCGATGCGTCTGCAGTTGCTGGGCACGTTTGGCCACAGCGGCGGCGCGGCGCAGCTCGCGCGTCAATTCGAGTCCAGGAGGATCCCAATGCGCGTCACGCCGGTCGCGCCCGAGGAAGCCACGGGCGCGCTTCACGCTCTATACGAAGGCGAGCTTGCGGCCAAGGGTTACATCCCGAACTACACGCGGCTCTTCAGCCTGCGGCCAGAGGTCTATCGCGCCTGGCGACAGCTCGTCTCCGCCCTCAACGGCACGATGGAACTGCGTCGCTATGAGCTCGCGACGCTCGCTGCGGCAGAGGCTTTGCGCTGCCGCTACTGCGTCGCCGCGCACGGCGCGATCCTCGAGTCCAAGTTCTTCGACCGCTCGCAGCTGGAGGCGATCGTCAGGGACTTTCGCACCGCGGGCCTCGACCCGCTCGACGTGGCGATCATGGCCTTCGCCCAGAAGATCGCCCTCCACGCCTACGAGGTCACGGATGCCGATGTCGACGAGTTGCGCGCCCACGGGCTGAGCGACGGCGAGATCCTCGATGTGGCGCTCGCGGCCTCCGCACGCTCGTTCTTCAGCAAGACGCTCGACGCCATGGGCTGCGAGCCCGACGAGGCGCTTGCCGGAACGGCGAATCTGCTGGACCTCGTGGAGCGCAGCAAGACTCAAGCGAAGGGCCGGTAACCAGCTCGGCGTTTCGGCTGCCATCGCCGGATCAGAAAGGCCCTCGGAGTCGCCTCCGGGGGCCCGTTTCGTGCTCTGTGTGTGGCTGGCGAGGAAGGATTCGAACCTTCAATCCCCTGATCCAGAGTCAGGTGCCTTACCGTTAGGCCACTCGCCAGCGAGGCAGGGCGAAATCCTATCAGGAAATGCCCTCGCGGCATCCTCTCGGCGCGGCCAGAACGGGCGTTCGACATCTGCCGCAGGCTGTGGTATAGTCCTACTACGGCGCCAGAAGGCGTCGAACTGCGGCACACGATCGCTCCTCTCATCCGGTTCTCGGCGAGAAGGTTCGCTGGGGCCGCGCGAGAAGGAGTTTTCTTTTTGTACGCACAGACAGACAAGACCCTGACCTGCATCGACTGCAATCAGGAGTTCATGTTTACCGCCAGCGAGCAGCAGTTCTATGCTGATCGGCAGTTCAGCGAACCGCGCCGTTGCGCATCGTGCCGCGCAGCCAAGAAGGCCGCGCGCGGAGACAGCGGTGGCGGCAGCTACTCGAGCGGCGGCTATTCGAGCGGCGGCAACGGCGGCGGCTATTCGAGCGGCCCGCGCGAGATGTTCAGCGCCACGTGCTCCAGCTGCGGCCGCGAGGCCCAGGTCCCCTTCCGGCCCACGGGCTCGAAGCCGGTCTACTGCAGCGACTGCTTCACCAACCAGCGAGCCTCGAGCAACCGCTACTAGTCCGCGACTCAACCAAGAGGAGCCCGATAACCTCGGGCTCCTTTTTGATTCCACCTGCGAGAACTGGGCGACGGCAACGAGGCTAGAATCTTGCCGTGAAACGCGCTCCTGCAGATGGCTGGCTCCTCCGTGACGCGATCCCAGATACTGACGTCGAGGCATGCCTCGACGTTTATGCGCCGTTCATCCGCGACACGAGCGTGTCATTCGAAGAGATCGTGCCGACAGTTGAGGAGTTCCGCGACCGGATGCGCGCCAGCATCGCCACGTATCCCTGGCTGGTTCTGGTGGTCGATGGCCAGGTCGTGGGTTATGCATATGGATCGCAACACCGGTCGCGAGCCTCGTATCGCTGGGCGGCGGACGTGACGGTCTACGTCGATCCCGCGCATCGCGGTGTTGGGGCCGGCCGCCGCCTCTACCGCGCCCTACTGGAGCGCCTCCGCCACCAGGGCTTCCAGGTCGCCTGTGCCGGCATCACGCTTCCCAACGACGCCAGCGTGGGCTTGCATCGGGCCGTGGGCTTCGAACCGGTCGGCATCTACCGGCGGATCGGCTGGAAGGCGGGCGCCTGGCACGACGTGATGTGGATGCAGCTGGAGCTGTCACCCGCAACCGATGCCGCGCCACCGGAGCCTCGCGGGCCCAGCGCCTAGGGTCGTGGGTATAACGCGACGCTGCTCTACCAGATGCCGGGGATAAGGCGGGCGCGGCCGTTGCAGTACTCGAGGTAGCTATCTCCGAGCCCGACGCGTAGAGCGGCCTCCTCGACCCTGATCCGCCACATGAGTCCCATGGCCGGAAGCACGGCCATCACCGCCGCACTGGCCAGGTCGCCCAGGGCGAGGCCAAAACCGCCCAACAGGATCATCACGCCGAGGTACGAGGGGTGGCGGACGAACTTGTACGGACCGCTGGTGACTACCGCCTGCTCCTGCCGGACCACCACCGTCGTCGTGAAGAGTCGGCCCAGGGTGAGCACCGCCCACAGTCGCAGGAGCATCCCGGCCCAAGCGACGGTTAGTCCCGCCACTACCCACAAAACTGGGTCCGGCAGGCCTAGAGTCTGGTGCAACGCCAACACCAGCCCAGCCGCGAACCCGCCGACGATCCCGGCCGTGACAGAGAAATAGGAGCCTGCGTCTTGCCTGCTCTTCCAGGCTCCCGAGCGTAAATCCCTGAACGATAGGACCCGTTCACCGATGACCCAGACGGCCGCGGTCACCCCGAACGGGATCTCGGCAGCGGGCTGCGATAGGACCAGAGTCACGTGCCACATTGTGTACGGCCTGCGTACACCGTGCCCGATGGGACATCGAGGGATCCGACGCGGCGCTCGCGGGCCGTCGAGAGCTCCGCCCTCGGCGCACCTAGTCCCTTACCCCTGACGGCCCTGCGCCTGGAGCTTGGCCCAGGTGTCCTTGAGGGTTAGCGTGCGGTTGAAGACGGGGCGGTCCGGCGTGGAGTCGGGGTCGGCGCAGAAGTAGCCCAGCCGCTCGAACTGCACGGTCTCCCCCACCGGCAAGTCGGCCAACGAAGGCTCTACCTGGCAGCCCACCAGCACCGTCTCGGAGTTGGGGTTCAGGTCCGCGAAGAGGTCGCCGTCGGCGCCCGGGTCCGGGCGGCTGAAGAGGTGGTCGTAGAGACGCACCTCAGCCGGCATGGCGTGGGCGGCGGAGATCCAGTGCAACGTGGCTTTGGGCCGGCGGCCGTCCGGCGAGTCGCCGCCGCGCGTGGCCGGATCGTACGTGCACCGCAGCTCGACGATCTCTCCGGCCGCGTCCTTCACGACCTCACGGCACGTGACGAAGTACGCGGACCGCAGCCGGACCTCGCGGCCCGGCGCCAGGCGGAAGAACTTCGCGGGCGGATCTTCCATGAAGTCGTCGCGTTCGATCCACAGATCGCGAGAGAAGGGCACCTTACGAGTTCCAGCCGATGGGTCCTCCGGGTTGTTGGCGACGTCCATCTCCTCGACCTGGCCCTCGGGGTAGTTCTCGATGACCATCTTCAGCGGGTCCAGGACGGCGAAGCGGCGCACGGACTTCCGGTTCAGGACGTCGCGCACGGCATGCTCGAGCTGGCCGTACTCAATGACGTTGTCCGCCTTGGCGACGCCGACCCCGGCCACGAAATTGCGCAGGCCCTCGGCGGGGAAGCCGCGCCGGCGCATGCCCGCGATCGTGGGCATCCGCGGATCGTTCCAGCCTCGCACGTAGCCCTCGTTGACGAGGCGCAGCAGGACGCGCTTGGAGAGGACCGTGTACGTGATGTTGAGCCGCGCGAACTCGATCTGCCGGGGGCACGAAGGAACGGGCAGATTCTCGATGAACCAGTCGTATAGGGGCCGGTGGATCTCGAATTCCAGGCTGCAGAGCGAGTGCGTGATGCCCTCGATCGCGTCCGACTGGCCGTGCGCGAAGTCGTACATCGGGTAGATGGACCAGGCGTCGCCGGTGCGCGGATGCTCGGCGTGCAGGATCCGGTACAGCACGGGGTCGCGCAGGTTGATGTTCGGCGAGGCCATGTCGATCCTGGCGCGCAAGACGCGCGTGCCGTCGGGGAATTCGCCCTTCCGCATTCGGTCGAAGAGATCGAGGCTTTCCTCGATCGGCCGGTCCCGCCAGGGGCTGTGCCGGCCGGGCTCGGTGAGCGTGCCGCGGTGCTCGCGGATCTCGTCGGCCGATAGGTCGTCAACGTAGGCATTGCCGGCTTGGATCAGGTGGACGGCCCATTCGCAGAGCTGGCCGAAATAGTCAGATGCGAAGTAGAGATGCTCGCCCCAATCGAACCCCAGCCAGTGAATATCTTCCTGGATGTGGTCGATGTACTCCTGCTCTTCCTTGGTCGGGTTCGTGTCGTCGAAGCGCAGGTGGCAGCGGCCGCCAAAGTCACGCGCGATGCCGAAGTTGATGGAGATCGCCTTGACGTGGCCGATGTGCAGGTAGCCGTTCGGTTCCGGTGGGAAGCGGGTGACGATCGTGGTGTGCTTGCCGTCCCGCAGGTCGGCGGCCACGATCTCACGGATGAAGTCGCCTCGTTCCGGCGAGGCACCCGGGGGCGAGGTTGGTATCTGGGTGGTCACGCGGCGACGGCTCCCGACTCGTGGCTCATGGAGAGCGCGGCCGGCGAGGCAGCCAGGTTTGGCCGCTCACCAGCAAGCGCGACTGAGCTTACCGCATCGGGCCCCCCGGCCATGTCGCGGTCAAGTCGCCGGATGTCGAACCGGTCGCGAAAGAGCTATGGGCGGCCCGTGCCCGGGGCTGCGGACCGCCCTCGATCGCCTGCCAGACGCAGCGGCGTCAGCTGGCCGAATCGACCACCAGCTCCGGCATCGGGCCCGAGGCAGCTTGCTTGAGGTCGACGCCGTGAATCTCCTTGACCTGAGCGAGGAACCACAGGGTGAACGGGTCGGTCGAGTTGACGAACCGGCCGAAAGCCTCGGCGGGCTTGTCGCCTTCGAGGGTCACGAGGACCATGTCGCCCATCGGCGTGGGCTGAAGGAAGGTTCGCTCGCGCATGCCAAGGCCCTTGCGCGAGGCGACATACTCGGCGTGCCGGGCACCTTTCAACTCGCCGACGAACTTCTTCCAGTCCGCGGTCTTGCCCGGGGCGATGGGAAACGCTACGGCCATGAGCGCCATACAACTCTCCGATCAGTGGGACGCAGGGTTGGTGGGTCCAACCCAATCGATCAACTCCGTTGAGCGTACGGGCTGCCTCTACGTCGGGTTCCCGCGGACCCGGATATGCCATCCCGCGCAACGATCGGCGGTGGGCTAGACGCGAGGTCCGCGCCCTCCGGCTGGGGCCTCGGGCCCCGGCCGACCTCAGATCCGAGCTGGCCGTCGGGCGGTCATCGGCGCATGTGGCAGTCGATCCGGCCGCACGTGTCACACGGCGTTCGCGCGGCGACCGCATTGAGCTCAGCCACCGGGCCAAAGCCGACGATCCCGGACACTGACTTCAGCGGTCGCATGAGCATCGACGGCAGGAGCGCGACCCCAACCGCCTCAGCGTCCACGAGACCGAACAGCACGCTTTGCTGGGCAATCGACATCCCGCAGTAGCCGGGGCTGTAGCGGAGAGTGATCGCCTCGCCCGGCCCGGCATGCGCGCTCAGCCGGTCCGTGACTGCGTCCGCGGCGGCTTCCGCGGCCCAGGACCCGATCGCGTCCGCTATCCACGCGTCGAGCGAGTCTCCGCCCCGGGCGTAGCGCTCGGAGAGCTCGGAGATCCCGGCCCCGGCCGTCGCGACGACGACGCCGACCCGGTCGACGGTACCCACGAACCGGGCGACGTCGCCCCTGATCGCCGTGCCTCCCACGTCGATTCGACGCGGCGTTTGCGCTTCGACGGCATAGACCGCGTACACCCCCCGCGGCCGCAACGCTCCGGCCGCCTTCGCCGCCACAGCCTTGATTCGCTCCGCGATCCGCGCCTTGGGGGCTGCGTCAGCCGGATACCCGAGATGTCTGCGGACCTCCTCTGCCGGAGGGCGGCCGATGGAGAGATCCGTGCACACCTCTGTGGCGAGCGGCACGAGGGCGATGCGTGGAACCGGCGCCGCCCGCCGGATGCCGGAGCTGGTCATGAGACCGACTCGGTGGTCGGGGCCGCGTCTGCGGCGTCTGTGGCATCTACGGCGCCTGTCGCGTCTACGGCGGCGCACAAGGCCGCGACGTTCTCGAGCGGCGTGCCGGGCGGCAGATCGCAGCCGGAAGAGAGCACGAAGGCGCGATTCCCTGCGCTCGCGTCGAGCAGCCGCCTCGCCTCCGCGCGCACGGCTGAAGGCGGTCCGGCGTGGATGAAGGTCGGGTCGACGTTGCCGCAGATCACGACCCGGCCGTCCACCCGGGCGAGCGCGGCCGGCAGGTCCATCGGCACGCCGAAATGGTAGATCTCGGCGCCTGACTTGAGGACGCTGTCCAGATGCACGATCTTCGCCCCGCAGTTGTGCAACACGATGGCGAACGACGGGTCCTGCGCGGCGTCGACGACACGCTTCACGAACGGGGCGGAAAAGCGAGCCAGGCCACGCGGCGACAGCAGTCCCGCGGCAGGCTCGGCCATGATGACCCCGACGGCGCCAGCTCGCCGGAACTCGAGCGCGTACTCGATCAGAAAGGGCGTGACCCGCTCGAGCAGGGCGAGGATCACGGCGGGCTCGGACAGGGTGGCCTCGAGCGCCTCGGAGACGCCGAACAGACGCGCGGCAAGCGAGAACGGACCGATCAGCCCGCCGAGCACTGGCCTCTCCGGCGAGGCGGCCACGAGCAGCGCGGCTGCGTCAAGATGAACCCGCGTCCGGGCGTCGCCGGGCGCCGGGACCGCCAGCCGCTTCACGTCGGCGCCCGAGGTCACGAGCCGGCCGATCAGCGCAGGCATCGCGTCGTCGGCCAGCCGAACGGTGGACCCGAACGCTTCCGCCTCGGCGCTGAGATCCATCGCCGTCAGCAGGAACGGGGTGCCGAGACGGTCGTTGAGCGCGAGCACCGCGGCCGCCTGAGCGGCTGGGTTGCACAGGACGTCCCGAACGCGATCGCCTGTCAGGGCCAACCCTGCGTAAGCCCCGATGGGCATCGCCAGCCGGCGAGGGCTCGATTCGATGGTCGCGCGGAGATTGGTCAAGGTGGGTCCGCCTTCATTCCGGAGCCCTGGGCGGGCAGCCCGTTCACGCGTTCAAGAGGTGAGCCGCCCCACGGTGTCGATGAGGGCACGGATGTTCTCCGTGGGGACGCCCGGCGGCATGCCGCCCCCGCCCGAAACGATGAGCCGGGAGCGATCTTCTACCGCCTCGAGCATCTCGGTCACGGCCCGCTCGACGTCGGCGGCCGTGGCCTCCGCGAGGAC
>DATEXG010000006.1:0-4289 GCA_035257225.1 Candidatus Limnocylindrales bacterium
TTCGGTCGACCCGGACGGGCTCCAGGCGGCCCCGCCGGAGGCCGGGAGCGGTCGTGCTTGACCGTCTAGGGGGCCAGCCCATATCATTCCCGGGCGCCCGGGGTCTTAGCGTGAGCGTGCCCTTGCGCCTGCCGACGTAGCTCAATTGGTAGAGCAGCGGTTTTGTAAACCGCCGGTTCCGGGTTCGAGTCCCGTCGTCGGCTCCAACTGAAAAACGTCAACCGGTACACGGAGCAGACCCACCGTCACCGGTTGGCAGTTCTCGTGGGTAGGTTGAGCAGGTGGTGAGCTCAGCTGACTGTAAATCAGCCGCCTTCGGCTGTAGAGGTTCGATTCCTCTCCTGCCCACCACTTTTGGGAGAAGCTCAACATCGGTCCCGGGCCCTCATAGCTCAGCTGGCAGAGCGCGTCCTTGGTAAGGACGAGGTCATCGGTTCAAGTCCGATTGAGGGCTCCACCCCCGTCAGCGGCGCAGGCCGCGCCAGATGGAGTAGAACGCCGCGATGGCGAAGAAGAAGTTCGAGCGGACCAAGCCGCACGTCAACATCGGCACCATCGGCCATATCGACCACGGCAAGACGACGCTCACCGCGGCGATCACCAAGTACCTCGCTCTAAAGGGTGGGGCAGAGTACCGCGCCTTCGACACGATCGACAACGCCCCCGAGGAGCGTGAGCGCGGTATCACCATCGCGATCGCCCACGTCGAGTACGAGACCGCCAACCGCCACTACGCCCACGTCGACTGCCCCGGTCACGCCGACTACATCAAGAACATGATCACCGGTGCCGCGCAGATGGACGGCGCGATCCTCGTCGTCGCCGCGACCGACGGCCCGATGCCCCAGACCCGCGAGCACATCCTGCTGGCGCGCCAGGTGGAAGTCCCCTACATGGTGGTCTTCCTCAACAAGTGCGACGCGGTCGACGATCCCGAGCTGCTCGATCTGGTCGAGCTTGAGGTTCGCGAGCTGCTGACCAAGAACCACTTCCCCGGCGACGACATCCCGATCATCCGCGGCTCCGCCCTCAAGGCTCTCGAGGCCACCGGCGGTGTCGGCGATCCGGCCTACGCCTGCATCCAGGAGCTCCTCGATGCGGTCGACTCCTACATCCCGACTCCGGAGCGCCCGATCGACAAGCCCTTTATCATGCCGATCGAGGATGTCTTCGGCATCAAGGGCCGCGGCACCGTCGCCACCGGGCGCATCGAGCGCGGCATCGTGAAGGTCTCCGACGAGGTCGAGATCGTGGGCATCCGGCCCACCCGCAAGGTCGTCGTCACCGGCGTGGAGATGTTCAAGAAGCTGCTCGACGAAGGTCGAGCCGGCGACAACGTGGGCTGCCTGCTGCGCGGCATCGAGCGTGACGACATCGAGCGCGGCCAGGTCCTCGCCAAGGCGGGCTCCGTCAAGCCGCACACCAAGTTCGTGGCTCGCGTGTACGTCCTGTCCCGCGAGGAGGGTGGTCGTCACACCCCCTTCTACAACGGCTATCGGCCCCAGTTCTACCTGCGCACGACCGACGTCACCGGCGCCATCGGACTGCCCGAAGGTGCCGAGATGATCATGCCCGGCGACAACGTCGACATGACGGTCGAGCTCATCACCCCCATCGCCCTCGAGGTCGGCCAGCGCTTCGCCATCCGCGAGGGTGGCCGCACGGTCGGCGCCGGGGCTATCACCTCGATCACCGAGTAGGCAGCCATGGCCAAAGTTGACGCCCGCCCGATCATTCAGCTGGCTTGCACGGAATGCAAAATCCGCACCTATACGACGCGCAAGAACAAGAAGAACGATCCCGGCCGACTGGAACTCCGCAAGTACTGTCCGCGCGAGCGCCGTCATACTCTGCACCGCGAGGCCAAATAGGGCCGAGTAATGGACATCGCAGGCGCCTAGCTCAATTTGGCAGAGCACTGGTCTCCAAAACCAGGGGTTGTGGGTTCGAGTCCCGCGGCGCCTGCCAGCTTCGTCAGACCCAACAGTTAGAGAGCAGCCCGTGTCACGGATCCGCCGCTTCTTCGTAGAAGCGTGGCAAGAACTGAAAAAGGTGAACTGGCCGACGCCCGAGCAGGCTCGCAACCTCACCGTACTGGTGCTGGCCGTGAGCTTGGTCGTCGGTCTGTACATCGCCTTCTTCGATGTCATCTTTGGCGCGATCGCCAAAGCCCTGAACGCCGGGTGATTTCAGGCATGAAGACGGAGCAGGCTGGCGAGGCCGTTAGGCCGCCCGAAAAGCGCTGGTACGTCATCCATACCTATTCGGGCTACGAGAACAAGGTCAAGGCGAACCTCGAGCATCGCATCGAATCGATGGGCATGGACGACAGGATCTTCCAGGTCCTCGTGCCGATGGAAGATGAGATCGAGATCCGTCAGGGCCAGCGCCACACGGTCCAGAAGAAGGTGTATCCGGGCTACGTCCTGGTCGAGATGATCCTCGACCCGGACTCCTGGTACGTCGTGCGCAACACGCCCGGCGTCACCAGCTTCGTGGGTGGCGGCAACATCCCAGGCGTCCGGAGCGAACCGATCCCGCTCGACGAGCAGGAGGTCAAGCAGATCCTCCGGCAGATGGGCGTGGAGACGCCGCGCTACCGCGTCGCCTTCACCAAGGGTCAGAACGTTCGAGTTACCGACGGTCCGTTCGCCGAGTTCATCGGCACGGTGGACGAGGTCAACCCGGAACGCAACAAAGTCAAGGTGCTGGTCAGCATCTTCGGCCGCGAAACCCCGGTCGAGCTCGACTTCCTCCAGGTCGAGAAGCTGTAAGCGAAAGGAAGCCGAAGGTCCGTGGCCAAGAAGATCCGCATCGTCCTCACGCTCCAGCTCAACGCCGGCAAGGCGACACCGGCGCCGCCCGTTGGCACGGCGCTCGGCCCCCACGGCATCAACATCGTCGAGTTCACCAAGTCGTACAACGAGAAGACCGCCGACAAGGTGGGTCAGGTGATCCCGGCCCAGATCACGATCTTCGAGGACCGCTCGTTCACCTTCGTCCTCAAGACCCCGCCGGCGGCGGATCTGCTCCGCAAGGCCGCCGGGGTCCCGAAGGGGACCGCCACCGCCGGCCGTGAGACCGTCGGCAAGGTGACCCGCGACCAGATCCGCGAGATCGCCATCGTCAAGATGCCGGACCTCAACGCCACCGACATGGACGGCGCCATGGCCCAGGTCGAGGGCACAGCCCGCAGCATGGGCATCGAGGTCGTCGGCTAACACGAAAAGGGTCGGCCGCAGGGCCGGCACCCACCGGCGATCGACCGCCATGTCGAAAGCCACGCGCTCCGGTCGCGACGCAGCCGGACGTCGACCCCGCGCCAGGGGAAGGTCCTAACCCGGGAAGCCGGGCGGGACCGCAAAAGGAGACCGAAATGGCAGAGCACGGTAAGAAGTACCAGGATGCGGCGAAGCTCGTCGACCGCACCAAGCTCTACGCTCCGGCCGAGGCCGCAGAGCTCGCCCGCAAGACCAGCTACGTGTCGTTCGACGCCAGCGTCGAGGCGCACCTACGGCTTGGCGTGGACCCGCGCCACGCCGACCAGATGGTCCGTGGCACCGTCGTTCTGCCCCATGGCACCGGCAAGAAGATCCGGGTCGTGGTCTTTGCCCAGGGCGAGAAGGCCCTGGAAGCGCTGCGCGCCGGTGCCGACGAGGTCGGCGCCGACGATCTGGTCAAGAAGATCGAGGCCGGCTGGACGGACTTCGACGTCGCCCTGGCCGCCCCGGACGTGATGGGTATGGTCGGTAAGCTCGGCCGCATCCTCGGCCGCAAGGGCCTCATGCCGAACCCGAAGTCGGGCACGATCACCTTCGACCTCGAGCGCGCCATCAAGGAAGTCAAGGCCGGCCGCGTGGAGTTCAAGGTCGACAAGGGCGGTATCATCCACGTCCCCTTCGGCAAGGCGAGCTTCGAGAGCCAGCAGCTCGTCGACAACCTCGCGACCCTTGTCGACGCGATCAACCGAGCCCGCCCGAGCGGCGCGAAGGGCCAATACCTGCGGACGCTCACGATCGTCCCGACGATGGGCCCCGGCATCCACATCGACATTCCGGCAGTGCTCGCGATCGCCGCGGCCTCGTAGACCGCCGCTGGCACCCGCGGCCGGCCCGGTGAGGTCGGGCCGCCCAACAAATGAGGCGAGGCCACGGCGACGTGGACCCCGCCAGGCGACGAAGCGCCGTGCAGGTGCCAGCCGCCACGAACCGAATATGACGGACCGCCGCAGACAGCATGCGTCGGCGCGCCGTGGCACCGGCCGAGCGATAGGCCGAGGTCGCGGCTCA
>DATEXG010000007.1:0-3565 GCA_035257225.1 Candidatus Limnocylindrales bacterium
TGCCATCGGCGTACACGGTGGCGTCGAGCCCGACCGGATAGCGGTAGATGTAGTAGAAGTGGGCATGGCGCTCGTCGATCTGGAGCCCGGCCCTCGCGGCGGCGTTGAACATGGTCGTGGAGGCTGAGCAGATGCCCCCGCCCATGGCCCCGGTGTGGTCGCTCTTGCCGCCCTTGATGACGCCGCCCATCGTGTACCCGTGAGCCGCGTCGATCGGCCCTACGGCCTGCAGGAAGCTGAACTGCTGGCCCGGGTTGATGACCTGGCCGTTGAGGAGCTTCGCCGGCGTTCGGATGTTCGCGCCGTTGCCGTTGCTGATGTCCGGGTAGAAGATGGTCGTCCAGCTGCCTGCGCCGATCTTGACCATGCCGCTCAGGCTGTCGAGCGTGACCTGGGGGTGGATCGGCGTTGTGACGATGGGGACGGTCGATTCGGGGTTCCCGCCCGAGACCAGGCTATCGAGATAGGCCTCGATGGCCTGCGAGGTCGCGGCCACGTCGATGCTGGCTCCGTCCTTGCCGCCTTTGAGGCCGACCGGCGCGTTCGAGTTGTCGTAGACGACCCACGGCTCCACCGGCGCGATTGCGACCTTCGGTGAGAGCTCAAAGAGGTATGCCTGAACCAGGGCGGGATCGATTGTCGGACCGTAGCTGCCGTCTGGCTTGGCGCCGAAGACGATCCAGCCGTGGATCGTCTGGGCATCGATCGTGAATGTCTTGGGTGGGGTCTGGGACTGGCTTGGAGTAGGGGTCGGAGTGGGAGTAGGGGTCGGGGTCGGAGTCGGGGAAGCGCTTTCGCTGGGGGACGCACTCTGGCTCGGGGCCGGGCTCTGGGCTGGGGGGGCACCATCCCAGACCAGCGCCACATTGACCGCCATCTTCTGGGCCGCGGTGATGGCGTCCTGGGCATTCGTGTCACTGACCCGCGGGTCGAGGGCCACGTACGTGCCGCCCGCCTGCAGATCGGCCGGAGCGTCCGGCTGCGTGAGCTTGTCGACAATCGCGCGGGAGATCGCCAACTCGTCGATGCCGAACCCACCTGTCGATGGCGACACTGTGAACTTCCCGCTCTTGAGCGTCACGTGCGCGTCCTGAGGAGGCAGAACACTCGTACCCACCAGCGGATGGATGCGCGTCGCAAGTGACATGGGGTCGAGCCTGACAACCACGGGGACCGACTGACCGCTGATGGCGGACCGGACGATTGAGGCGGCGTCGCCGAACGGACTACCCGTGTGCCCGGCCGACATGGCCGCATCGGCCATGACCTCCAAATCGGGTCCGCGGCCTGCTTCCTGATATGTGATCGTGGCCGTCCCGACCGGCGTTGTGACGGTGACTTCGCCCTGGCCGAGATAGGCGTAGGCGGTCTGCAGCTTGGCGATCACCTCGTCGCGGCTCAGGCCGGACACGTCGACCGAACCGACGTGCACGCCGGGGATGGCCCGGCTCGTGTAGTAGCTGGAAAGGCCGAGGGCCACGGCCACGAAGAGGAAGAGGGAGACCAGCGTTCCTACCGCGAACGCAACGACGAACCACGCCGGCCGGAATCGCCGCCGCGTATCCGACTTGGTCCGGGCGAGCGGGTTGCGCAGGTGGAATCGACGCTTCGGAGCGACGGAGACGGAGGCAGTTGGCTGCGACTCCGATTCAGACCAGGCGATCTCGGGCGTAACGAATGGCGTCGCCGAGGCGGCCGCGCTCACCGGCGAGTCCGATTCAGATCCGTTCGGCTCGGGCGACGCCGACTGCCCGGCGGCGGCGCTTGCCGTCGGACCCACGATTTGATCGACCAGGTCTATCTCGTCCGTTGTCATGTCCGTTCTTTCTACCACGTCGATCGACGAATGGCCGCCGGAGCACTACACGCGTATGCAGGTGGACCGGATGGTGGTATCGGTCGTCGATAGACGCGAGGCGGTGACGAACCGTTACGACGGTTGCCGCGAATCAAGCATACGGTGCCGCGCCTACTTCAACGTGAGACTCGGGCGCCCATAGTGTCACGTCGCTCGTGGCGCGGCTATTGCTGTCTCGCAGTCGCCGAGCAGCCGTGACACGCTGGCGACTCTACAGCTGCGTTGCGTCCGCTATTGTTCGCGGCACGCGCGAGCCATCGATTGCCGCCCAGTCAAGTTTCGAAACCCGGCCGGGTCCCGCTGGAGCCGCCCAGGAGGAGTTCCGTGCCGCTGCTGGCGGTCTTCGCCGTCGGGTTCATCGAAATCTGGTTCGCCGTACCCACGGGCCTGGCTCTTGGTCTGCCGGCGCCGATAGTCTGGCTCATGACCGCTACGGGAGCGTTCGGCAGCGTGACCCTGGTGGCGTACGGCGGGGACGCCATCCGCTACCGGCTGCTGCACCGGGGCGGCAGAGAGCCCGCTCCGAGGAAGGGCCGGATCTACGCGATCTGGCTGCGCTACGGCGTTCCGGGCTGGGGGCTGGCGTCGCCGCTGTTCATGGCACCGCCGATGGGTACGGCCGTCGCCCTGATTCTCGGCGCCCCCAGACGCGCGCTGATGCTGTGGATGTATGCCGGCGTGGTGCTCTGGACCACGATCCTGGTTGCTGCGGCTTTGATCGGGCTGCATGTGATCGAGGCCATCCACTAGACGGACTGGGCACCGGCCTGCGGCGCGATGCTCGCCGCGGAAGTGGGATGATCGCCCGCAATGGAAGCGATCTACCTGATCCTGGGCGTCCTGCTAGTCGCTCTCGTCTACTGGGATCTGTTCGAGTCGATCGTCGTGCCCCGGCCCACTCCTGGCTGGTTCCGGATCGGGCGATACGTCGTCTGGATCTCATGGCGGGTCGTACGGGCGATCGGAAATGGGCGCGGCGGGCGGCGACACGAGACGCTCCTCGGCCTGTACGCGCCGGCCGCGACTGCGTTGTTGCTGGTGGTCTGGCTCGCCGCACTGATTCTCGGCTTCGGCCTGATCGGGTTCGGCCTGCGCGACCAGCTCCGGCCGGTCCCCGAGGATCTCGGCACGGCGCTCTATTTCGCCGCCACGACCGTCCTGACTCTGGGCGGCGACATCGCAGCTGCCGGACCCCTCGCACGCATCGCCGTCGTGCTCGGTGCCGCCAGCGGCCTGGGGGTCGTGGCTCTCGTGGTGACCTTCCTCTTCTCGCTGTACGGCTCGTATCAGCGTCGAGAGATACAAGTCGTGAGGCTCCAAGGTGCAGCCGGCGCACCGCCGTCTGCGGTGGCGCTGCTGGAGACCTATGCCCGGCTCGGTCTGGTGGGCCGCTTGCCCGCGCTATTCGCCGCATGGGAGAGCTGGGCAGCCGAGGTCCTGGACAGCCACGTCGCCTATCCCCTGTTGGGATTCTTCCGGTCGAGCCACGACAACCTGTCGTGGATCAGCTCCCTGGGCACGGTTCTGGATGCGGCGAGCCTGGTGCTGACTACGATCGAGGGTGTTCCGACCGGCGAAGCCGAACTGTTCAGGCGCGCCGGATCCCACCTCGCCGAGGACATCTCCAATCTCGGCTATAGGGCGGATGTAACCAGCGGCGGGAATGGAACCGAAGATGAAGCGGCCCTCGACCGAGCCGCGTTCGAT
>DATEXG010000008.1:0-12784 GCA_035257225.1 Candidatus Limnocylindrales bacterium
GCGGCGGACTCGGCCACCTTGGCCTCCTCCGCTGCGCTCTTGGCGCCCAGACGCACTTCGGTGATCTTCAGGACTGTCAGCTCCTGGCGATGGCCCTTCTTGACGCGGCGGCGGGCCTTGGGCCGGTACTTGAAGGAAATCGTCTTCTCGCCGCGAATCTGCCGAAGCACTCGAGCGCTCACGGCCGCGTCCACCACGACCGGCTGACCGACGGCCGAGTTGTCGCCATCTACGACCAGCAGCACGCGGTCGAGGTTGATCTCCTGGCCCGGCTCGACATCGAGCAGTTCCACCTCGAGCTCGGTTCCGAGTTCGACGCGGTACTGCTTGCCGCCGGTCTCGATGACTGCGTACATTGGCCCTCGGGAAGTTGGCGGGCGCTAGGCCCTCAGGTGCATGACACGAAATCGCCCCCGGGATCCCCGGGGCGCGAAGTGCGAGTGTACGGCGCGAGGTCGGCCTCGTCAAACGCGGAATCGGGTCCGGCACGCCCGAACCGGCCCACGTCACCCGGACAAAGCCCCGTGCTCGTCCAGCTCCTCCGCCAGCCACAGGCGCTCGCGAACGGACAGCACGGACTCGATCCTCGGCCGGTCGTCGCCGCCAGGCGTTTCGGTGGCGCCAGGCGTCTCGGCGGTCGCCAAGCCCAACTCGTCGGCGAGGGCGGCCACTACCTCGTCGGCCCGACCGCTGCCCCGTTCCTGCGAGTGGCGGAGCCTCATCCATAGCACAGCGGCCCCGGCCGGGACACCCTCCGGCGCCAGGATCGCCGCGTCCGTGTCACGGACCCGGAGATCGATGATGAGTGGCCTCAAGTCGTAGGCGACAGTCTTGGTCTCGCGACGCCGCTCGCGAGGCAGCCGCTCCGCGGAGATGAGCCTGGTCGCCGCGGACGCAATGACCTCTCGTTCCACGCCGAATAGGGTCATGCGGTAGTCGGCGGCAACGAGCTGCGGAGCGAGGGCCGGCGCCCCCATCCACACGTCGTGCAGATCGATGACCCTGTAGCCGGCCGGCATCCCGGCTCTCAGGTGCGCCCGCAAAGCCGGAGCGGTCAGGCGCTCGGCCAGGAACAGGTCGGCCAGCTCGTGTTCCGCGAGCATGCCGAGCTGGAGAGGGGCGGCGAAGACGAGTTTCGGCCTGGCGTTGAATCCGCCGGTTGTGGCTACTGGAATCGCTCCCCGTCGAAAGGCGCGCTCCCACTGGGTGACCGCATCGAGGTGGGCCAGGTAGCGAGCCTCCTCGTCGCGGGCGAAGACGATCCGCCACCTCTGCTGGGCTTCGCTCACGGCATCGACTCCACGCCGCCTTCGACCGGTGCCCCTCCGGGTGCGCCGGGTTTGCCGGGTGCGCCGGCTGCGTCGCCTGGCGGATCCGCATCCTGCCGGCCCTTGCGGTCCCGGGCGGATAGGCCGGTCCTTCCTCCGCCGCCGGCGGCTTCCGACCTGGATCGATCGCGGCCCCACCTGGCCACGACCAGCTCCGCCGTGGTCGCCTGCAGGAGCAGGGTCACGAGAACGACTCCGAACGTGATCCCCTGCATCGCGGATCGATTCGGGAAGTCGAGCGGAAGAGAGAGCGCCAGGGCCGTCGACACGGCACCCCGCAAACCGGACCAGAAGACAACGTGCAGCCAGTCGAGCGGAATGGCCGCCTCGTCACGACCGGACGGCTGGTGACCCTTCCGCTTCCGAGCGCGCTTCGGGGAGCGCGTCCTCCGTTGAACGAGCCGCCAGACCCCCAACAGGCCGTAGACGATGACCGCCCTTCCGGCCAGCGTCGCCGCGAACGCCCAGGCTATCGGCGCCGCCACGTCGGCCAGGGCTCGGACCGATATTGCGAACCCAACGACGAGGAAGACGAAGGCGGTGGCCAGGAAGGCGACGAACTCCCAGACCGTGTCGAGAGCTTCCTCCGTCCGAGGTGAAAGGCCGTTCTTGCGGCCGTATGTGCCGAGCACGATTCCGGCGACGGCGGTGGCGATCACGCCCGAGAGATGGAACGCGTCGGCCGCGAGATAGGTGCCGTAGGCTAGGACCACCGAGAGACTGATCTCGATCAAATGATCGCCCACGGTCGGAAGGATCCGAGAGGCCACATATCCGGTGACCGCGCCCAGGGCCGTGCTGGCGAGCGTCACCCAGACGAACGTGAACCCGATCTCCGCCGGGCTTATTGGGCGCGAGACGAAATCGACGGCCAGGGCGAAGACTACGATGCCGGTCCCGTCGTTGAAGACGCTCTCCGCTTCCACGAGCGTGGCCAGACGCCGCGGTGACGCGAGGCGCTTGAACGTGGCGATGACCGCGGCCGGATCGGTGGCCGAGAGCATCGCCCCAACCACGAACGCCTGGGGCAGGGCCAGGCCGGCGCCGAAGTGCAGAGCCGCCGCGACGATCGACGCGCTTACCAGGACGCCCGGGCCGGCCAGCAAGCTCACGCCCACGACAGAAGGACGCAGCTTGCCGAAGTCGGTCTGGTAGGACGCCTCGAAGATCAGTGCCGGAAGCAGGACCACCAGCACGAGCTGGGGGGTGATCTCGATCCGAAGGGGCGCCAGGGTGCCCGCGGCGATGCCGAACGCGACCAGCGCAACGGTGTACGGCAGCTGGATTCGACGGGCCAGGAGGGTCACCAGCGCGGCGGCGCCGACCAGGAGGACGAAGAGACGGATCAGCTCGAGGGTCGTCTCACCCGAGCCTGCAGGGCTTGCCGGCGTCACCCAGGCTTCTCGCCACCGGCCGCCTCCACCGGTGACGCGAGACCGTTGGGCCCGGCGTCCTTCGACTGCATCTGCGTCCCCAGCATGTCGTTTGGCCAGCCGCGCCTCTGGGCGCGGTCGCGGTCCACGTTAGCACCCCCGTCGGACCCGACACGGCCAACCGAAGCAGTCCCGTCCGCGTCGGAGCGGCGGGCGTCGCCGGGCGGGCCAACGTATCGCCACCGCCTCGACGGAGGCGCGGCGTCCCCTTCGCCACCTTCCGTGCCACCGCCGACGCTGATGAGCATCTGCCGCGGACCCTGCTCGCCCGTATCGCAAGCAAAGCCGGTCGCGGCCGGGACACCGCAATTCGAGCATGGGCCCCAATGGCAGTCGGCCGTGGTCCGCGCGGCCAGGGCGAGTCTTCGGTCGCGCAGGAGGAAGTCGGTCGAGACGCCGGCGCCCAGGTGCTCCCACGGCAGGTGCTCGTCGGTCGGTATGTCGCGCTGGGCATACCAGGCCGGGTCCAGACCCTCGTCGGCGAACGCCTGGGTCCACACGTCAAACTTGAAATGCTCGTCCCAGGCGTCCAGTCGCGCCCCGTTCCGCCAGGCTCGCACGATCACGGGATTGAGCCTGCGGTCACCACGGCCCAGTGCCGCCTCGAGGAGCGAGCTCCGCGCGTCGTGCCAGGACAAGACGAGACCCCTGCCGTGGAGAGCGTTCCGCAGTTGGGAAACCTTGATCTCGATCTCGTCGGTGCTGTCCTGACCGTCCCACTGGAATGGCGTCGTGGCCTTGGGCACGAACGTCGAGACATTGGCTTTGACCTGGGCTCGGCCGCCGTGGCGCCGTCGCCCGATCTCGAGGACGCGCCGGCAGATCCCCGCTATGGCCAGCACGTCCTCCGTCGTCTCGCCCGGCAGGCCGATCATGAAGTAGAGCTTCACGGCGCTCCAGCCGCGGCTGAAGGCCAATTCGGCGCAGCGAACTATCTCCTCGTCACTGACGCCCTTGTTGATCGTGTCGCGCAGGCGCTGGCTTCCGGCCTCGGGCGCGAACGTGAACCCGGAGCGCCGGCCACCGGGAGCGATGGCATCGACCAGCTCCACAGTGAAGGCGTCCACTCGCGTGCTCGGAAGCGAGATCACGGTTTCCGGATTGCGCCGGTGCAGGGCCGAGGCGATCTCCTGGACGTACGTGTAGTCCGCGGTGGAAAGGCTCGTCAGCCCGATCTCCTCGTAGCCGGTCGCGAGCAGGATCGCCTCGGCAGCGGCCACCGCGACGTCCGGCGCGCGCTCTCGGAGCGGCCGGGACTGCATCCCCGCCTGGCAGAAGCGGCAGCCGCGCGTGCAGCCGCGCATGACCTCGATCTGGGCCCGGTCGAAGACGATGCCGATGTTGGGGACGATCTGGCGAATGCCGCGGACCCGCGTCTCGAAATCGGCGGCGATGCGCCCTGTCACTCTGGCCGGGGCGGCCTCGTCGAGGCGATCCAGCGCCGCGAACATGCCGTCGACCGCGTAGCGCGGCTGGTAAAGCGAGGGCACGTAGACGCCGGGGATACCGGCCAGGGCCCGCAGGGTAGTGGCGCGATCCACTCCCCGGAGCCATTGCCCGTCTGGCCCGCACACTCGGCGATGCCAGCCGAGCGATTGCAGAACGTCGCTGATCTCCAGCACCACGTCCTCGCCCTCGCCAAGGACCACCGCGTCGGTCAGGTCGGCGAAGGGCTCCGGATTCAGGACGATGGAGCCACCGGCGATGACCAGCGGATCCGCCTCAGTGCGCTCGCCGGTCGTGAGCCCGATGCCTGCCAGATCGAGCATGTCGAGCACATTCGTGGCCACCAGCTCGTACCCGAGGCTGAGGCCCAACACGTCGAAGTCGCGGAGGGAGCGGCGCGTCTCCAGGCTCCACAGCGGCACCTTGGCCGTTCGCAACTCGGCCTGGAGGTCGACATCCGGGGCGAAGCAGCGCTCGGCCAGGCAGTCGCGCCTGTCGTTCAGGACCTCGTAGAGGATCCGCAGGCCAAGATTGCTCATCCCGATCTCATACAGATCCGGGTAGGCAAAGCACCACTTGAGAGCGGTTCCGGACCAGTCCTTACGGACGGAGTTCCACTCTCCGCCCGAGTAACGGCCCGGCTTGCGAACGCGACTCAGCAACCGCCGGACCGTCAGAGGGGGAACAGGCGGCGGCGCGTTGAAGGGTCCGACCTCGGTCCGGGCCGGTGAGCGCTGGCGTGAGAGTGCCTTCGTCATGGTCTACCTCGCTGGATCGACCCGCGGCCGGGCGTATCAGAGGTCTGAGACGGAGGATCTCCCTCTTTTCACCACTCGGGCTTTTCTCGGCGCAGATTCGTGCTCTGTACGATGCCGAGTCCCGCGGCCAGGCTGACGAGCGAAGCGCCGCCGTAGGTGATGAAGGGGAGCGGGATGCCCGTAACGGGCACCAGACCGATGACCATGCCGACGTTTACGACGACCTGGAACAAGAGCATGGTCGCCAGGCCGGTGCCGATCAGCATCGCGAAGCGGTCTGGGGCGCGCCATGCGCAAATGAGCAGCCGCCACAAGAGCAGGACGAACAGGATGAGGACGACCATCGAGCCGATGAAGCCAAGCTCCTCGGCCAGGACTCCCCAGACGAAGTCCGTGGCCTGGACGGGCAGGGCGACCGTCCCGTTGGTGAGGCCCTTGCCACCCCAGCCGCCCGCATTCACCGCCGTCTCGGCCTGGTGCACCTGGAATCCGGCTCCCTTGGGATCGGCGGTCGGGTTGAAGAGCGTCAGCAGGCGAGCTTGCTGGTAGTCGCGCAGGCTGGCCCACACGATGGGGATGGCTCCCGCAACCCCCGCGAGAAGAGTGCCCATCCACAACAGGCTGGCGCCGGACATGAAGAGCATGCCGGCAACCAGGGCCACGAGAACCAGAGACGTGCCGAGGTCCGGTTGGAGCATTACCAGGACCCATGGCGGCACCATGATCACGAGCGCCCCGATTATGGTCCAGAGGGATTTCGCGCTCTGTTCGCGGTGCGCCAGAAACGCCGCGAAGAGGATGACCATGACGATCTTGGCGAATTCGCTGAACTGGAACTGGAAGCCGCCGACGATTACCCAACGGGCCGCGCTTGTGGCTTCACCCGTGCCCGTACCGATCCGGAGCGTCAGGACCAGGAGACCGATGTTGACCAAGTACAGAGGCCAGGCGAAGGAGCGGAACCATCTGTAGTCGAAGATGGTCGTCAGCCCCAGCACAACCGCCGCGATGACGGCCCACATTAGACTTCGCACAAACGGCGAGTTGAGGGACAGCGACTCATGGGTCGATCCGACGCTGTTGCTGTACGCCATCACGAGCCCGAAGATGGTCAGGAGTACCGCATACGTCGTGAGTTGGAAGTCGTAGTTGCGCCACGCCAGCCATCCGGCCTTGGGGGCCCAGCCTCGGAGCTTGAGTGTCTGGCCGCGCAGAATACTCATGGGTCAGTCGATACCGTCAGTCTCTGTTCGGACTGCCGTAGAAGTTGGTCACTCGCTGAGTCCAGGTTTGAATGTACCCAGGTGTGCGGATGTTGAAAGGATCGCCCTTCAGGCCGAAGTGCATCATCAGGTAGTACTTGACGACCTCCGTCGCCACATTGCCCCAGGTATCCGCACCGTAGATGAAGGCCATGACGGCGAGCTGTGAGTCCGGTTTCGTGAAGTCGCCGTTGTAAGGGTCCCCCGGCACGTAGCCGACGAACCATTCGTGGTACGGCAGGCGCCCGTACTTGTCGTTGACGCCGAACTCCGCGGTCCCGGTCTTGCCCGCGACCTTGATCGGCAGGTCCACGAGGTTGTACGTGTGTCGTGTCGTGACCACTGCCCGCGTCGCCAGACGCATTTGCTGAAGGGTCTCCTGCGACGCCGGCAGCTTGTTCAGAAGCTTCGGCTGTATGGGCGTGATGTTGCCAGTGGAGTCGGTGGTCGATTCCACGACGTGCGGCTGCCAGAGGTTGCCGCCGTTGGCCAGGGCGCAGTATGCATTCAGGAGCTGGAGCGGAGTCGCGGCGTCATAGCCCTGACCGATGCCTGCCTGGAGGATTTCGCCGGTGTACATCGGCAGGCCTGTGTTCTTCTCCTTCCAGTCGTTGGTCGGCACGATTCCGCTGGCCTCGAACGGAAGATCGATGCCCGTCGGAGCCCCGAAGCCGTACTGAGTTGCCCAGAACGTCAGGCGATCGAGCCCGACCATCTGCGCGAGCTGATAGAAGAACGTGTCGCTGGAGTAGGCCACACCCTGAGTGATGTTCAGGGGCCCCCAACCCTGCTTGTCCCACTCCCAGAACTTGAAGTCGCCGATCTGGATGTAGGGCTGCGAGAGGAGAGTCGTCGAGGCATTGAAGGTGCCGCTGCAGTAGTCGAAACCATCTCGAACCTTGTCTCCTGCGAAACTGCACTGAGGATCGTCCTGAAGGCCGGCCGTACCGGTAACCAGCTTGAAGGTGGATCCGGGCGCGTACTGGTCTGCGATCGCCTTGTTCAGGAGCGGCTGACTCGGGTCCGCCAAAAGCTTCTGGAAGTCCGTCGCGCTGATACCGTCGGCGAATTTCTGGTCGTCATAGCTCGGCAGGCTGACCATCGCCAGGATGTTCCCGTTCTGGGGGTTCTCGACGATGATCACGCCTCTCGTCGCGATCGGCACGCCGGAGCCGTTGAGGCCCCATTGAAGGGCCTTCTGCGCGATCTCCTGCTCGTGGGTATCGATTGTCAAAGTGAGGGACTCACCCGGGATAGGCGGCTTGTGGCCCGTCACCAACCCGGGAATGGCCTTACCGGAGTCGTCGAGGGCCACGCTCTCATCGCCGTAGGTGCCCCGGAGCAGTTGCTCGTAGGACGCCTCCAGCCCGTTCTGGCCAACCACGTCCGAGTTCGAATAGCCCTGGCTCTTCAGGCTGTCGTATTGCGCCTGCGTGATCTGGCCGGTGTAGCCGAGAATCTCGGAGAAGAGGGGACCGGTGACGTACTGGCGGTGCTGTATGACGACCACCTTCACGCCCGGGAGGGAATCGCTGTTCTCCTCGATGAACCGGGCCACCTCGACGGGAACGTTGTCGGCGATCTTCACTGGGTCGTAGAGCGACCCGCTTGCGCTGTCGATCCTGGTCTCAATGTCGACGGGGTTCGTGCTCAGGAGCGACCCCAGCCGTTCGGCTACCAGGGGCTTCTGTGAGAGGTTCAGGTCGATCGGAGTCACCGTGACCGAGTAGGTGACGACGTTCTTGACCAGCGGCGCTCCGGATGCGTCGTAGATGAGGCCTCGGGTGGACGGAACGTTCTGGGTGGCCGTCAACGCCACATTCGCCCCCTGGTCCGCCTGCTGCCCCCTGACGACCTGGAGATAGAACATCCTCGCGCTGAGTGAAGTCACCCCCACAGCCACAGCCAGAACGAACGCGCCGAATCGATAGATGTTCCTGAGCTCGACCGGTCGGGTTTCCGTCTTCACGCTCATAGCGTCACCGCCACCACACTACGCGTTCACGCTGCTCCGCGCGTCTCTTGAGGCCTATCACCAGCGGTGCGGCTAACCCGGCGATAGCTGCGTTGACGATTGCCGCCGCAACGAGGGCGGTCAGCTGAATGGATGGCGCGGGGGGACGGAGCAATCCTGTGACCACGTTGGATATCACTAGAAACACCGGTGTCAGCACCAGGACGGCGCCGATGACGCCAGGGTATCGGGATCGGGAAAGGAGCGGCACCGCCAGATCCGTGGCGGCCATCGCAATCAAGAGCCCGAAAACCGTGGAGCCCAGCGGCCGCATAGCCAGAAAGTCCAAGAACAGTCCGCCCACGAAAGCCCAGGCCATGCCTTCCTCGAAGCCATAGACGAGGGTGATGGCAATGCCCAAGAGCAGGACGATCTGAAGTTGTGCGCCAGCGAGCTGATATCGCGACGCCATCGACGATTCCAATAGCGCAGCGACGCCGGCACCGACCGCAGCGAATGCGGGACCCATGGCGGTCAGCCCTCAGAACAGTGCGGGAGCGACACCCCGGCGTGAGGGGTGCGACCTTGTATCGGCATCAACCGGGGGAGTATAGGGCGGTCCGCGGAATCCGGACAACGCAGGGACTTTGGCAGCGGCCGCAGTCGGCCCGTTGGTGTCGACCTCGGGACGCAAGGGGCGGGGATCGAGCGGAACGGGTTCGGAAGAGCTGCGGCCGCTTCCGGGGCGGATCGGCAGGGAGTGACTAGCAGCGCGCGGGTCGCCTGTTTCACGTGAAACGGGTGAGGAGCAGCAGCGTCACGAACCGTGCAAAGAGGACCGCGCTTTGGAGCGTCATGCCTACTCGGAACCGCCGTTGCACGTGAAACAGACCCCAACTGGCCCGTAGGCACTTGCCGATGGTGCCCCAAGCCCGTTCGCGGGCAATGTCGAGCCGCCTGCGAACGGTGCCAGTCGGCACCACGCGTGGTGCGCGCACGAACCACGCGGATACGCCCCCTCTGGTGAGCTCCACCGCCACGCACAACATCGAGCTCGACGCCGACCAAATGACTGGTCGCACGTAATCCCGCCATAAGCGGTTGGGCCTATCTTCGGCGCGTCACGGCGGGGTCCGGCAGTATCACGGATGGACCTCCGAGGGCCTCATCCAGGGACTCGCTCCAACCCGATAGCCGGCCCCGGATGCTAGAATTGAGCGTGCCGCCGATAGAAATGGGGACCTGATTGGGCCAGATCATCGCCTGCGCCAACCAAAAAGGTGGCGTCGGCAAGACGACCACGGTTGTCAACCTAGCGACATACCTGGCCCTTGCCGGAGATACGGTCCTCGTCATCGATCTCGATCCTCAGGGCAACACCACCAGCGGCTTCGGCCTGGATCGCGGCCAGATCCAGCACTCCATCTACGAAGCGATCATCGAGGACACTCCCGTGTCCGAGCTGGTCGTTGGAACCATCGTTCCGGGCCTGTCAATCGTGCCGTCCTCCATCTCTCTGGCCGGCGCGGAAGTAGAACTCGCTCCATTGCCCCAGCGTGAACGGCGACTTGCCCGCATCCTGACCGAGCTGGTGGCTGCATACGACTACATCCTCCTCGACTGCCCGCCGTCGCTGGGCCTGCTGACCGTCAATGCGCTCACCGCCGCCGACGCAGTCGTGATCCCGATCCAGTGTGAGTACTACGCCTTGGAAGGCCTGTCGCAGTTGATTGCCACGATCAATCTGGTACGGAACCACCTCAACCCCGACCTGGCCATCAAGGGCGTGGTGCTGACGATGTACGACGCACGGACCAACCTTTCGGCGGAGGTCGATGCGGAGGTCCGAAAGCATCTGGGATCTGCCGTCTTCCGGACCGTCATCCCGCGCAGCGTCCGCCTCTCGGAGGCGCCAAGCTACGGGCTGCCGATCGCCTTGTACCGGCCCGACTCGAAAGGGGCGGAAGCCTACGCGTCGATGGCCGCCGAGGTGCGAGAGCGCGACGGGCGCCCGGCGCCGAGTCCCATGGCGGCGCCGACCCGTGGAAGCGCCACAGCCGACGCCGGAGCTGGCGATGGGAGCTCACAGTGACGCCGCTGCACGTCGAGCGGCATACCGGGCTGGGGCGAGGGCTTGGAGCCTTGATTCCTCAGACCAACCCGACCGGAGCGGCGGCGGTTGAGATCCCTATCTCTCGCATTCGCGGCAACCCCTACCAACCACGCCAGCACGTCGAGCAGCAGTCTCTCGAATCGCTCGCGAGCAGCATCGCCACTCACGGAGTCCTCCAGCCCGTGATCGTGACTGAGGTCCTGGATGGCTACCAACTGGTCGCCGGTGAGCGACGCGTGCGGGCGGCACAGATGGCCGGCCTGGACCACGTTCCGGCCATCGTCCGCCAGATGATCGAGCGCGACCAGCTCGCCGTCGCCCTCGTGGAGAATGTCCAGCGCGCCGATCTCAACGCCATGGAGGAGGCACACGCTTACCGCCAGCTTGCCGACGAGTTCGGCCTGACCCAGGACGACATAGCCGGTCGCGTCGGGCGCGCTCGCTCGACCGTCGCCAACACCCTCAGATTGCTGGAGCTCGAGCCTTCGGTTCAGCAGGCCCTCGGTGGCGGCGACATAACCGAGGGCCATGCCCGCGCACTGGCCGGGGCGACGCCCGCGGCGCAGCGGCAACTCGTCGAAACCGTGATGTCCCGGGGGCTGTCCGTGCGCCAGACGGAAGAACTCGTCCGGAGGCTGCGAGATCGACCCGCATCGAAGACCAGGACCGCGACCGACTCCGACGTCGAGATGGAACGTCTCGAGGGGGACCTGCGTCGAGCCCTGGGCACAAAGGTGCTCCTCGCCCGATCGCGGAAGGGCGGACGCATCGTCATCGAGTACTACAGCGACGAGGAGTTTTCCCGCCTTTTCGACCGCCTGACCGGAGGAGACTCTTGACCCAGGAACTCCCCAAGCGCGCCGCCAACGGATCGGCGAACCCTGCCGCTCAGCCGGCAGCGGGTCGTCGCTCCCGCAAGTCCGCAACCGGCGACTACAACGCCGAGAGCATCCAGGTCCTCGAAGGGCTGGATCCGGTCCGCCGTCGGCCCGGCATGTACATCGGCTCTACCGACGTGCGCGGCCTGCATCACCTGGTCTGGGAAGTCGTCGACAACTCGATCGACGAAGCGATGGCCGGGTACGCAACCAACGTCGAAGTGCGCATCCTCGAGGACGGGTCCCTGCGGGTCATCGACGACGGCCGCGGCGTCCCGGTCGGACGCCATCCGAGCGGCAAGGACGCACTCGAGATCGTTCACACGGTGCTCCACGCCGGCAGCAAGTTCGGCGGCGGCGGCTACAAGGTCTCCGGTGGCTTGCACGGCGTGGGCGTCAGCGTCGTCAATGCTCTGTCGGAGTGGCTGCGCGTCGAATCTGCGCGCGATGGCGCAATCTGGGCCCAGGAGTATTCGCGCGGCGAACCGACGATCGGCGTCCGCAAGATCGGCCCGCAGGGCGACCGGCGAGGCACGACAACGACCTTCAAGGCCGATCCCGCCGTCTTCGAGACCACCGAGTTCTCGTTCGACACGATCGCCCAGCGTCTCCGCGAGTCCGCATACCTCAACAAGGGCTTGTGGATCCGGCTGCTGGACGATCGGGCGCAGCGAGAACGTTCGTTCTATTTCGAGGGTGGCCTCGTCTCCTTCGTTCGGCATCTCAACAAGAACAAGGAGACGCTCAACGCCCGACCCATCTACGTGGAACGCCGTGAGTCCTCGACCTCCATCGAGATCGCGCTCCAATACAACGACTCGTACGCGGAGAACGTCTTTAGCTTCGCCAACAACATCAACACCATCGACGGCGGGAGCCACATGACGGGCTTCCGAGCCGCCCTGACCCGCTCCCTCAACGACTACGCCCGCCGGGCCGCGATCCTCAAGGACTCCGATGCCAACCTGAGCGGCGACGACGTACGCGAGGGGCTGACGGCCGTGATCAGCGTCAAGCTCGTCGATCCTCAGTTCGAGGGCCAGACCAAGGCCAAGCTCGGCAATCCCGAGATCAAAGGCCAGGTGGAAGCGGCCGTCACCGAAGGGATCGGCCAGCACCTCGACGAGAACCCCGCGGACGGGCGACGCATCATCGAGAAGTCGCTCATCGCCGCGCGTGCCCGAGAAGCCGCCCGCAAGGCCCGAGACCTGGTGATCCGCAAGGGCGCCCTCGAAGGGATGTCCCTGCCGGGCAAGCTGGCCGACTGCCAGGAACGCGACCCCGCCAAGAGCGAGCTCTACCTGGTCGAGGGCGACTCGGCCGGAGGCTCGGCGAAGCAGGGTAGGGATCGCCGCTTCCAGGCGATTCTGCCGCTCCGCGGCAAGCTCCTCAACGTCGAGAAGGCACGCCTGGACAAGATCGTCTCGAGCGAGAACATCCGGCCGTTGGTGATCGCGCTGGGGGCCGGCATCGGCGACTCCCTCGACCTCGCCAAGCTCCGCTATCACCGGATCATCATCATGACCGACGCCGACGTCGACGGCGCGCATATCCGCACCCTGCTGCTGACCTTTTTCTACAGGCAGATGCCGGATCTGGTCGAGCAAGGCCA
>DATEXG010000009.1:0-3243 GCA_035257225.1 Candidatus Limnocylindrales bacterium
GATCCGCCCGCCGCAAGTCCTGAGTCGCTTCGCAACTACCCGATCGGAGCCCCCGGATGGCAGGACGTATGGCGACCACTCCGAAGCCATTCGTACCGACGGCGCTCATACGCACCGATTCAGCGGTTCCAGCCCACGGGAACGGCCCGTAAGTTATGGCGGCTGCAAGGAGCGGCCCGTAGTCTCCTATGCCTTGGGGTCGGCATGTCCTGCCGGCTCGGTTCGAACAGAGAGAGCATGCAGAGACACCCGCGAGGTCGTCACCCGAAGACCGGAGGCTCCCGAGGCCAGGCCCTCGTGGAGTTCTCGCTTGTCCTCATGATCTTCTTGACGATCTTCACGGGCATGATCGAGTTCGGTGTGGCCTTCAGCGTGAAGACGCAGATCAGCTTCGCGTCTCGCGACGCTGCGATCGTGGTCGCGGAATCGGGCGCTGCGGATCCCAAGACGGCCGATTGCGCGATCCTCAGGCGGATCGACCAGGACATCATCACCCCGAGCAGGTCCAGCATCGATCACGTCGACATCTTCTGGGCTACTGCCACAGGAAGCGTGAACAACGGCGCGGTCCAGACCTACGTCCCGACAGGAACCTTGAATGGCGCCGGAGACCTCCCTAACTGCCCAGGGCTCGTATGGATGAACACGGCGGACTCTTACCCAGCCGCGAGTCGTTGTGCGTCCATCAGCGGCTCCAGTCTCGGCCTTTGCCAGGCCAGCCCAGCCCACTCCGGTCCCGACAGGGTAGGCGTCACCATCGTCTACAAGTACAGCTGGACAACGCCACTGCCAGGCCTGATCGGCCTTTCCGGTAGCGGCTTCACCTTTACCCAGACCAATTTGACCAACATCGAGCCCGTGCCGCCAACATCATGAAGCTGAGACTCGGCTCCAACACCCGACGGCAGCGCGGTCAGAGCCTCGTGGAATTCGCTCTCATCCTGCCGCTACTGGCCGCCATGCTCGCGGCGGTCTTGGAGTTCGGCCTTGTCATGGACGCCGACATGGGGCTCGAGGCCGCCAGCCGTGAGGGAGCGCGCGTCAGCGCCGTACTGGGCAACGATGGAACGCAGGGCGTGTGTACCGGCACGAGATTGACAAGCGCCGAGGCCACCGTCGATCCCGCAATCCTCTCAACCGTGACGGCGTCTCTCAAGAGCGCGGGCATCGACATCACCAGGGTCCAGGTCTGGATCTTTGACGCGGACACGAACGGAAGCCCACTAGTGGTGAGCGGTGTCGCTCAAGTCAACAAATACTCAGGGACGACAGGCTCTTTCGTGTCTGCGAACGGAGACGTTTGGAAGGCTTGCGGCCGCCACGACGGCACCTTCGGGGGCGGGTCCTATGACGACGTCGGCGTGCAGATTCAGTACACGTATAAGTCCCAGACCGGCGTTTTGTCCTTCCTCTCCGGGGGCCTGCCCATGTCGGCTACGGCGGTCATGCCAATCGGGCCCCCGTGGACAGTCCAACCTTGATTCAAGGAGTATGACGATGCTTCGTCTACCCAGGCCGCACGTGAAGCTGCCTCTCCGGAGGACGGGCAGCCGCAAACGCGACGAACAGGTCCTCAGCCGCGGCCAGATCATCGTTGTGTTCGTGCTGTCGCTGACCGTGCTGATCGGGATCATGGGCCTTGCCATCGACATCTCGTACGCATGGATATGCGAGATGCGGATGCAGAAGGCTGCCGATGCAGCCGCGCTCGCCGGAGCGGTCTATCTTCCGGACCAAACCGGTCCCGCGACGACCGCTTCGCTCGCGGAAGCGGTGCAGAATGGGTATACGAACAACGTGGGCGGTGTCGTGATCAACGCCGCGCGCGACGAGCCAAATCACCAACAAATGGACGTCACGATCAGCGCTCCGATACCCACTTTCTTCATGCGTATCTTCGGCGTTACCTCACTGGCGTCGAGCAGGACGGCCCATGCCCAGTACAACCTTCCGTTGCCGATGGGCAGCCCGCTCAACATCTTCGGCTCCCCGACCTCCACGGACCTCCAGGGAAACGCCCAGAACTTCTGGGCAGCCATCCAGGGTCCATGCACCTTGAAGCAGAACGGCGACCCATACGCGACCAAGGACTTCACAACCGTGGACACGAACTGCGGGTCCGTGACGACCCCGGACAACACGGAGTACAAGGCCCCGACCGCCGGCGATCCGGGAGCATATGACTACTCGATCAAAGTGCCTGCGGGCGGCAGCGGTACTCTCACAATTCAGCTGTACGATCCCGAGTTCTGCCAACGATCGAGCCAGGGCGACGACACCGGCGACACCGCCTTCTCCAACGGGGGCAGCGTGAACTTCAACACCATATTCACCCTCTACAACCAGTCCACGACACCCTACGACCTGACCGACGACACGGTCAACACACAGGTCTCATACCCGGGCGACGGCGGCATTTCCACCAGCGACGGCCAATCAGGAAAGACGAACTCCTGCTCCGCCTACTACGTCAATTCCGTGCCCGGCTACAAAACCGCGGGCGGTACCGGCTCCATCTGCTACCCTGCCGGCGCCTGCGGCGCCGCCAACCCGTGGATTAAGTTCGCCACCCTCGCGGTTACGCCCGGCAGCTACCGCCTCAACGTCCAGACCACCACCGTGGGGTCGAGCCCCGCCGACGGCTCCAACATGTTCTCCATACAGGCCACGTCGACGGCGGACGCTTCACATCAGCCGCAGGTCTTCGGCGGAACTGTGGGAACCCAGTCGACCATGTCGATCTTCAACAACCTCCAGAGTGGAACCTCGTACATATACCTGGCCCAGGTTGACTCGACGAACGCCGGCAAGACGCTGATCGTAGACCTGTTCGACCCGGGCGACTTGAATGGCACCGGAACCATGTACTTTGAGCAGCCCACAGCCTCGGGCTACACGGATGCCACATTCACGTGGCGAGACTCGGGTACGACGCTCGACACTTCGGGGACCCAGAGCGGAAATGTGACGTCGGTTGTCACCGCCAGCGGTGGCAACTCCAAGTTCCAAGGCCGCTGGCTCGTGGTGACTATCCCCATTGACCCCAGCTACGCAGCGCCCCAAAACGGCTGGTGGAAGATCAGGTACGTGATCACCGGCGGTGCGGCCCACGACCGCACCACGTGGACCGCTAGGGTCCAGAATTCCCCCGTCCACCTGGTCCCGTAACACCAAGACCTGCCCCCGAAGTCGGCGTGGCTCGGACATCGGGACATGATCGGCAGCTGAGCCAGAACCGCGGTC
>DATEXG010000010.1:0-2049 GCA_035257225.1 Candidatus Limnocylindrales bacterium
CTCGTCGTCGTCGGCTTGTCCGGCGTCTTCTCCTCCCCCGACGACCCGGCCGTCACGATCCAGACCTGGGCGACCAAAGATCCGGTCGACTTCGTCACTACCTCGGCGTCCGAGCTGGCCTACCAGAGCGGCACCGCCCAGTACGGACAGCCCTATACGAATACGCCGGACGCGGCCCAGGCGGTCGGACCGATCGCTCCTCAGCAATGGGCGGGCGTGACCACTCCCATCGACACGGCGAAGGACTTCGTTCTTCAGCCGCTCGATTTTGCCGCCGTCGGCAACCCGGCGCTCACGAAGGCGCTCCAGACGTACAACTCAGCCAGCGCTGACCAGCAGCAAGCCTGGCTCACCAGCTATTCGACCGCCCTGGCGGACGCGACCGTGGCGAACGACGAGGTCAGCGTGGCAGCGGGTGACTACGGACCGGTGCCCGATCTGATGGCCGGCATGCTGGGGCTCGCCCGCACGGGCGCCCTTGACGGCCTTCTGTTGAGCAGCGGCAATCTGTACCAGACGGACTTCACCAAGCCGCTCCTCTTCCTGGGCGACGGCAACTACCTGTCCGGCCTTGCCGCCGATCAGCACCTCACAGGCGACCAGTGGGGAATGATGAACGAGACCGGGCAGTACCCGGGACAGACTTGGCTCTGGCTCTTCTCGTTCTGGTACCAGATCCCGCCCTTCAACACGGCGTCGAACACGGACTTGGTCGTCATCCTTCTGATGATCCTGCTGACCACGCTCCTGGCACTGGTCCCGTTCATACCGATCCTGCGGGACATCCCACGCTGGATCCCCATCTACCGCCTCATCTGGCGGCGCTACTACCGGGGCAGGTGACCGTGCGGCAGCAGCCTGCCAGTTGAGGACGGGATTGGAGCTGGAGCGGTAGACGGGGCTCGTCGGGGCCGGGCTCAGTAGGTCCTGGTGTCCGTCCGCTGCTGCACCGGATCCAGGACCGCCTCTCGTCGTCGTAGCTGGCTTGGCGTCGCGACCCGCTAGCGCGTGAAGTAGCGGCTCACGTCGAAGATCACCTGGGTCGTGGGAAGCGTCAGTGACGGATCGAGAGCACCGTGTTCAGCGCCGGTTCCTTTATGGGCGCCGGCCCAGGCTCGTCGTCGATTGAACGTCCGGCGCTCGCCGTTGCGCGCCTCATCGTCGCGACCCAGCTCGCGATCTCGGCTCGACGCGACGCCCCGAGCTTGGCGAGGATGTGCTCCACGTGACTGCTCGCGGTCCTCGAGGCGATGGACAGCTCAGAGGCGATCTCCGGGTTCGTCAGCCCCTCCGCGATCAGTCTCGCCACGGCGAACTCGCGGGCCGTCAATGGCCGCCACGGTTCGTCGACCGACACATGACCGCGCGCCAACCGGAGCAGGAAATCCGCTCGATCGGCGAGCGGCTTGCTGTCCAGCCGGGACGCCACCGCGCGAGCCTCGACGGCCAGCTCGACCGCATCTGAGAACCGATTCTGACGAGCAAGGCAGTTCGCTAGGTCGAGGCGCGCCCATGTCGCCTCCCAGATTCGTCCGCGCTCGTCCCAGCCGTCGATTGCGGCTTCCAACGCCGAGCGCGCGACACCGGTCGAGCCAGCAGCGAGGGCCACCAGACCCTTGCCGTGATCGAGCGCCGGCGAGGCCACCGCCGGCATCGCCGAGAGGTGCTCGGTGCAGGCAGCCAGCCACTCCTCCGCAGTGGCGGGTCTGCCGGCCGCCTGCTCGGCGCGGACCCCGGTGACAACGAACGGCACCAGGAGAGCCCGCTCGCCCGCCGCGCGTGCCCGCTCGAAGGCGTCGTGGCAGCGCCCGGCCGCATCATCGGGACGATCCGCCAGGAGCGCGGCCTCCGCGAGCCCCCAGAGCGATGGAAGGATGAGGTCGACCGCGCCGCTCTCCTCCCCCACCGAGAGTGCGGCCAGCAGCTCCGCCTCCGCCGTTTGGAGGTCCCCCCGGCCCAAGGCCACATACCCGAGGGCCCAGCGAGCTATCGTCACGGCCCGCTGGCTCCCGTGGTCGGCGATCGCCTGGCGGGCCATCGCGACAGCTG
>DATEXG010000011.1:0-6174 GCA_035257225.1 Candidatus Limnocylindrales bacterium
AGCGTGGCCGGCTCGGGGAGCGAGGCGGGCGTGCGGCTCATCGACAGCCACGCGCACTTGCAAGCCCATGCGTTCGAAGAGGACCGGGCCGCGGTGATCGCGGTGGCGCGCGAGGCCGGGGTCGAGCGATTACTCGTGCCCGGGTGGGACGCCGGCTCGTCCGAGGCTGCACTCGGGCTGGCAACCGAGCACGACTGGATCGACGCCGCCGCCGGGATCCATCCCCACGATGCGGCCGCCGCCACAGGCGCCGACTGGGCGGCGATCGTGCGGCTTTCGACGGACCCGCGAGTCGTGGCGATAGGGGAGACCGGCCTGGACTTCGATCGGATGCACTCCCCGCCCGAGGCGCAGCTCGCCAACCTTCGGCGCCACCTGCGCCTTGCCCTCGACTCGGGTAAGCCGGCGATCCTCCATTGCCGCTCCGCGGTAGGGCGGCGCGACGCCCAGGACGCGCTCATCGGCGAGTTGCGAGTCGCGGCTTTCGGGGGAGCGGCCGCAAGTGCCGCCTTCGGGAATCGCCCGCCCGCGGTGCTTCACTCGTTCTCTGGTCCGGTGGACTACGCCCGGGCCGCACTAGAGCTGAACCTGGCGATCTCGTTCAGCGGCCTGGTCTTCAGGCGTGGGGAAGAAGCATCCGCGGAGGTGGCCCGGATCGTTCCCGGGGAGCGGCTTCTCATCGAAACGGACGCCCCGTATCTGGCCCCGCCCGGCGTGCCGCGTCACTCGAGCCCGGTGGCGCGTGTCCCCGGCGCGGTCTTCTCCGGCCGGCGCAACTCCCCGGAATGGGTCCGCGTCACTGGGGAGTGGCTGGCGCAGCAACGCGGCGCAACCCCCGATAGCATGGGCGAAGGCCTCGTCGCGGCCTACGACGCCACTTTCCGAGGCCACTCCCCGAGCTGATGAGCGCCGTCAGGCTCGGGGCAGACCAGGAGTCGATCCATCGCCTGGAGCACCTGGCCGCGATCGACCTGGCACTAACACACGGCGGTTGAGTGGAGTGTTGTGAGGTCCGGGTGGCTCTGGGTTACTCAGACCGGTCCGAAAGTGGTGACTGCTCGCGCCATTTCGGCGCGAGAGGGTCATTCCGGTGCGACGACTGTTGTACTATCGAAACGTCGCAGCATCAAGCGTATTTTTCTTGCGGATTCCTCCCGTAGGAGACAAGCCGATGCGATTTTCAATGCTGCGCTTCAGAGAAGGGGGTCAGGGGCTCGCGGAATATGCCCTGATTCTCGCGCTTATCGCCATCCTCGCTATTGTCGCGCTCGCGTTCTTGGGCGGCGCCATCAACGGTGCCCTCAGCAGGGTCGGCAAATCGATCTAGCGCACTAATCCGCACTCATACAGCTGGCAAGACGGGCGGCTCGGTCGCCCGTTTTGTTGTGCTAAGCCTTGAGGTGGCGGGTTCGATCGCCGTTCGGAGGCCGCAGTCCGCGGCTCCCCCGGACCTTGCTCCGCGAATGATCGCGCGCCGTCGTAACATCACGGAGCCATGCCTGTGGCGCATCATCGGTTGCCAGGGCGTCATGCAGGAGACGGACGAGATGGCTCGCGGTGCGCTGAGGAGTAGCGAGACGGGGCAGGGGCTCGCGGAGTACGCGCTGATCCTCATCTTGATAACGATCGTGGCCATCAGCGCCATTCTGTTCCTGGGCGGTGGGATCGACACGATCCTGAGCACGATCAACAAGTCCCGCTAGCAACGCCGGAGAGACAGGCGCGGCGCGTCCAACGCCGGCGGAGAGTTCAGTCGCGCTTGCGCGCCTTCCAGACCTCGGCCTCGTTCCTCGGATGCGGGAGGCCGGGCGTGCTTGACAGGCTCTTCGGCCGTGATTAGGCTGTTAGCACTCTCATTGGTAGAGTGCTAATGCATCCGGCAACGCCCGATCCGGGCGCGGCGCTATCGGCGCCGGAGCGGGGCGGAGGCCGGACCGGCATTCATCAGGACGTGGTTGTCAGCCGCGTGTCGGCGCCCCGAACAGCCACATCCATAGCACGACGGCGGTTACTGTGCCGCCGCATTCAGGAGGAAACGCGTTGGCAACGGCCACTGCGACCAGCAAGAAGCTCAAGCCCCTTGGCGATCGAGTCGTTATCAAGCCGAGCGCTCGAGAAGAGATGACCAAGAGCGGCATCGTCATTCCGGACACGGCCAAGGAGAAGCCCCAGGAGGGCTCGATCATCGCGGCCGGCCCCGGGAAGATCCTCGATGATGGCACTCGCGAGAAGATGGACGTCAAGAAGGGCGACCGCGTCCTGTACCAGAAGTACGCCGGGACCGAATTCAAGGTGGACGGCGAGGAGCTCCTCATCGTCAGCCAGAAGGACATCCTCGCCATCGTAGAGGACTAACGAAGAGCCGCCGATGGCGCGCGATCGTCGAGGACTGACGGGCGGCGGCCAGCGATGGCCGCTCCGGTCGGGGACGGCCCGTCCGGCAAGACGCCAACGCGTCGGCCGGAAGACCGCCGATCGAGACGCCGGACCGCCCGTGCCCTATGTGAACTGAAACCGGCCCCTGAGTGATTTCCCGGTTGGCCGGAGGAAATCGGAGGAAGACAGACTTGGCAAAGCAGATTGTCTTCGACGAGACCGCTCGTCGCTCCCTCAAGCGCGGCGTCGACCGTCTGGCCGAGGCCGTCAAGGTCACGATCGGCCCCAAGGGCCGCAACGTAGTGTTGGACAAGAAGTTCGGTGCGCCGACGATCACCAACGACGGCGTCACGATCGCCCGCGACATCGAGCTGGAAGACCCATTCGAGAATATGGGAGCCCAGCTGCTCAAGGAAGTCGCCACCAAGACCGACGACGTAGCCGGCGACGGCACGACGACGGCGGTGGTTCTCGGCCAGGCAATGATCAACGAGGGCATCCGCAACGTTACGGCCGGCGCCAACCCGATGCAGATCCGGGTCGGCATCGAGAAGGCCGTGGCCGCAGTCGTCGCGGAGATCAAGAAGCAGTCCCGCCCGATCGACTCCCGCGCGGAGATCGCCGCGATCGCAACGATCTCGGCGGCCGACCCCGAAGTCGGCGACATCATCGCCGAAGTGATGGACAAGGTCGGCAAGGACGGCGTCGTCACGGTCGAAGAAGGCCAGTCTCTCGGTTTGGAGAAGGAATACACCGAGGGAATGCAGTTCGACCGCGGCTACATCTCGGCCTACTTCGTGACCAACGCGGACCGGATGGAGACCGTCCTCGACAACCCGAGAATCCTGATCACCGACAAGAAGATCTCGGCCGTTCCGGATATGCTTCCGGCGCTCGAGAAGGCCGTCCAGATCGGGCGCCCGTTGCTAATCATCGCCGAGGACGTCGACGGTGAGGCCCTGGCGACGCTGGTCGTGAACAAGCTCCGCGGCACCGTTCAGGTGCTTGCCGTGAAGGCCCCGGGCTTTGGTGATCGGCGCAAGGAGATGCTCCGCGACATCGCCATCCTCTCCGGCGGCACCGTCATCAGCGAGGAGATCGGCCGCAAGCTCGACTCCGTGACTATCGAGGACCTCGGCGAAGCCCGCCGCGTCGTCGCCACCAAGGACGACACCACGCTCGTCGACGGCGCCGGCGCACCTGAGGCGATCAAGGCACGGATGGCCCAGATCAAGGCCCAGATCGAAGACACCACCAGCGACTACGACAAGGAGAAGCTCCAGGAGCGCCTGGCCAAGCTCGCCGGCGGCGTCGCCGTCATCAAGGTCGGAGCGGCCACCGAGGTCGAGCTCAAGGAAAAGAAGCACCGCATCGAGGACGCGCTCTCGACCGTGCGGGCCGGCATCGAGGAAGGGATGGTCGCCGGCGGCGGCGCGACCCTCCTGCATTGCCAGGACGTACTGGCGAAGATGAAGCTCGATGACGCCGATGCCCAGGTGGGTGTAGACATCATCCGCCGCTCTCTCGAGTACCCCATCCGCCAGATTGCCGACAACGCCGGCGCTCATGGCGAGGTCATCGTCGATCAGGTTCGCGGCATGAAGGTTGGCTTCGGCTACGACGCGCTTCGCGGCGAGTTCGGCGACATGTTCGAGAAGGGGATCGTGGACGCCGCCAAGGTGACCCGCTCCGCCCTCGAGAACGCGGCCTCGATCGCCAAGATGGTTCTGACGACCGAGACCCTGATCACCGACCTTCCGGAGAAGAAGGATCCCTCCGGCGCCGGCCACAACCACGGCGGCGGAGAGATGGACTTCTAGCCTCCACGCACTACCGATATCGAGGCCCCGGGCACCCGTCCGGGGCCTCTCTTTGTACGGTGAGACAACTCCGCGGGCGTCTGCCAGGCGTCCTTTGACACCCCGACCCGGTCCGACCGGTCCTGGCCCGCGCAGTTGGGCCATCGGAGCCCCGGGCTACCCGCCCGGGTTCTCTGATGGCGGCTCAACACAACGACCCGGGGTGCCGACCCCTCGGTTGACAGCGCCACGGCGTGCGGCCAATCTTGCTCCGCACAAACATCAGAGGAGGTGGCACGGTGGATCGTCTTCCCAGAAGGGCGCTAGCCCTGTTTGCTGGGCTCGTCGTCGTTGCCAGCGCTTGCGCCAGCAGTTCGGCCACATGGCCGGCCGGCCTATCCCCAATGGGCGGATCGGGCGGCCCAGGCGGCGGCACGAATGCCAACGTCAACCCCGGCGACCCGAGTTCGATCATCAGCGCGGTGATCGCCGGCGGGCCTGACACCAAGTCGTTCCACCTCAAGATCGAAGTCAACGGCACTATCAAGGCTTCCGGGCTGTCGGGCCTGGGCGGCGACGCTTCGTCCGGGTTGACGGGGGACCTGAAGCTGGACGGCTCCAAGATCGAAGGCGACGTCGACCTGGCCAACCAGGCCGCCCACCTCTCCGCCACCGTGTCGCTTGGCTCGGCCGGCTCTACCGTGACGTTCCCTGCCGACATCATCCTCAAAGACGCGGCTCTGTACTACAAGATCGATCTGCCCGGCCTTTCCAGCTCCAAGTACACCAAGAGCAGCGTGGGAGACCTGAGCAGCTCGCTCACGGGCGGTGCCGTGGCCGTTCCGACGGTCGGGCCCTCGGGTCTAGCCGGAGTCGAGGATCAGGTAGCTCAGATCCGCAAGGCCCTAGATGACGCCGGGGCCAAGGCGACGCTGGTCGGCGTAGACAAGATCGGCGGCCAGGATGCGTATCACATAACCATCTCCGTCCCGCTAGACCTGATCAACAGCAAGATCGCGGGGGCCGCCGCGAGCGCCGCCTCGACCGCCGCTGCCGGCTTGACGATCGACTCCGCAGCCGTCGACGCGTGGGTCTACAAGAACGGCAACCGGCTGGCCAAGATCGAAGTCAAAGCCGCCTCGTCGAAGATCGGGAATCTCGATGTGATCGTTACCGTGACGGACTACGACAAGCCCGTCACGATCACCGCGCCGCCTGCCAGTGAGGTAGAGACGACCGCTCCGTAGCGCGCCAACGAGGCCTTCGGCCTCAGTACGTCGAAGAGATTCGGAACCCCGGGCAAGCCGCCCGGGGTTCCGTGATTCACCGACCCGGACGCCTGACCCTGGCGTGCGCCGCGCATTGACACCGGGTGGGGATGACAGCAAGCTTGCGCGCCCAAGGTCTCGTCAGGAGGCTCAGGTGATCCGTAGCCAAAGACCTCGCCTCGGAGGTCGCTGCGGCGCTTTCAGGTTTCGAACGGCCGACAGCCGCTAAACTGCCGAGGGCCGTCCGCGCGGCGTTCCCTCGCGCCGGCACCATGAGAGCACAGTCCAGGGCCGGTATCTGGTTTGGAGGAGTCACGTGTTTCGTCGGAAGTCGATCGCCACGTTAGCGGCCGGCCTGCTGTCCGTCGCGGCTCTCGCCGCCGGTTGCGCGTCGACGCCGCTCTCCGACGTCCATCAGATCCTGTCCAACGCCGTGACGGCGATGTCCCCGGCAAATGTGGTCGACGCCGGGACCTCGTCCGCCACGACGAGCCCGGGGAACCTGCAGTCGGTGCACTTCATCATCGACGCCGGCGGGCAGCTGAACTTCGGAATTGAGGCGGCGACTCCGACGCCGGCGCCTTCCGACACGCCGGTCCCGAGCGCGGCGGACACATCCTCGCCTCCCGCCTCACCAAGTTCGGGCGCTTCTCAGTCGGCAGCCGCCAGCGGTTCGCAGCCGGTAGGCCCCTCGCAGTCGGCCTCGGTGCTTCCCTCGGTGCTTCCCTCGG
>DATEXG010000012.1:0-21110 GCA_035257225.1 Candidatus Limnocylindrales bacterium
CCCAGTCTCGCGCCGATCTCGACCAGTACGGCCGGATCCCGGACCTCGGCGGAGACGCGGGCAGCCAGGTCGAGCATCAGATCGCCGACCTGGACGACACCCGCCGTGATCCCCTCCGCGGCAAGGTTGGCGACGGCGGCGGCGGTGGGGGCAAAGAGCCAGCGCGACATGTGGTCGGCCACGACACGATTGCGCTCCTCGGGCATGCGCCGATCGAAGGAGCGCAGGCCGGCCTCGACATGGGCGACCGGGATGCCGAGCTTGGCCGCGGCCAGGGCCCCGGCGAGGGTGGAGTTGGTGTCGCCATAGACCAGCACGGCGTCCGGCGCCGCGTCTCTGAGCAGCGGCTCCAGGGCGATCAGCATTCGGCCGGTCTGGTCGCCGTGGCCGCCTCCCCCGATCCCGAGCGAGTGGTCCGGCCGCGCCAGGCCCAGTTCGCCGAAGAAGTTGCCGGCCATCGTCTCGTCGTAGTGCTGACCGGTGTCGACGAAGATCTCGACGTGGTCGCGACGCAGGACGGGCTGCAGCGCGGCGGCCTTTATCAGCTGTGGACGCGTGCCGACCACGCTCAGGATTCGCATCGCCGGCCCTCCCCTACGAGGAGGCGGCGCCGCTGGGCGTCGCGGTGCCCCTGCGGCGTCGCGTGGCGGCCTGGACGCCGATGCCGACGTACTGGACGCTCGCCGGCAACTCGACCTCGCGCAGGCTGTTGCGTCCGTCGAGGATGATCTCGAGCTGCGGGAAGAGCCGGAAATCGAGGCTCTCCCACAGCTTGTCCGCTGTCTGGGTGACGATCGCGCGGAACGGCGCCGGCTGGCCCCATCGATAGGCCTCGGCGCAGCAGCGACCGATCTCCTCGATCGGAAGGAGAGGGTCGTAGGCCGACACTTCGGCGCCGTGGAACGACAGACGCTCGATCAGCGGGAGGGCCCGCGAATAGGCCAGCTCTTTGACGCCGGCGCGATAGGTGAGCCCCAGGACCAGGATCGGAACGTCATCGAGTCCGCCCAGCAGCCCCTCGAGCGTCTTGATGGCCAGGCCAACTTGGGCGTCATTCGTGCGACGCGCGGCGGCCACCATGTCGAGATCGGGGGCGCGACTCAGGAGGAGATGCGGGTAGACGGGGATGCAGTGGCCGCCTACCCCGAGACCCGGCTGGTGGATGTGCGAATACGGCTGGCTGTTGGCGCCTTCGATGACCTCCTGGATGTCCACGCCAACGCGGTCGGCGTAGCGTGCGAAGTCGTTGGCCAGGGCGACGTTGACGTCGCGGTAGGTGGTCTCGGCGATCTTGCTGAACTCCGCCGCCTCGGCGCCGCTCATCTCCACGATCTCGGCGTCCAGCACCGAGTCGTAGAACGCGGCGGCCCGCCGTCCCGATTCGGGGCCGATCCCGCCGACAAGCTTGGGGTATGTCGCCAGGTTCGCGAAGACGGCGCCCGAGTAGAGACGCTCCGGCGAGAAGGCGACGAAGAAGTCGGTCTCGGCCCGGAGACCGGTGGCCGCCTCCAGACGGGGCGCGAACCGCCCGCGCGTGTCACCGACGGGGAGAGTGGTCTCGAAGATGACCGTCATGCCGCCGTGGATTCCGGCCGCGATCGAATCCACAGCCGAGTCCATGTAGCGGTAGTCCGGTTGCTGGGCGTCGTCCAGCATGACGGGGACGATCAGGACCGCGACATCCCCGTCGCGAGCGGCGGCCGCGGCGTCGACGGTGGCCACGAGGAGGCCCGCGGCGTGGACCTCGGCCACTCCCTCGGCCAGCCCCGGCTCGCCCGGGACGTGGGAACGGCCCTCGTTGATGGCCGCGACAACGTCGGCGTCCACGTCCACCGCAGTCACGTGCCAGCCATGCCGGGCGAACTGGACGGCCAGCGGCAGGCCCATCTTGCCCGCGCCAACTACGACCGCACGGCCCACCGTGCCGGGCTCCGCGGTCCAGGGCGTCACGGCGCGCGGCGTCGCGTGCGAGCAGGGGTTGACTGGTGGAGCGATGGCGCCGCCAAGGAGGCTGACGACGCGGGAAGGGCGGTTGACGATGGTCATTCGGCGGTCAGCCTCGAGGGAAGGTCGGAGAGGTCGATGGGTCGTCGCTCTGACGCGGCGGTGAGAAGAGCGTTGGCAATCGCTACAGCCCAGAGGCCGTCCTCGGCGTCGACGTACGGCCGCTCGCCGGTTCGCAGAACGCGCACGAACTCGTCGAGCTGAGCGCGCAACGGCTCGATGCTGTTGATCGGGATCTCCGCAACGTCGCCGGTGAAGGTCGTGGCGTAGCCCGCGATCATCAGAGGCCGCTCGACGTTGGAGCGGGTGAAGGTCAGCCTCTGGGTGAGGTAATCCAGCTCGAACATCCCCTCCTCGCCGACGGCGACGAGGCTGCGCCGCTTGGCCGGAGTGAGCCAGTCCACGTCCAGGAAGCCCGTTGCGCCCGACGGGAAGTGCATCAGGCCGAACGTCAGATCCTCGTGCGTGGCGTGCAACCGTTGGGCCGTCTCGGCGTAGACGCGGACCGGCCGCTCGCCGGCGATCCAGCACAGGATGTCCACGTCATGGGTGCCGAGGTCTACGGTCACGCCGACGTCGCGGATGCGTGCCGGGAACGGGCCGGCACGACGGCTGGTAATGGCGTAGATCGTTGATAGCCAGCCTGCGCGCAGGAGGCGGCCCATCTCCAGGACGGCCGGGTTGTATCGCTCGACGTGGCCGATCTGGACCCGCACGTTCCGCTTGCGCGCGGCGGCGACGATCGTGAGCCCGTCGTCGACGGTGGCGGCAAGGGGCTTCTCCACCAGGACGCCGATGCCTCGGTCGATCGCGGCCAGGGCGAGGGGCATGTGCGCGGTCGTGGGGGCGGCGATGACCACACCGTCCAGGTCGGACTGCCGGATCATCTCCAGGGGATCCGCGAACCGCGCTGTCTCCGGCGTGCCGGCCGCGGCCTCCAGAGCGGCGGGATCCGGGTCGGCGACGGCGGCCAGGGTCGTCTCGGGGTGATTCGAGATGACGCGGAGGTGGTTCCGACCCATGGAGCCCAGCCCGACCAGGCCGAGCCGGAGGGGCGAGGTCATGCCCTGCTGCCGCTGGCGCCGACGGCGTGGCGCAGAACCGAGGCGCGCAGGGCGTCGATCACCTGGGCCTGCTCGGCCTCGGTGAGGCCGGGATACATCGGCAGGGACATGCTGCTCGCGGCAGCGGCGTCGGTGTTCGGCAGATCGGCTTCGATCCCGAGTTCCATGACGTAGGCCTGACGGTGGCAGGGGATCGGGTAGTAGATGCCGCAGATGACGCCGGCCTCCTTCATCTCGGCCACGATCTCGTCGCGAGCCGGGCCGACGCCCAGCGTGTACTGGTGGAAGACGTGAGTCCGGCCCTCCGGCCAGGTCGGCAGCTGGATGGGCAGGTCGGCCAGGGCCTCGTCGTATCGTCGCGCGATCGCCTGCCGGCGGGCGGTGTTGCGCTCGAGCTTGTCGAGCTGGACCAGTCCAATGGCCCCTGCGATGTCCGTCATTCGAAAGTTGTAGCCGAGGATCTCGTGGTGGTAGCGCTCTCGCATCCCCTGGTTGCGATACAGCCTGATCCAGTCGGCCAGCCGATCGTCGTTGGTTGTGACGAAACCGCCCTCGCCGGTAGTCATGTTCTTCGTGCCGTACAGGCTGAAGGCCGCGTAGCCGAAGCTGCCGGCCCGCCGGCCTCGATAGAGGGCGCCGTGGGCCTGGCACGCATCCTCGACGACCGTCAGGCCATGGCGATCGGCGATCGCCTGGATGGCGTCCATGTCCGCGACGATGCCGAACAGGCTGACCGGGCAGATGGCCCGCGTTCGCGGCGTGATGGCGGCCTCGAGCCGGCCCGCGTCCATGAGATACGTGTCCGCTTCGATGTCCACGAAGACCGGCGTCGCGCCCGTGAACAGGATCGAGCTGACGGTCGCGTTGAAGGTATGCGAGACGGTGATCACGTCGTCGCCCGGGCCCAGCCCCAGGCCGGCGAAGATGGACATGAGGGCGACCGTCCCGTTCGAGACGGCGATCGCGTGCTTGGCTCCGCAAAACGCGGCCCAGCGCTCCTCGAGCTCGGCGACCTTCCGGCCTTGGGCGATCATGCCGCTGTTCAGAACTTCGGTGACGGCGGCAACCTCTTCGGGACCGAGATCGGGGCGTGCGGGAGGGATCATGCTCGACTCCTGTGCTCTACGCCGGTCGCTCTGTCAGCGAGCCGCTCTGGGGATTGAAATCGTAGTCCCGTCCGCACTGCGGGCAGGCGAGGGGAGCGTCCGTCGATGGATTGGGAGCTGCGTTGGCGCCGGTGGCATCGGTCAATCGCGATCCGCAGGCGCAGACCCAACCGAGGCGCCGGGCTGGGTTGCCGGCCACTAAGGCGAAGTCGGGGACGTCGCGAGTGACGATGGCGCCGGCTCCTACCGTAGCGAATCGGCCTATCGTCGTGCCGGCCACGACAACGGCACCCGCGCCGATCGAGCAACCGTCACGCAGCTCGATCGGACTCACGGTCCAGTCGTCGCCTCGAGCCAGCTCGCCCGTTGCGGTGATGGCCCGCGGATACCGGTCGTTCGTCAGGATCGCGCCGGGGCCGATGAAGACGCCGTTTCCGACCGTCACGCCGTGGTAGACGAGGGCCCCGTTCTGTACCTTGACGCGGTTGCCCAGGCGGACGCCCTCGTCGATGAAGGCGTCTCTGCCGATGATGCACTCCGCCCCAACGCTCGCCCCGTTGCGCAGGACAGCCCTGTTCCAGATGCTGGTCCGCGGTCCGACCGAGACGTCGGACTCGAGGTCTGCCGACGCGTGAACCCGCGCCGTGGGGTCGATCACGAGATACTCCTGTGGCGGATCGGAGTTAGTGAAGGGATCCCGGAGACCCCGCTCAGCCGGCTCCTGAGTATACCGAACGTCCCACCGGGCGGCCCGACGCGAGGTCTCTCGCGTCTGCCTGCTGGGCGGTTGGGCCGGGAAGTCGCCCGGCCCGGTCTCCTGTCTAGCCGCGCTTTCGTCTGGTCAGCAATCCGATGCCGACGGCCAGAGTGGCTCCCAGGGCCAGCGCCCCGCGCCAGTCCAGGACGGGGCGAACGTTGCCCTCGACCTTCCTGGCCAGGATCAATAGCGCGCCGCTCTGAGGTTCCATGGTCACGTGGCCGGCGACCACAGTCTGGGCCCCGCCCTTGCTGATTCGAACGTCACGGGCCAGGACCGTCCGGGCGAAGCCCTGGGTCATCGAGACATCGCCGCCAACCGCCAGGCCCACGGCGCCGAGTTCGACGGAGACGCGCTCCGCCCGGGCCACGCCGATGGCGCCCATCCGAACGGCGATGTCGTCCGCCTGAGCCCGGCCGATGCCGCCCATGGAGACGGTGATGTCCTCTGCGGAGGCGGCCCCGATTCCGCCCTGGGTAACGCTTACGGTGACGGCCTCCACTTCGCCGATTCCGCCCCGCGTGAGATTGAAGTCCGGCGCGACGGGGAGTCTGTGTGGCGACTCGGTGCGCGCCGGTGGTGCCGCGGGGGCCGGCTTGGAGGCAGTGGCGGAGGCCGCGGACCGTACTGGGGCGGCCGCCGACTTGGCCCGTCTTGCCGGCGCGACCACCGGCGTCTCCGGCGACGCAGGGGCTCGCCGGCGACTTCTGGGTGCCAGACCCTCGGATGCCGGCCTCGCGGTCTTGCGAACCGAGCGGGATTGCGACCCACCGTCCGGTTTCTCGATTGGGCTGCCGCCCGGCTCTTCGCTCATGTCGGTCTTCTCCCCCGCCTCAGGTGCGCGACTCTGGCCGGCACGAGGCGGCTGTGCTTGCCAGCCTACAGCGAGCGGGCTCTTCCCGCGAGACCCCGCGACTAGCCGGTCCGGAGACCACCGTCAGGAGTCCCGGAGGCCTCGAACCAGCTCGGCCAGAGTGGGATTGGTTCGGTCGCGGTCGGAGAGGATCGGCCGTCCATCGCCGGTGCCGGGAACCGCAGGCCAGGGGACTCCCACGGCCGGATCGTCCCAGGCGAAGCCCAGTTCGTCGCTGCCGTCGTACTCGTTCGTGACCAGGTAAAGAAGCTGGAGCGATTCGAGGGCCAGGAACCCGTGGGCTACTCCGGTCGGGATCGTCACGGTCTGGCCGGCGGCCAGCTCGCGGGTCTCGACGAGGGCATGGGCGTTGAGATCAGCGATGACCGGCCGCACGTCCACCAGGGCGACCAGCGCCCGGCCGCCGACCACGGTCCAGTAGTCGAGCTGGCGGCGGTGGTAGTGGAGACCGCGCAGCACGCCCGGAGCCGACGCGGACAGGTTGGCCTGGACGAAGCGGGCGTCCGGAAGGCCCGCGGCTTCGCGGTCCAGGTCCCCGAAGGCGGAGGCGCGCCATATCTCCATGAACGACCCTCGGGAATCGGCCAGCCGGTTGAGCTGACCGTAGCGCACCCCGGGCAGCCGCGATTCGGACCCGTCTCCGCTCATCGCCCAGCCTCCTCATGCGAACTCGGAAGTGCCATATGCTCCTCGAGGGCCTCTCGCCAGTCGCGCAGCGGTCCCCCGGGGAGTGGCGTCGTCTGGAGCACTCCCCAGGCCGGCGGCGTCGAAGGGCGGGCCCACGTAGTCGAGGGCACGTCGTTCGTGGCGACGTCGATACCCGCCAGGCGCAGCACCTCGCGAGCCCAGGTGGCCCGAGACGCCTGCCCGCCGTTCACGACGTGGTGGATTCCGCCGAAGCCACGACCGCCCGGTCGCGCCGCTTCCCCCAGCAGGCGGACGATCGCGGATGCGAGATCCGGGGCATAGGTTGGGGTCCCGATCTCGTCGGAGACCAGGGCGAGACTCTGGTGCTGGTCTCGCGCTCGCCCGGCGGCGGCGAGGATCTTCTGCGGGAAGTCGATGCCGGGCCTTCCGAACAGCCAGGCCGTTCGAACGATCGCGAGAGGGGGCACCTGCCCGTTGCCGTCTTCCGCGAGTGCGGCCGCGCTAAAGTCGCCGCCTGTTGCCAGGAAAGCGGTCCGAGCGGCCGTCTCGCCTTCCAGCTTGGAAGCGCCGTAGGGATTGGCCGGATTCGACGGCTCCGTCGGGCTGTAGGGAAGGCCGTCGGTCCGGCTCCCGTCGAAGACCTCATTGGTGGAGATCACGACCAGACCCGCTCCGACGCTCACGCAGGTCCGGGCGATCTCGCCCACCGCGGTCCCGTTGCGGCGCATGGCCAGATCCGGGTTGCGGGCGCAGCCGTCGACGTCGGTCCAGGCGGCGCAGTGCACCACTGCGTCGGGCCGGAACGTGCCGATGAGACGCTCGGCCGAGGTCGGATCGTCCAGGTCATGCTCCGGCAGATCCCAGGCCAGCACTTCGCGGACGAACGAGGAACCCCAGAGGATCTTCACGAGGGCGCTGCCCAGTCGTCCGCCCGCCCCGGTGACGGCGACGCGCATCAGCGAGCCGCTCCCATCACGTGGCCTCTCGCGAGCCGGCCAGCCTCGCGCCGTACTGGCGGCGGTAGTAGTCGTCCCATTCCCCGGACTTGATCTCCCGCCACCAGCTCTGGTTGTCGCGGAACCAGTCGACGGTCGCGACCAGGCCTTCCTCGAAGGTCATCTTGTTGGTCCAGCCGAGCCCGGACAGCTTGGAGCCATCCATGGCGTAGCGCCGGTCGTGGCCGGGCCGGTCATCCACCGTCCTCACCAGCGACCATGGCTTGCCCAGGCGCGCCAGCAGGGCCGTGACCACTTCCCGGTTGGTGCGCTCGTTGCCGCCGGACACGTTGTACGTCTCTCCGGCCACGCCATGCTCCAGGACGTGACCGATGGCGCCGGCATGATCCGCTACGTACAGCCAGTCGCGCCGCTGGAGGCCGTCGCCGTAGAGTGGCAGGGGCTGGTCGTCTATGGCATTGGTGATGAAGAGCGGGATCAGCTTCTCGGGGTGGTGGTACGGGCCGTAGGTGTTCGAGCCGCGCGTGACGACCGCATCTAGGCCATAGGTGACGAAGTAGGAATGGACGAGCAGCTCGCCCGCGGCCTTGGCCGATGAGTACGGAGAACGAGGCTCGAGTCGATCGTCCTCCTCGCTCGCCCCGGTCTCCACCGAGCCGTAGACCTCGTCCGTCGAGACCTGGAGGAAGCGTGGCGCCGCGGCTCGATCGCCGGCTCGGACGCGCTCCTGTTCGGCTCGGCATGCTTCCAGCAGGACGTGGACGCCCAGGACGTCGGTCCGGAGAAAGGCCTCGGGGTCCAGGATCGAGCGGTCGACGTGCGACTCGGCGGCGAAGTTGACGACGGCGTCGCACTCAGCGACGAGGGGCGCAACCACGGCCGGATCGGCGATGTCACCGACGACGAATCGGAACCGGGACGCCTGCTCAGGATCGGCCTCGACCGGCGCCAGGTTGGCCCGATTGCCGGCGTAGGTCAGCTTGTCGAGGACGATCACGCGGCTGCCCTCGCGGCGGGCCAGCAGGTCGCGAACGAAGCACGACCCGATGAAGCCCGCTCCTCCGGTCACCAGCAGGCGCTTGAACCGCGGCCGGCGCCCGTCGGTCACGACGTCGGCCTCGCGGGGGGATCGGTCAGGCGCCCGGAGCGAGATTCCTGCTCGGCCAGCTCCGCGGCCCGAATCAGCGACGTCACGGTTCCCGCGTCGGTCCACATGCCCTCGAAGCGCCGGGCGAAGAGGCTGCCCGGCAGGTAGTGGTTCAGCAGATCCGTGATCTCCAGCTCTCCCCGGCGCGACGGGACGAGGTGGTCCACGACCGCGAAGGCATCGGGCCGCAGGAAGTACACGCCGATCGGGATGAGGTTGCTCTTGGGCACGGCCGGCTTCTCCTCGAATCCGACGACATTGCCGGCAGCATCGAGCTCGGCGACGCCGAATCGTTCCGGGTCCGCTACTTCATAGAGCATCGTGCCGGCGCCCCACGGTCCCTCTTCGAACTCGCGCGCAACGCCGGCGAGCGGCGGCCCGAGAAGGACGTTGTCGCCGAGCACGCAGCAGAAGGCGTCGTCGCCGACGAAATCGCGGGCCAGGCCGATGGCGTGGGCGATGCCGAGGGCGCCGCGCTGGTATCGGTACGTCAGGTTGAGCCCGAAATGCTCCCCGTCGGCAAGCAGCTCAACCACGTCACCGACGCTCTTGCCGCCCACGATGACCATGACCTCACGGATCCCCATTCCGGCGAGCGTGGCAACGGGATAGTAGATCATCGGCCGGTCGTAGATCGGCAGAAGATGCTTGTTGGTGACGATCGTGAGCGGGAACAGGCGAGTGGCTGTGCCGCCCGCAAGCACGAGACCCTTCACGGCAGCTCCGTCGGCGATTGCGGCGAGAGCGTATCAGGTTCGACGGGGACGCCGCCCAGTCGCCCGATCGTCAGTACGAAGGCACGGGCTGTGGCACGGGCTGAGGCGTAGTCGCGGGTTTGGGCGTCGGCTTGACCGTCGGCTTGGCCGTGGGCTTGCCGGAGGGATTCAGCGAGCCGGAGGGCGATATCGACCCGCTCGGGCCGGCGCTCGGGAGGGGCGGTCCGAACCCTCCCTCGTAATCCAAGATAACGAGCACGAATGTCGCGTTGGAGAGGTGCGCTGCGGGCTGTATGTCGGCACTCTGGACCACGGCGTTCGGGTCGGTCTTGACCTCCAGGATGTCGCCGATGAGAAGGCCCGGCGGGTAGGGCGAGCGGTCATTGGTGCCTGGGAGGGTTTCGCCAGCGGTGACCACGGCGTCGCCCTTCTGGAGCTTGGCCGCCACGTCCACGTATTGCATCTGGAGCAGCCCGCTTATCTGGCCGCGGATCGTGCCGGTGGCTCCGGTCTTGGCTTCCTTCCCGACAACGACGGCGGACGGGTCGCTGACCAGCAGAACGGTCGAGACGGACGCGTCGAGGGACTGGATACGACCCACGAGAGCGCCGCCGGCATCGACGACGACTTCGCCCTCCGACAAGCCGGCACTGCTTCCCTTGTCGAGGATCACGGTGCGGGGATTGACGTCCGAGATGTCGCGAACGATGACGCGGGCCGGCGTCGTCTGGTACGGCAGCGATTGCTGGGCCTCGGTGATCTTGGTCCAGTCGTCGCTGAGCTTGGAGATGGCCGGCATCCGGTCCAGCTGCTCCTGGAGGGTCTGGTTCTCCAGGCGGAGCTTCTCGTTCTGCGTCCGCAAACCGTCGATCTGGGTGATCGCGGTGAAGTAGGACCCGGCCGTGTCGGCCGCGTTGTTGATGACCGTCTCGATCGGGCTCAGAGCGGTGTTGACCCCAGATTCGACGTCGTGGGCGGTGCTCGTGCCCGAGACGCCCATCAGGCCGACGCTGAGCACGAGAAGGGTGCCGAAGATGGTCCACTCTCGCCGGATAGCGCGGCGCGCGACGGTGATCGTGCTCATCGGGCCACCATGGCCTTACGGCTCTAGGTCAGCGCGGCGTGCGGGCGTACGTGTCCGCGACGAGGACTTCTTCCATCAGGTCGAGCTCCTCGAGGACCACGCCGGTCCCGCGTACCACGCAGGTCAGCGGATCGTTGGCCACGTGCACCGGCATCTGAGTCGCCTCGGCGATGCGGCGATCGAGGCCGGCCAGCAGCGCCCCGCCACCGGCCAGGACGATGCCCTGGTCCATGATGTCGGCCACCAGTTCCGGCGGAGTCTCTTCGATCGTGTCCTTGATCGTGTCGACGATGAGCGCGAGAGACGCATCGATCGCTTCGCGAATCTGCTCGCCGCCGACTTCGACCGCGCGAGGCAGGCCGGTCAGCAGGTCGCGGCCCCGGAGCGTCACGCGCTGGGCGTCCCACTCGCCCGGGCTGGCCGATCCTATGGCGATCTTGATGTCCTCGGCGCTCCGCTCGCCCAGGAACAGGTTGTACTCGCGGCGGGCGTAAGCAACGATGTCGGCGTCCATCTCGTCGCCGCCGATCCGGATGCTGCGGCTCACGACGATGCCTCCGAGGCTGATCACGGCCACCTCCGTGGTGCCTCCGCCGATGTCGATGATCATGCTGCCGGTCGGCTCGTTGATCGGCAGGCCGGCTCCGATGGCGGCTGCCATCGGCTCTTCGATGAGCCCGGCCCAGCGTGCCCCGGCGTTCATGGCCGCATCGCGGACGGCCCGCTTCTCGACCTCGGTGACGCCGGACGGGATGCCGAGAAGGATGCGCGGCCGCGGCACCATGCCGATCCGGTCGTGAACCTTGCGGACGAAGTAGGCGATCATCTGCTGGGTAACGTCGAAGTCGCTGATCACGCCGTCTCGCAACGGACGGACCGCGATGATGCTCGCCGGAGTCCGCCCGACCATGCGCTTGGCCTCGGCGCCGACGGCCAGGACTTTCCTGGTCTTGGCTTCCAGGGCGACCACGCTCGGTTCACTGATCACGATGCCGCGGTCGCGGACGTGGACGAGAGTGTTGGCAGTGCCCAGGTCTATCCCGATGTCACGCGAGAAGAGGCCGAGCAGAGCGTGCAGGCCGAACATGATGCGAGGTTGGTCCTTCTAGAGTGGCGCTGGCACCCTCACGACGGGATGATGGGTCGCCAACCTGGGTGTTCCGTGCGATCGTGTCGCTTGGTGAGCCAGGGATCGGAACGATCTGGCCCGATCTGTGCCGCGGGACTCTGAGTCGCCCCGCTCCGATCCTGGAAAGCCTGAGCAGTATACGCGCCAATTACGCCGGGGCTCCCGAGTGGGTCGGTCCATGCGCGCCGGGCTGCGGCAGTCGACCGCTCCGGCGCAAGCGCCGGCTCGGCACTCTAGGCCGGACGATCGAAGGCGACGCCTCGGTCTCGAAGCGAAACGAATCCGTCGCCCGCGACGATGAGGTGGTCCAGGAGCTGGATGTCCAGCAGCCGGCCCGCCGCCAGTGTCTCGGCCGTGAGACGCAGGTCGTCCGGGCTGGGCGTGGGATCGCCGGACGGGTGGTTGTGGACGAGGATCAATCCGGCGGCGTTGAGGCGGACCGCGTCCCGGAACAGTTCGCCGATTCGGACCAGGCTCGATGAGACGTTGCCCTGGTAGACCGTTACGAGCCGCAGGACGGCGTTGCGAGCGTTGAGCAGGACGACGCGCAGCTCCTCTCTCTCCAGGTAGCCCATCTGGGGCACCAACCTCTCGCCCACGTCTCGAGGGGCGCGGACCGTCCAGCGGCCCTGCGGCCAGTCCGTGACGACTCGTCGGCCGAGCTCGAACGCAGCCGTGAGCTGAGCGGCCCGAACAGGACCGACGCCCGGCACCGCCTCCAGCTCCACGTCCGTTGCCCTGGCCAGCCCGATCAGGCCCTCGTGGCGCCGCAAGGCGTCCGCGGCCGCTTCAACGGCGCTCAGGCCTTGCGTTCCCGTGCCCCAGAGAAGCCCGATGAGTTCGGCGGCGCTCAGGGCCGCGGCGCCGTGAACGGCCAGCCGCTCGCGAGGGCGTTCGCACGGCGTCAGGGACTGGATCGCCCCGTCCAGGCGCTCTGCCGTGCGACTGGTTGCGTTTGTCTCGCCGGCAGGGTTTGACACGACAGAGCGGCCCCGCCTGCCCACGCACACACCTCAGAACCCGGCGAGGAATCGATGTGAACCGCTCCCGGAGCCGAACAACGGAAGCCCGCCGATTCCTCCCGCCGTCTGGCTCCGGGAACGCAGCGAGCCTACATGGCGCCACTTAGCCGCCGACCAACCGCGACTTACCAGCGGCTATCCGGACCGCCGTAACCGATGCTCCGATTGCTCGCCCAGGATGTGCTGCCGGGTCGCGGCGTCCGGCGGCCTGGCTCGCCCTGCCGTCAGGAGTTCAGGAGCGACAGCGTCTGGATCAGGCCGTTGAACGAGGCGTGAAGCGTTCCCGACGCGAGAATCGAGCGACGCCGGAAGTAGAGCCAGGTGAGCGCAATCGAGACGGGGACGCGCGCCCCGAAGTTGAAGACGGCCGTTCGTAGAGCCAGCCCCGGTTCGGTGCTGCTCACATTGAGAATGTGGATGAAGGCAAAGAAGAGGGCCGCTCGAAGAATGGCCGAGTTCCGTCCAAGCGATCGGCCCCACGCATTCGTCGCGAAGCCGCGGAAGAAGATCTCCTCTCCGATGGGCACGATCACCGCCACGGCGAAGATGGCGATCAATGGGTCCAGGCCCCTCGACGAAGTTGGCACCGGCGAAGAGAGGTCGCCTGTCTTGAGGCCCAGAACCAGCAGCAGCACCTGGTTGACGATGCCCGACGCAATCACCAGTGGCAGCAGCATCGCCAGGGCCAGAAGGACGTCGCCGATTCGACTGCGAGCGCGCGACTGCCAGCCCGTGGACGGCGGAGCGACCGGGCGGCCGAATGCCGGTATCGGGGTCGCCGATGCCCAGTCGTCCGGATCGGGAGCCAATCGTCTCGGCCGCATCACGTCCCGCCACGTGAGGGCTCCCGATCTGACCGCCAGGAAGTGGACCAGTCCGATGTAGGACCCCAGGTAGACCAAGAGCAGAAGCAAGGTTCCAAGGGCGGAATCCATATCCACGCCAGCCGTCGTGAGGACGCGCGCGAGCGGCTCGCCCAGCCCCGTCACCACGGCCAACAGGGCCGCCATCACCAGGAACGGCGACGGACCGGCGTAGTCCTGCCATCCGTCCGCGCGCCGCTGGCGTGACTGCGCAATCGCCGAGAGGATCAGTCCTACGGCCGCGACGGCACAGATCGTCTCCACCAGTATCCAGGCCGGGAGTGAGGCGAGCCCCAGCTTCCAGCCCATCCGAGGCGCTATCTCCAAGAACAGGAGAGCCAGCAACCCGGGCACGCCCAGGGCCAGGCCCACCGAGTACAGCGTCGGCGAGGCACGTCCGCGGAGCGCGAGGAGGCTTCGCCGAGGCGTGGGGGGATGGAACCGGCCCGGTGGCTCGAGCACGGGCGGCACGGCAGGAGGATTGGAGTATCCCCAGGGGACATAGCCTATGGGCATGCTTCCGGGAGAGGGAACCCATGCGGCGGGGTATGCGGCCGGCCAGGCGACCGGCGCCGGGGCCGTCTCCCAGGCGCCCCACGATCCTGGTTGCCAGGGCGTGGTCTGGGGCCAGCGGCCGGTCTGCCAGGGGGCGTATGGCGGTTGCCAGGGGGCGTATGACGGTAGCGAGGGGACGTATGGCGGCCAGGGGGTGTGTGCGGGCTGCCCCGGCGTTATCTGCGGCGGCCCGGCTTGAGGCCACTGTCCGCTCCACGGCGGCGGACTCGGCGGCGGTCCGTCGGCCCTTGGTGTGGCCTGTGCATCCTGCGGCGGTTGGCTGTCGCGGGCGGTTCGAGCTGGCGTCGAGTCGGCCGATCGGGCCCCCTCGGTTGCCGCGGACTCGGTGCCTCCGCCGGCGCCGGCCGTCTCCCCGTCAGGTCCCGCGCTGTTCCGGTCTTGCTGCCGCGGATCGTCGGCCATGAGGCGAGACAGGGCCTCCGGGGATCGTTGCCTCAGCCGCCAACGGCGGGCTTTCTATTCGTGATCCTACCGCCCGCCGCTTGCCCGGGTGCGGCACCCAGGACGGGGGCGGGGACACGGCCCGGCTGGACCGCGGCCCGTTCGGCTACGACGGCGCGCTCGAAGTCCTTGCCGCACCAGGCGCAGATGGTCCAGTCCAGGCCCACCAGTTTGCTGCAGTTGGGGCAGACGCGGTTCAGTCGGGTGCGGCACCAGGGGCAGATGATCCACTCGGCGTTGACGCGCCGATCGCAGCTGCGGCAGGTCTTGATCGCCTCGACCTCGGCCAGCAGCGCCTCCTCGGCGAGGTTCCGCTCGTAGACCTCGCCGAGCCTCTCCGGCGGCCGAATGACTCGGTAGACCACCACGCCCAGGACGAAGAGGAACGGCGTGCACAGGATGATCAGGCCGGCGGCGACGTATGGCAGGACGGGGTTCTCGCTCCGCTCGTGCATGTCCCGGAAGGCCCAGAAGGCGGCCGCGAGCCAGACGACGAAGAGGTAGAGGATGGCCGACGTCACGAACAGCTGGACGATCGCGCTCGAAAAGAACGTGCCGAAGGCGTTTCCCGCCAGGCCGGTCAGATCGCTAGACATCGGGCTCGTTCTCTCTCGGCTCTAGCCTCGCGGGGCGTCTGCGACGCTTCGTAAGGCACTCGGCAAGTCTACCAGGGCCCGAATTGGCTCCGGCTCCGACTCACGGTCTGTGACGCCGCGGGTCCCCCAACGGTGACGCGCCGGGCCGGAACAGCGGGTCCCGCGAATCAGCCCGCGACCGAGTCGTTTCCGGGAGGGAAGAAGAGAGCGACGATCGAACCGGCCAGGAGCAGGCACCCAGCAGCGATCAGAGCGATGATGCCCGTCCCGAACCCGAACTGGGGCGGGAGTGTCACGTAGAGCAGGCCCACGCCGAGGTAGAGGCCGCCCAGGAGCATCGGCAGGATCACGTCGGTGACGCGCCCGATGACGAACGCCAGGCTCGGCAGTCGCTGCTGGGCCCGATCGCTGCCGGCTGCCGCGCCGAGGATGAGGCCCGTCAGCAGAAGGAGCGGGATCGCGGCCGGCATCCCCCAGGCCCACTGGTTGGGTTGTGGCAGCGAGCCCGCGCTGGCGACCGTTCCGATGCCGATTCCCGCCGAACCGGCCCAGGGCAGAAAGAGACTGACAAAGCCGACCACTCCGCCGGCGGCCACGAAGCCGAACGCCACGAGCTCCGGGGCAGACTCCTTGCGAGCGGGTTGTGCCGCTGTCGGAATCGCCGTGCGTTGTGGGGCAGCGGTCGCCACGCCCGGTTGTGGGATCGGCGGCGCGATCATCGCCGGGGCAGATGGCGCAATCATGGCCGCCAGCGGTCCGGGTCCTCGCGGGGCCGTCGCCAGAGGCGAGCCGATGTCGGCCGAGCTGATGGGAACCGCCCCGATGGAAACGCCCATGCTCGGGCCCGTGGGCTGGTCGCTCGAGAGTGCCCTATCCCGCCCCAGCGGCGCCCATCCGGAGCCGCGATAGGTTGCCGACGGTGCGAGGTAGCCGCCGGGGATGTGGCCCGTGGCATCGCCGGTGGGCTCCGGTATCGGCGGCTCGGGGGCCGCTGGCCGTTCGACCATCGATTGCAGGTCGAGATGCCAGTTGGCGGGCATGTGGACCGGCGGAGCGATCGGATTGCGGGGCCGAGGTTCGCCGGATGGGCCAAACACGGCCGAGGCGCTCATCATCTGACCGGGCGCCGCCAGCCGCGGATCCGCCGTCGGTGCCGCGCGAGGGTCTATGGGCAGGCCGTCCGGCGCAGCGGCTGGCTCAGCCACAGCCTCGGTCGAAGCCTGAACAGGCGCCGTTTCCCTGGCGGCGGGCTTGCGGACTCTCCAGCGCTTCCGCTTCGATTCCGGGGCCGCAGCTTCGGGCACGACAGGCGCGTCGGACCCGGCCTCGCCTTCGCTCCTGCCTGGTAGAGGCGCGCCGCAGCCGGAGCAGGAGGTCTCGCCCGGGAGGACGGGCGACGAGCATTTCGGGCAGAACCGTGGGTCGATCACGCGGGTCCTCCGCTCAAGACGGCCGGAACGGTTGGCCGCGCATGCCGAGGTTTCCCGCTATGCGGCATCCGAGTCAATCCCCCGATCTCTCGCCGGACCGGCCCGATAGTCCCAACTCTGCCGCGGCCGGGCCGACCTGGGCGCCGGACAGGGAGGTCACGACTTCGCCCGTCCAGGCCGCGCTTCTGCAGGCGGAGGCGATCCCGGACAGGGCGGCTGCCGCCACCCAGGCGATGGCGAGAACCAGGGCTGCCAGGACGAACACGACCGGCCGGAAGTCGCGTGTCGTGCTGAGCGGGCCCAAGCCGAGCGATATAGCGATCGGCTGCTGGTTCCTGGCGGCGACGCGGCACCAGTCGAAGGCCGTCGCCGTGGCGGCGAGCGCGACGGCCGTGGCGACCACGCTTGCGCCGGTGGACGCCACCGCCGTCGAGACGGTCGAAAACGGTCTCCGGGCGATCTGGACGAGCGCTCCGACGATGGAAGCCCATACCCCGCCATCGGCGAGGACCAGCCTCCGAACAGCGAGGGCGGCGATCGTCTCCGTCACCAGCCAGACGAGCGTGACCACGACCACGGCGTCCGCGGCGTTCTCCACGACCCTGACGGGCAGCGGCGTGGCCAGGTTGCTTGGCGTGGTCAGCTCGTTGTAGGCGACCGTATAGACGCGTGTGCTGGCCCACACCAGGGCAGCGGCGACGGGCAAGAGGCAGATTCCACGCACGGCGACCATGTCGAGCAGGAGCCCGATCTCGGGTAGGGATCGCCCTCGCCGGACCGGCCTGTCGGTGGCGTCGATCGTGGCCTCGATCAGCCACACGTCGATGAGCGAGCCGATGAGGCTGGCCAGCGCCAGCCACAGGATCACCGCGCCGCCGAAGATCGCCACGATCTCGTACAGCCACGGCGTAGGGCGGCCGTCGATTCCGACCGCGTCGATGCCGGTGACGCCGGCTAGGCCGATCACGGATGGCAGGACCAAGCTTGGCAGCGCCAACAGGACGACCCCGCCCCTGAGCAGGAATCCAGCCAGCGCGACGACAGCGGCGTCCAGCTCGCCCACGCCGAATGCGAGGGCCAGGCCCATGCGCATGGGCCAGCTTCGCCCTCTCCAGGCATCGGTGCGCGCATCGGCGAACCGCTGCGCCGGCTCGACCACAGGCTAGCGCCCCGAGGGACCGGGAGTTCCGAGTACGTTCTGGAGCTGCGTCAGCAGCTGCCCGACGACGTTCATCTCGTTCTGGTATGTCGCCAAGTCGCCGTTATGAAGGGCCTGCTGGGCGGCTGCGTAGTGCGCGCTGGCTTCGGCGATCAGCTGCTGCGCGTTACCACTCAGCGACACGCTGGGGAGGGCGGTTGGCGAACCGGCCGCCGTGGCCGTGGGGCTGGGGCTGGGCGTGACCACAGGAGAAGCCGAAGCTCCAGGGGAGGTCCCCGGCGACGGCACGGCTCCGGTCGCGCCCTGACCCTGGTAGATCTGGTTCAGGGCATCGTCGAGACTATTGCCCCAGACGATCTGGGTGGGCGTGCCCACGATAACCTTCTGGAACACCGGCAAGCCGTTCGATGACGCTTTGAGGTAGACCGGCTCGATGTACATGAGCGAGTCTTGCAGCGGAATCACAAGCAGGTTGCCGAGGATCACCGTGCTGCCAACCTGGCCCCACAGCGTGATCTGCTGACTGATGGTGGGGTTCTGCTGGATCAGGGCCTGGATCTGCTTGGGGCCAAAGACGTTGGAGTCGCGTGGGAAGTCGAAAATGCTCACTTGCCCGTAGGTCGTGGGGTAGTCGTTGTGGGCGGCGACCCAGGCGATCATGTTCTGGCGGTTCTGCGGAACCATGGGCTGCAGGAGCATGAACTCGGGGATGTTGGACCCGGGGACTCTCATCTCCACGTAATAAGCCTCGAGGGCGAGCTGCTGAGGGCCTCCGCTCGTGGTCGAGTCCGAGGTCCTCGGAACCTCCCAGACGTCGTTGCCCTGGTAGAAGACGCCAGGGTCGGTGACGTGGTACTTCTCGAACTGTGTGGTCTGGGCGTTGAACAGGTCTTCCGGGTACCGGATATGCGCCTGCACGTCCTTTGGCATCTCGGCGATCGGAGTGAACAGATTCGGGAATACGCCCTGCCAGGCCTGGATGATCGGGTCGGTCGGATCGGCCACGTAGAACTTCATGGTGCCGTCGTAGGCGTCCATGACGACTTTCACGCTGTTGCGAATGTAGTTGAAGGGGTCACCGGCCAGGCCGCTCGTGGTCGAGTTGCCGCCCGGGTCGTACGAGTTGGAATCGGGGAATGCGGAGCTGGTCGTGTAGGCGTCCAGCACATAGTCGAGTCGCCCGCTCGCGGTTACGACCAGATACGGGTCTTTGTCGAATCTCAGGAACGGCGCGATCATCTGAACTCGCTCCTGGATGGACCGGTTCATCAGCAGCTGGCTGCTGCCGGTCACCTGATTGCTGATCAGCAGGTTCAGATCGCCGAAGCGAGCCGCGAATAAGAGACGCGAGAGCGGCGTGTCCAGCTTGATGCCCGTCGTGCCGGACCAGTTGTTGTAGGCGTCTCCGCCCGTGCCCGTGGCCGAGGGGTAGTCGAACTCCTTGCTCTGGGCGCCCACGATGACGTAGTTCGATTCCTGGGTGCCGAAGTAGATCCGCGGCTCGGTGATGAGAGGTGCGCCGCCCGACGAGGCCGGCGGGAAGTTCTTGATCAGCAGATTCGGCTGCCCGCCGCCGGCCACTTCGTTGACCGGGACCATTACCAGGCCGTAGCCGTGCGTGTACGTGATGTGCTGGTTGACCCAGCTCTGGTCACCGTTATTGAGCTGGGCAAGTTGCGTCTCGTCGAGTTCGCGGCCGGTGATCATGACCTGGCGAACGCACGGAGCCGGCTGCGGTGTACAGCTCGCGGCATCGCCAAAGGTGTAGCGATCGGTGTCGACGTCGGCGAAGCTGTAGTACTGGCGGATCGCTTGCAGTCCGTTGAGGGTCTGGCCGAGCGGCCGGTAGTCCCAGAGGCGGACGTTCTGAACGGTTGCCGCCTCGGTCGTTACCGCGGCCTGAGTGACGGTTGGCGCCGGCTGGTAAGTCGAGGCGGACCAGCCGGTCAGATCGAAGGCCAGCCGCGTCATGTCGATGTTGTTCTTGATGTAGGGCGATTCCTGCGCCTGCTGGTTCGGAATAACTGAGAAGCGCTGGACAACTTGCGGGTAGCCGACATCGAGAATCATGTAGGCGCCGAGCCAGACCACCAGCGTCAGGATGAGTGGGATCCGCAGGCGCGTGTACGCGAACCCGAGGACGAAGGCCCCGGCGAAGGCCGCCAGTACGGTCATGACGCTGATCGCCACAACTCGTGCGTTCACGTCCGTGTAGCTGGCCCCTTGGAAGACGCCGCTGGTGCCGCTGTAGACGAGCTCGTAACGGTCCAGCTGGTATCCAAGCGCGACCGACCAGAGATAGAGCATCACCAGCAGTCCGAGATGCACTCGCGCCGGAGTCGGCATCGAAGCACCGGAGACCACCGCCACCAGGTAGCGGATGCCCACCAGGGCGATCGCCACGAGAAGCAGCACGTTCACGTACGACTGCGCGAGCCGGTAGAACGGCAGCTCGAACATGTAGAAGCCGATGTCCTTGCCGAAGGTCGGGTCGATCTGGCCGAACGGGACCCGATGCAAGAAGAGCTGGATGGTCGTCCAGCCGCTCGTCACCAGGCCGCCCATTGTGAGGGCGATAAGCAGTCCGACTGCGATCAAGCCCCAGAAGACAGGCCGGCCGATGTCCGGGACCTGCACCGAATCGGCGGACTTGGGGGTGGTCCGCGCGGGTGGCTTGCCGAAGGGGCCGCCGCCGATCGTCCCGCCGCCCATGTAGCGGTCGACGTTGAAGCGATCGAGCAGGTCGTCCAGCGAGAAACGACGAAGCTCTCCCTTGGGGATGAAGCGACCGGCGAGCCAGATGTTGGCGCACAGGAAGAGGAAGGCGACCAGGAACCCGCCGACGAAACAGAGGACCTGCGTGCCGAGCCGGGTCCAGAAGACGTCCGCGAAGCCGACGCTGCCGAACCAGATCGCGTCGGTCGCGAGGCCGACCGTCATGGCGAAGAGCGACAGCAGCACCAGCAGCACGACGACGACGACGCCGAAGACGATCCAGCCACGGCCAACGTGGAACTCAGGGACGTCGCCCGACGGGCCCCGGAATCTCACGCGTCTGGGACCGCCGCCCCAGCCGCCGCGCTCGAAAATCGGATGTGGGCCATCGTCGTCGCGATCCGCATCGCCCGGATCGGAGTCTTGTGAACGCACCTGGTCATCATCCCGTGGTCCCTCGGTGGACGAAGCGCTGCCGGCTTCCTCGCCTTGATCGGCCGCCTGCTTGCGGCCCGCGGCCTGCTGTTCGGCCTGGCGACGACGCAGCTCCTTCGCTAAGTCGTCGAACATGTTTCGCATGCGGCGAGTCTAGCGACAGAAGCCGATTTGAGGTACTGCGCCACGTACGGCGAGCCCGCCGCATTCCCGGGCCGGCAAGCGGGGCCGCGCCAGCCTCAGTAGGAAAGCCGGAGGAGAGCGTCGCGGAAGGCCCGCAGGACGGTCTGGGCCAGCTCGTTGTCGCGCATCGCCGGGACCCGCGCGAGCTCGAATCGGAACCCCGCGAGCACCACGAGCGGAGCCTCCCAGGGCGCCTCGTCGTCCT
>DATEXG010000013.1:0-5754 GCA_035257225.1 Candidatus Limnocylindrales bacterium
CGCGGCGGCGGCGCCAACGGGTCTCGCGAGGAGGCGACCCGTGGTTGATCGCATTCTGAACCGCAGCCACGCCGCGGAAGGCCAGGCGGACAACGTGACGGCCGCGGTCTGGGCCCACGTCCAGCAGGCCCGCAACCTGAAGCGCCCGCACACGCTCGAACTGCTCAAGGCCATGGCGGACGAGTTCATCGAACTGCACGGCGACCGGCTCTTCGGCGACGACTCGGCCATCGTCGCCGGCCTGGCTCGGATCGCGGGGCGGCGCATCGTCGTGATCGGCTTCCAGAAGGGCCAGGACACCGAGGAGAACATCCGCCGCAACTTCGGCCTGCCCCATCCCGAGGGCTACCGCAAGGCGATGCGAGTCATGGACCTGGCCGAACGCTACGCCATGCCGGTCCTCACCTTCGTTGACGTCCAGGGGGCCTTCCCGGGCGCCGCGGCCGAAGAGCGCGGCATCGCCGAGGCGATCGCCAAGTCGGTCGGGTTGATGACCCGCCTCCGAACTCCGATCGTGGTGGTCATAACCGGCGAGGGCGGCTCGGGCGGCGCGCTCGGGCTGGCCGTCGGCGACGTCGTACTGGCTCTCGAGAACTCGATCTACGCGGTCATCAGCCCCGAAGGCTGCGCCACCATCCTGTGGCGGTCGGCCGAGCAATCGCAGCTGGCCGCCGTCGCCATGAAGGTCACCGCCGGCGAACAGCACGAGCTGGGCATTGTCGACGCGGTAATCCCCGAGCCCGGCGAGGGAGCTCACACAGACCCGGCCGAGGCGGCACGACTGATCAGCGAGGCCGTGGTCGAGCAGCTCGACGCCCTCGGCCGCATCCCGCTCGACGAGCTCGTGGAGGCCCGCTTCCAGAGATACCGGGCCTATGGTCCCTTCACCGTGGCCGACCGGTCGGTTGCGCCCCCGGAGCGGATTGGGATCGCGGATCGGTTGCGCGCTCTACTCGCCGGCCGACCGACCATGCCCGCGTTCCCGGGAACGAGACGCAGCGGTCCGTCCGGCCACGAGGAGGAGTAGGCGATGCCTGTTCGCCAGCAGAATGCCAAACTCGGCCGGACCGGAGCGCAAGAGGCTCTCCGGGTCCAACGCGACCACGAGGCCATCGCCCGGCTGGCCGACGATCTCCTGCCGGCTCTGATCGCCAAGCTCGCTGCCAGCGGATTGGGCGAGATCGAGGTTCGCGAGAGTGGCTGGAAGGCGCGACTGCGCAAGCCGGCCGGCGCCGATGAAGCTCGACGGTCGGCGGCCAAGGCTTCAGCCGAGGTCCACGCCGCACGCGGTCTTGCGCCGGGACGACCGGCGGTCGGCCACGGACGGGGGAGCGAGGACCGCGACGCGCGACGCGAGGACGGCGAGGGCCCGGCCGAGACGGAGCCCGGCCTCCTGGCGGCCACGTCTCCGGCCGTGGGCGTCTATCACCCGCGCCGCGATCTGACGGTCGGGACCCGCGTCCGGGCCGGCGACCGCATCGGTTGGGTCGACGTGCTGGGAGTCCAGCAAGACGTTGTCGTGCCGGTCGACGGCCTCATCGGATCGAGCCTGGCCGAGGCCGGCGAGGCGGTCGAGTACGGTCAGGGGCTGGTCAAGCTCGATCCGCTCGAACGGGTCGACGAGTCGGGCGATCCCGGGGCCCAGGGCCGTCCGGCCGCCGCGGGAAACGACTGATGTTCACCAAGATCCTGATCGCGAACCGCGGCGAGATCGCCTTGCGAGTCCTGCGCGCCTGCCGGACGCTGGGCATAGGCGCGGTCGTGGCCTACAGCGAAGCGGATCGGGAGAGCCTGGCTGCCCAGCTGGCCGACGAAGCCATCTGCATCGGCCCTGCGGATGCCAAGCACAGCTACCTCTCGGCGCCGGCGATCATCTCGGCCGCGGTGGTTACCGGCTGCGACGCCATCCACCCCGGCTACGGGTTTCTCTCGGAGGACGAAGGCTTCGCCGACGTCGTCCGCGCCCACGACCTTACGTTCATCGGCCCGCCGGCGGAGGTTCTCGAGCGCTTCGCCTCCAAGGAGGCCACTCGCCGGTTGCTCGGATCGCACGGCTTGCCCACGATTCCGGGTTCGGGCATGTTGCGCGATGAGGCCCATGCTCTCGGCGAGGCCGAGCGCGTCGGCTACCCGGTCCTGATCAAGCCCTCGGCCGGTGGCGGCGGCAAGGGGATGCGCCTGGTCCGGACCCCCCGCGAGCTGGAGAGTGCCTTCAAGGTGAGCCGCTCCGAGGCGAAGGCGGCCTTCGGCAACGACGCGCTGTACCTGGAGAAGTACCTCGACGACAACCGCCACGTGGAGATCCAAGTCGCGGTGGACCGCTTCGGCAACGCGGTCCACATGGGCGACCGCGATTGCTCCGTGCAGCGGCGGCATCAGAAGGTCATCGAGGAGACGCCCAGCCCGGCCCTCTCGAATTCCGCCCGCAAGGAGCTGGCCGACCGGGCGGTTCGGGCCATCGCGGCGGCCGGCTACGAGAACCTGGGCACGCTCGAGTTCCTCATCGACGCTAAGGGCGACGCCTACTTCATCGAGATCAACTGCCGCGTCCAGGTGGAGCACCCCATCACCGAGCTCTGCACCGGCATCGACCTCGTAGCCCTGCAGATCAAGATCGCGGCCGGCGAGCCACTCGGCCTGACCCAGGCCGACATCGTCTCGACCGGTCACGCCATCGAGTTCCGGATCCTGGCCGAGGATCCCGGCAAGGACTTCAAGCCGCAGGGCGGTCAGATAGGCGCCTACCTCGCCCCGGGCGGGCCCGGCGTTCGCATGGACTCGCACATCTACCCCGGCTATGAGATCCCGCCCTACTACGACTCCCTTCTCGGCAAGCTCTCCGTCTGGGCTCCGGATCGGGCTCAGGCCATCGCCCGTGCCGACGCCGCGCTGCGCGAGATGCTCGTTGACGGCGTGATGACGAACATCGAGCTGCACCGCGCGATCCTCGCCAACCAGGTCTTCATCGACGGCAAAGTGACGACGAGCCTGCTCGACCGGGTCGGCAGTGCTCCGTTCGTCGCCGCCGGCAACCGCTGACTAGCCGCCCACCAGGAGCCGCCCCGTGACCGAGTCCGCCGCGACCAACGAGCCGATCCTGACGACCCGCCAGATCGAGAAGCTCATCCCGCACCGCTGGCCCTTCCTTCTCGTCGACCGCATCGTCGAGTACGACCAGGCGGCCAAGCGGATCGTCGGTCTCAAATCCGTGACGGCCACGGAATGGTTCTTCCAGGGCCATTTCCCCGGCCAGCCGATCATGCCGGGCGTGCTCCAGATCGAGGCCCTGGCCCAGACCATGGCCGTCTTCGTTGCCCAGCAGCCGGGCTTCGGCGATCGGATGGGTCTCTTCGCCGCGATTGACGAGTGCCGCTTCAAACACATCGTGACACCGGGCGATCAGCTCCGGCTGGAAGTGACGATGGAGCGGCTCGGCAGCAAGTTCGGGCGCGGCAAAGGCGTGGCCACGGTCAACGGCGAGGTCGCCTGCGAGGCCCTGCTCAGCTTCATCATCGCCCCTGAGAGCGCGCTGCGCTGATGATCCGCATCGCCGCTCTGTCCGACATCCACGGCAACCTGCCCGCCCTCGAGGCGGTTCGCCGGGCCGTCGACGCCGCGCGCCCCGACTACGTGGCCATCTGCGGCGACCTGGTCTTCAACGGCCCGGACCCGGTCGCGACGCTCACCCTGATCCGCGAGCTGGAACGGGCCGGCGCCTACGTCACGATCGGCAACACGGACATCGCCGTCGCCGACGGCGACTTCACGGCCGCGTTTCCGTGGTTCACGGAAGGGGCTCCGGACTCGCACCTGGCCGCGGCGGAGTGGGCCAGAGATCAGATCGGCGACGATGGGGTGGACTACCTACGCCGCCTCCCCTGGGAGCGACGGCTGCGGGTCGGCGACGACCTGGTCCTTTTCTGCCACGCCTCGCCCGGGTCGCTGACCGACGGCTTCCCCGCGGATCTCGATCCCGTCGTGACGATCGATCGTATTAGCGGCACCGACGCAAAGGTCATCGTATGCGGCCACACCCACGTGCCGGAGGTTCGCGAGGTCGGCTGGCGGACCATCGTCAACGACGGCAGCGCCGGTTACGTCTTCGACGGCGATCCCTCCGCGACCTGGGCGCTGATCGAGATCGAGGCTGGGGAGATCAAGGCCGAGATCAAGCGGACGACCTACGACATCATGGCGGCCTCAGACGCCGTCTCGGCCCGCGGTCTGCCGGGCGACGTGTACCGCGCCGCCACCATCCGGACGGGGAAGCTCGTTCGATGAGCCCTACCAACGGCAAACCCCGCGTCGTCGTCACGGGCATGGGAGCCCTGACCGCAGTCGGGCTCGACGTTGCGTCCACCTGGGACGCGCTGGTTGCCGGCCGATCTGGCGTCGGCCCCATCACGCAGTTCGATCCCTCGCGTCTGACGACCCGCATCGCGGCCGAGGTCAAGGATTTCGACCCTTCTCCGATTCTCGATCGCAAGGACCAGCGCCGAAACGATCGCTACGTTCAACTTGCGCTCGTGGCGGCCCGCCAGGCGATGGACCAGGCCGGGCTCCCGGCGCGACTCGAAGGCCTGGAAGCCGAGCGGACCGGCGTGATCGTCGGCACCGGCATCGGCGGCATTCGAACCCTGGCCGACCAGATCCTGCTCATGGGCGAGAGGGGGCCGGATCGAATGTCCCCCTTCCTCATCCCGATGGCCATCAGCAATCTGGCAGCGGGCGTCATCTCGATCTTCTTCGGGCCGCAGGGACCCAACTTCGGCGTCGTCTCCGCCTGTGCGACCGGCGGCCACGCCATCGGCGAGGCGTGGGAGACGATCCGTCGCGGCGACGCGGACGTGATGCTCGCCGGCGGCGCGGAAGCCGTCGGGCATGAGTCGCTGGTAGGCGCGTTCGCCGCGATGCGCGCCCTGTCCACTCGCAACGACGAGCCGGAGCGCGCCTCGCGCCCCTTCGACAAGGGCCGCGACGGCTTCGTCATCGGCGAGGGCGCCGGCGTGGTGGCACTGGAGTTGCTGGAGCATGCTCTGGCGCGAGGGGCGGAGCCACTGGCCGAGGTCGTGGGTTATGGAGCCACGGCCGACGCCTCGCACATCACGCTCCCCGCTCCGGGGGGCGCGGGCGCGGTCCGGGCCATTCGCCGCGCCCTGGAGAAGGCGGGCCTCACCGTGGACGACGTGGACATGGTGAATGCCCATGCCACGTCCACGCCGGAGGGCGATCCGCGCGAGCTGGAAGCCATCAAGACGCTCTTCGGCGAGCGAGCCGGCCAGGTCAGCATCACCGCCAACAAGAGCATGATCGGCCACACTCTGGGCGCGGCGGGGGCCATCGAGACCATCGCCACGGTCATGAGCCTGCGAACCGGGATCGTGCCACCGACGATCAATCTCGACGATCCGGACGAGGCCGCGACCGGGCTGGATCTGACGCCGAACGTGGCCCGACTTCGGGCGATGGATGTGGCGGTCTCGGATTCCTTCGGCTTCGGCGGCCAGAACAGCGCCCTGGTCATCCGGCGCTGGACCGAGTGAGGGAGCGGACGATGGGCGAGCAGAACGACCAAGCGTCCGGCCTGCCGGCGGGGGCGACCCCCGACGGAACCAGCGTCGGCGCAACGGCAGCCTCCGATGAGACCGCCGAGCTGCTGAGCCTGATCGATCGGCTCGGTGCGCTCCTCGAGCGAAGCGACCTGGCGGAACTGGAGGTCGTAGCGGGCGAGACGGGCATAGTCCTGCGCAAGCC
>DATEXG010000014.1:0-9707 GCA_035257225.1 Candidatus Limnocylindrales bacterium
GAGGTCCGCGGCGGGGTCGGGCCGGTCGGGCGACTCGTCGCCGGGTTGCGTGGCCGCGATGATCGATGGGCCGGACTCTCCCGAGGTCAGTGCGTCGATGGCCGCTCGCATGGCCCTGGTGTGTTGGGGAGTCGTGCCGCAGCAGCCTCCGACGATGCGCGCGCCAGCCGCCAGCATCTGCGGGACCGTCTCGCCGAAGTACTCCGGCCCCGCCGAGTAGACGAACTGGCCCTCCACGCGCCGGGGAAGCCCCGCGTTCGGGACGATGGAGCGAGCCACTGTCGGGGTCGGCGGCCCGGTCCGGGCGAGGGCTTCCAGACAGACGAGCGGGCCGGCTCCGCAGTTCACCCCAACGGCATCCACGCCCGCGTCGGCCAGCACCGCGGCGGCCGTCTCCGGGGTCGTCCCGTCGCCGGTCACCAGATCCTCGCCGAAAGTCATCTGGGCAACCACCGGCAAATCGCATGCGCGGCGCGCTTCCTCGATCGCCGCCAGCAGCATCTCGAGACGCTCGAATGTCTCGAAGACGAAGAGGTCGACCCCGCCCTCCAGCAGTCCTTCGATCTGTTCCCGGAAGGCGGCCCTCGCAAGACCCGGGTGCGGCCGCGCCGGCATTCGACCGGTTGGACCGAGAGGCCCGATCGATCCGGCGATCAGCGCCTCGCGGCCGGATGTCTCCCTCGCTTCTCGAGCCAGCTGGGCGGCGCGGCGGTTCAGCAGCCCGGCCTCCTTCTCGAGGCCGTACTCGGCCAGGCGGAAGCGGTTTGCGCCAAACGTATTCGTCTCGATCGCGTCGGCGCCCGCTTCGAGGTATTCGAGGTGGATGGTCGAAATGACGTCCGGCCTGGTCAGGACCAGCTCGTCGAGGCACGAGCGCTGGGGGACGCCTCGGCTGTACAGAAGCGTGCCCATCGCTCCATCGAGCAGAAGCGGCCGGCGCTGCAGCCGAATCCGGAACCGCTCGCGCTCCGTCAGTGCCCCCGGGACGCCGGTTGTCGCGGCGCCCACGACCTCGGATGCGGCGAAAAGGCTGGCGAGCGACGGGCTCTGAAGGACCGGCATGCGGGAAAGCCTAGCCGGTCCGCGGATCCGTTGACAGACGTCGAGCGCGGCCGGGACGGTACGCGGCCGGGACGGGACGCGGCCCGGACGGTGCGCGGCCGGGAGTGTACGCAGTCGATCTCGCGGTCGCCCCGCTCGACCGTCGCGCGATCTACAGCCCGACGACCCTGCGCGGCATCAGCACCAGGTCCAGGACGGTGGCCACGATGCTGATCACGAACGAGGCAACCACGGCAGCGCCGATGGCCTCGTAGCCCCATGTGGGCGGATAGCCGCCGACCTGGAACGTGAACCCGGTGTTAACCAGGTCCTTGACCTGGCTCAGGTTGACCAGCCAGGCCGTGCCCAGAAGCATCACGGCGTTGATGACGAAGGCGATCAGGCCCATTGTCAGCAGACCGACCGGCATGGCCAGGGTCTTAAGGATCGGCTTCAGATACGTGTTGACCAGGGCGAAGACCAGGGCAATTACGACGATCATCGCCCAGTCCTCGAGCTTGTCGCGAGGATCCAGGCGAACTCCGGGAACGAACGTCGCCGCAGCCACGAGCGCCACGGCGTTCACGGCGACCTTGATCAGCAGGTCGAGCATGAGTGGTTCCTCCGAGGACCGAGCGCCGCCGGCGGCGACGGCTTCGCATGTGAGGATGCTAGCGCGCCCGGAGGTGCTGTGCGTGGGCTCTGGCCCACGGTCTACGTGCCCGTTGGCGCTAGACTCGGCCAAACACCACGTCGGCCAGACATGGAGCAGGAGAGCGATGTCGCAGTTCGCCGGGCGCGTCGACGCATTTCTGGACGAGTTCTTCCGCCTGTACCCCATTTCGGCCACGGCCACGGGGATGCACGACGTAGATGGTGAGTGGCCCGACCTGAGCGAAACCGGCCGCGCGGCCCGACTCGCCTTTGCCGGCCGCTGGGAGACCGAACTGCGGGCGATGCCGGACGGCACCCTGTCGGCGGACGAGCGGATCGACCGCGACCTGCTGCTCTCCGAGCTGGCCGAGCTGCTGTTCGACGAGACGGACTTGCGCGAAGGGGCGTGGGACGCACTGGGCTATGTGTATCTGCTGGGAGGCGGGATCTTCCCGCTGCTGGCCCGGGACTTCGCGCCGCTCGAAACCAGGCTGACGTCCGTTGCGGCGCGCCTGGAGGGCGTGCCTGCGGTTCTCGCGGCTGCGCGAGCGGAGCTTGGCAGCCTGCCGGGGCGGCCGGCCTCGAGGCTGCATACCGAAATCGCCATCAAGCAGCTGCCTGGGATCGCGGCCCTTGCCGACGACGCGGTTGCCCAGGCCGAGGCGGCCGCGGACCAGCCCGGCGTGGCCTCGGTCACTCCGCGCCTTCGGGTGGCCGCGGCGACCGCTCGCGGTGCGATCGGGGAGTTCGAGGAGTTCCTGCGCGACGAACTGCTGCCGCGTTCCTCGGGCGAGGGGCGACTCGGAGCCGAGCTGTTCGCGCGCAAGCTTCGCAACACTTTCCGGTCCGATCTGACCGCCGACCAGATCCTGGCCCAGGCTCGAGCGGAGTACGCGGCGGTCCGCGGAGAAATGATTCGGATTGCCCGCGGGATCTGGAGCGAATGGGTGCCCGGAGAGCCACTCCCCACGGCCGCCCGCGACGGCAGCCAGGAGACGGCAGACCAGCGAACCGTCGCCGCCGTCACCGCGGCGATCGGCCGGGCCCACCATGCGGCCGCCGATCTCGTCGAGTACTGCCGCGAGAGCTACCGGGGGATCGTCGACTTCTGCCGGGCGAATGACCTCATCACCGTCCCAGACGAACCTCTGGAGGTCGACTGGACGCCACCGTTCCTGCGTGAGTTCGCCGGCGCGATGCTCGACGCTCCGGGCCCGCTGGACAGGGGACAGAAGACGTTCTACTTCATGACCCCACCGCCGGATGATTGGACGGCGGCCCAGGTGGAGTCGTACCTGGCCGAGGAGAACGACCGCCAGATCGACCTCACCACGATCCACGAGGGATCGCCCGGCCATTACCTCCAGCTGGCCTACTCCAACCGCTGCCCGTCGATCGTGCGGGCGGTCTTCGCCAGCGGGGTCTTCGTGGAGGGCTGGGCCGTCTACGTGACCCAGGTCATGATGGACGTGGGCTTCCATGCCGGCGACGCGGCCCTGCGACTGATCCACTGGAAGTTCTACCTGCGCGCCATCACCAACGCCATGATCGACATCGGGATCCACGCCGGTTCCATGACCGAGGCGGAGGCGATGGACCTGATGGTCCAGGGCGGCTTCCAGGAGGAATCGGAAGCCAGCAAGAAATGGGACCGCGCCCGCCTCACCTCGACGCAGCTGTCCACGTACTTCGTGGGCTCAATGGAGATGTGGAATCTGGAGCGCGAGCGACGCCGGCGAGCGGCAGTAGCCAGCGGCGATCCGCGCGCGGCTGCCGCCGTTCCGGAGCCGCGCGTCGTTGGCGGCTTTGGCGAGACGCCGGGGTTCGTGTACAAGGAGCACCTGGAGTCGGTCATCGCGCACGGCTCGCCCCCGATCCCGCTCCTGCGGCGAATCCTCCTGGCGGATTAGCCGCGTCCGCGTGTCCGCGCGTGGTCCGGACAGGGCCGCAAACCCGGCCAGGGCGTGGCAGGGCCGCGAACCGGTCCGGGTTCGGGCAGGCTTAGGGCGCCATTACCCTGGGCTCTAAGCCCTCGCCGCGTCCTCCAGTCTGTCGAGCTGGTACTCGGCGACTTCACCGGCACGGGCCACGACGGACGTGAGGCGTTTCGATTGGGCGAGTCGCGTTGCCAGGCGCGTCTTGGAGAGCCCGGGCGTCGCGGCGGCCTGGAGCGCGTCGAGCGCGAACATCCACCACAACGCCTGCCCAAAGGACTCGCGGTTGAACCAGTTGACGCCTTCCCAGATGTTGACGCGGAGGTAGGCCCGAACGGCCTCATCCGTCACGAGGGTTCGAATCAGCGTTCTCGCTCGGTCGGCAGCCGGCAGCTCCGACACCGAGCTCGGGAGCGGGAGGCGCCCGAAGACTCGCATCAGCGCCACCAGCCCCCACGCGGCGCCCTCGTCCAGTCCGAGGTCGGAGAAGACGCCGGCGATCGCCGGCCCGAGCTTCAGCTCATCGAGCGAGCTGCCCCGCGCCGATTCCGTCCCGGCAGCGGAGGCGATCGCCTCGGAGATGAGCCGGCCGACGATCGCCACCCAGGCCCATTCGTCCATCAGGCCGGCGCACAAGCGCTCCTGGCCGAGCTCCGGCAGACGCAGAGCGGCTTCGATGCCGGCGCGGAAGTCGGCCGCTGCGCGCTCCACGTCGCCGCCTGGTCCGGTCGTCTCCACGAGGATGTTGAGGGACTTCGCCAGGATGGCCTGGGCATCGTCGAGCACGGCCTGTAGTTCGCGAGGCTCGGGTTGCCCGTGGGCCGGCCGCGAGACGCGAGCCGCCTCTTGGCCCTCCGAATTCGGTCCGCGCAGTCCCAGATCCACCCCCAGTGCGCCGCTGGGACATGCAGCGGCCGCTCGCATCGCCCCTATCTCGGTGAGTCGCCGAAGCGATCCGCTCGCCGCCAGGCCGCGGACGGCCTCGTGCAGTGGGGCCAGCTGCGTCTCCCGCAGAGCCACGCTGATGCTCGGCACACCCGCGCCGCCGAGGCGCTCGGCCAGTCGGCGCAACTGCCCGGATGGCTCGTCCTGCACTTCGCGGATGTCGAGGAAGACGTGGCAGCCGTAGGCGTTCAGCTCCACGAAGAGCCCGTCGCGGCACAGGTCCGCGCTGCGACGGACGAACTCCAACCCGGAGCGCTGCTCACGCATCAGCGTGAACCACTCGCCCTCGGGATGCAGTCCCAACCCCTCGCCCAGCGACCGCCTGATGAGCTGCCGGCCACCCGATCCATCGGGCACGGAGGACGCCGCCGACATCCTGATCCAACCCTTCGCTTCGGTGGCGCGGTTGTTGTAGACGACCAGGGCGCGCTCGTCGCCGTGGCGGTTGGAGTAGGCGAAGATGTCCTCGTTGACCCAGCCGCCCGAATCGAAGACGTCGAAGAAGAGGAAGTCGGTCACTTCGGCGAAGAGGTAGCGGCGGTGCAGGAGCGGGAATATCTCACGCTCGTGCCGTTCCACCAACCAGCCGTCCGGTTGCTCGTGACGGTGAGCCCGGCGGTACTCCATGCCGTACTTCTCCGCGAAGCCTTCCACCTGGCCGTGCCCCATCATCGGCAAGCCCGGCATCGTCGCCAGCACGGTGCAGACGCCGAAGTACTTGTCGCCCTTGCCGAACTGGTCGACGGCGGTCTGCTCGTCCGGGTTGGTCATGAAGTTGACGAAGCGCTTGAGGACCTCCGGATCGAGTTCGATCGTGTCCTTGATGACCTGCCGATAGCTGGCGTTGTCCTCGTCGCTGAGCATGTGCATGAAGGCGCTGTTGTAGACGCGGTGCATGCCGAGGGTTCGGACGAAGTAGCTCTCCATGAGCCAGAAGGCTTCGGCCAGAAGCAGCGTGTCCGGAGCTTCGGCCGCCACTCGATCAACGACTTCCCGCCAGAACTCGTTGGGCATGTGCTCGTCGAAGACCGCCCGAGGCGTTGGGTAGTCCTCGCGTGAAGGGATGGCGCCGGTTTGTCCGGCTTCCGGGAACCACAGGCGCTGGATGTGGCGGCGGGCGAGAGCCATCGCCGCATCGCAGCGGATGATCGGGAACTGGCGGGCCACCTGGAGGATCGTCTGGATGACGGCTTCGCGGAGGTCCGCGTTGAGGAAGTCCAGCTGCGCGGTGTCGTTCCAGGGCATGCTGGTCCCGTCGTTGCCGTGGTAGATGTAGCGAACCTCGCCGGTCTTGTTGTCGGTGCGCTTGAAGACCACGGCGGCCCCGGTCGAGTCCCAGTAGCCGTCCTCGATCTGGATGGTGACCCGCTTGTCTTCGCTCAGGTTTGGACCCATGAACGTGTAGTGCGAGTAGGGCGGCTGGGGCAGCTGCACGAACCAGTCCGGATGCTCGATGACCCAGTGTGAGTCGATGCCCATGTGGTTGGGCACCATGTCTGCGCTCAGGCGGATGCCTCGGCCGGCACAGCGGTCGCGGAGTCGCTCCAGTGCTGCCTCGCCGCCCAGTTCGTCGGCGATCCGATACTCCATCAGCGAGTAGGCCGAGGCCGCCGCGTCCGGGTTGCCGCGCAGCTCCTTGATCCGCCGGCTGGCGTGGCTCCGTTCCCAGAGGCCGATGAGCCACAAGGCGGTGAACCCGCGCCGGGACAACGCCTCGAGTTCCTCGTCGGGGATGTCGTCGAGCTGGCGGATCTCGCGGCCGTAGCGCTCGGAAAGCTGATCGAGCCAGACGAACGTGGTGCGGGCGATTATCACTACTCGGGGCATCCACTCGCGATCCTGGCTGAAGCGCTCGTACTCGTTCTCGAGGCCTCTGCGGCCTCGAGTGTGGATTGCCGACTCGAGCCCTCCCCCGGGCTGCCCCGTCATCCACGGGGCGACCTCCTCCTCGTGCAGCACGTCCAGGGTGATGCCCAGGCGGTCCAGGAATGGGGTCAGGACGAGTCCCCATCGCGATCGGATGTAGCGGAGCTGCCCGGCCAGTGAGTTCGGCTCGGCGAGCGCGGGGGTCCGAAGGAAGGCGATCAGCGACAGGCCCATCGGCCCGTAGCCGGGCTGGGCCTCGAAGTACTGGCTCAGGCTGGCGATGACCTCCTCGTAGGGCGTCCGTTCGCTCAGGTCGGAGTCGTCGAAAAGCTCGTCGAAGGGGGCGAAGGCCGGGTTGGCGTTGGCCAGCCACAGCATCAGCAGCTCTTCGAGGGCCAGCTCGCGATTGGGGATGCCTTCGGTGGAGCCGGAGAGATAGGCGACCGGATCGACGCGGCCGCGGTGAACCGCCAGCGGCGGGAACTGCTCGACGAATTGGGCGATGGCTTGGTCGAGCCGATCCGGCTGGAGCTGAGCCACGACCGCGGCCAGCGCGCCGGCCATGGCGTTCGGGTTGACGGTCCGGCGGTAGATCTCCACGGCGTGGTGGAGGATCTCGTCGATCAGTCCCATAGCGTTGAGCTCGGCGGCGTGAACGACTCGATCGGAATCGCGCTTGGGGTCGCGTCGGTCGTTCATCTGGCTGGCGAAGCGCCGCGACGCGGGGAAGTTCGGGATGATGACGTTGCCGCTCGATTCGAAGAGCGCCTCTTCGAACTCGTAGCGTTCGCGGGCCGCCTTCGAGACGTGGAACTCGAATGCCACGGATGCGCTCCCAGGATGCGGGTCGCCTGGACAGGAGAAGCCAGCCTGTGGATCTGCGAATCCGAGTCTAGCAGGAGGCGTCCGCACGGCCGGCGCGGGAAGCCCAGGTTGACCCGGCGGCAGGCTCAGCGACTGGCCGGCGACTGGCCGGCCTCGGAGAGGACCCGAGAGTAGATCTCCGTGCCGTCGACGCGGGCGGAGGGCGAGGTGAAGAGCGAGAGATCGTCCATCAGCCGGCCCTCGAGGTTCGTGCCGGCTGCGCCGTCGACCATCTGCGCCGCCTTGGCGGCGCAGATGAGGACCTGCTTGGTCTCCAGGCCGACCGGGTCGTCCCAGTACCAGCCGTCGCTGGCGAACATCGCCAGGCGCCAGCGCTCGGCCTCGAGCATGTCCAGGAAGCGTGCCTGCTGCTCGCGGGTGGCGAGGGGCAGGTGGCGTTTGGCGAAGTCCTCGGCCGGTTCGGCACCGAAGATCACGTCGACATACTGGTCTCGTGCCCTCCACAGCGCCGCCGGCTCCATGAAGTCCGCAGCCAGCCTCTCCGCGACGGTGTCCATCGCCGACGCCAGTCGCTCCAGGGCCGCGCGGAGCGGTCCCTTCCACCGGCCGTCGGGGGTGTCGGGGCATTCGCCGGTCCAGCGGAGTACTCCGTGATGGCAGCTCCACGAGGTCCGCTCCGCGACCTGGGTCGGGAGGAATTCGCTCGCGGGCATGCCGTCGACGATCTGCCCCACGGTGGTTATCTCGAAGCCCCATTCCGGTGCGTCCGGGCCGGGGTTGGCCAGCCTCGCCAGGAAGAGGTCGCGGGATTCCTGGTGGTGCCCGTACATCTCCCCATCCGTAGCGATGACCGCCATGAGTGGCGCATCGTCGGAGAAGCTCGGGTCGGCCAGGCGCGGCGAGACTCGCTCACGGGCGAACGAGTCGGCGTCGACCGTGGCGCCAGGCTCGAACGAGGCGGCCGCGGAGAGCCCGGCGTCGAAGAAGACGACGATTATGGCTCTGTCCCCACCCAGATCCACCCGGTAGGGGCGCCGCGTGTCCAGACGCGAGTCCTCAGCCTGCCACGGCGCCAGGATCGTGTAGCGGACACCCTCGTCGGCCAGGATGCGGAGGGTGAGGAGATCCACGGCTGTCTCGGGCAGCCACATGCCGGTGGCGCGTCGATTGAACCGGAGCTCGAAGTCGCGCAGTCCCCACCGGATCTCGGTCCGGCGATCCGCCAGCGAAGCGAGCGGCAGGATTGTGTGGTGGTAGGCCTGGGCCATCGCGTTGCCGCGCCCGGGCACGTCGATGTGGGGCGGCAGATCCGAGGCCACAAAGCCGGCATGCGTCGCTGCGTCGTTGTCCTTGAGCCACGTCGCAAGCGTGGGGCCGAGGTCGTATGAGATGTGGCGCAGGTTGCCTCGCTCCACGTTTGGCCTGTAGCACTCGGCGTCGATGCGGGCGTTCCAGTCGCGGTACGGGGCCGCGCTGGGTTGGGGTGGAACCTGTCCGCTGAAGGGATCGCGGCGCTCGGGCTGGTAGAAGTGGCCGTGAATGGCGAGCTTGGGTTGGGTCACTCGGCGGATGGTAGCGGAGTGGACCGGCCCGGACACGGCCCGGCCGAGGGGTGGGACCGAGCCTCGACGTCCGTGCGTCGATTCTCCGAATCCGAACCAGCCCGGCCCTACTTCCCTTCCGCCGCCGAGTGGTCGATCGTCTGGGCGACCTCGAACCGGACCGTTCGCGTCTGGCGCTCGCCGGGATCCAGTGCCATGAGCCAGCGGAAGAGGAGCGAGCTGCCCTGGTAGGCACGTTCGAAGCCGCTTTCCGAATTGGAGACGGTCTCCACCGGGTACCAGGTCATGCGCGCGGCGGGCTCGACCGTGGCGGCGACCCGGACGCCTTCGAAGTCGTTGCCGAATGCCAGGGCTGAGGCCGCGGCCAGCTCGCCGGCGACGTCGTGTGGGCTGCGCGCGCCGTCTTGCGTCTCATACCAAGCCGCCGGGTTGTGGCCGCCACCCGCCAGGTTGACGTTCCATTCGACCGCGAGCTCGAGTGCCACGGGCCGGTCGCCGGGGTTGGCCACCGTCGTCGCCAGCTCGAGGATCGGGTCCGTTCGGCCACCGGCGAAGCGGTAGGTCTTGAGGATCTCGAGCGGCCGCTCTTCGCCCCCAACGCGAACCGTGCCGCGCCGGTGGGCTTCCACCTTGCCCTCGGCCAGATCCCCGGGCACGAAAGCCCCCTCGGTGAAATCGCCGAGTTCTTCGTACGTCGCCGTCACGAATGCCTCGGCCCCGGTCGAGCCATCGGCCGCAAGCAGGTGGATCAGGCCGCTCCTGCGCTCGTGACGGTCGTAGCGGAGCAGCGCCGCCAGCCCCGGCTCCTTGGCCGCGACGACGTCGTGGATCGTCCTGGGCGCGTCCACGGCCGAGCCGCCCACGGCCGAGCCGCCCGCGG
>DATEXG010000015.1:0-9726 GCA_035257225.1 Candidatus Limnocylindrales bacterium
CGCCACGTGGTACGTGGGCCTCACGCCGGAAGGTCGCCGCGCCGTCGCCGCCATCGCCACCGCGCACCCAGATCCGGACCTGGTCTAGGAACATGTCTCAATTCTCGCACGCCCCTCGGCCGCTGCCGGGTGTCGCCACAACGGGTGCCGGGCGGCGTGGGAGCAATGGACCGAACGCAGGGCTACTGGTCCAGGCTCTTGGTCAGGGTGGCCAGGAACTGGACGTTGTTGTCCGTCTTGGAGAGCCGGTTGAGCAGCAGCTCGATCCCCTCGTTGGTGCCGACCGCGGAGAGCATCCGCCGCATCGTCCAGACCATCTTCAGGACCGGCTCCTCGAGGAGCAGCTCCTCGCGGCGAGTGCCCGAACGCTGGACGTCGATGGCCGGGAAGATGCGCTTCTCGGCGAGCTTGCGGTCCAGGATGAGCTCGCTGTTGCCGGTGCCCTTGAACTCCTCGTAGATGACGTCGTCCATGCGGGAGCCGGTGTCGACGAGGCACGTACCGATGATCGTGAGCGAGCCGCCCTCTTCGATGTTCCGCGCCGCGCCGAAGAAGCGCTTGGGCGGGTAGAGGGCGATCGGGTCGAGGCCGCCCGAGAGGGTTCGACCGGAGGGCGGCAGGGCCAGGTTGTAGGCGCGGGCGAGGCGGGTGATCGAGTCGAGCAGGATAACCACGTCGCGGCCGGTCTCGACCTGGCGCTTGGCGATCTCGAGGGCCATCTCGGCGACGTGGGTGTGGTTCTCTGTCGGCTCGTCGAAAGTGGAGCTGATTACCTCGCCCTTGACCGAGCGGCGCATGTCGGTGACTTCCTCGGGCCGCTCGCCGATCAGGGCCACCATGAGGAGGATCTCCGGGTAGTTCTCGCTGATGCCGTTCGCGATCTGCTTGAGCAGCATGGTCTTGCCGGCCTTTGGTGGGCTCACGATCAGGGCGCGCTGGCCCTTGCCGATCGGGTTGACCAGGTTGATCAGGCGCTGGGAGAGGTTCTTGGGATCGGTCTCGAGGTTGATCAACACGTCGGGGTGGACGGGCGTGAGGTCGCCGAACTGGGGCCGGCGACGGGCGGTCTCGGTGTCGACGCCGTTGACGCGGTCGACCCGGATCATGCCCCAGTACTTCTCCCCTTCCCGCGGGGCGCGGACGGAGCCGCTGATCCGATCGCCGATGCGCAGACCGTAGCGGCGGATCTGGCTGGACGATACGTACACGTCCTCCTGGCTGGGCATGAGGCCGTGGCGCCGCATGAACCCGAAGCCCTCCTCGACGATGTCGAGGATGCCGGTGGCGTACGCATGGCCTGCCAGCTCGCTCTGACGGGCCAGGATCTGGTCGACGAGATCTTCCTTGCCGGCGGCACCGGCCTCCATCTCGAGGTCCCGGCCGACGGCCTGGAGCTCGTCGGCGTTCATCCCAGTCAGCTCGGCGAGGTCGAGATCGCGGGAGTCGCCCTCCTGGAAATCGTCGTACTCGACCATTGGCGTGCGACCGGCAGGACGGCGGCGGGGTCGGCGATTGCGTGAGCGCTGGTCTGAACCGTTGGGAGACATGGGGGGCAGAACTCGTGTGGGGAAGGTGCCGTGCAGGCTAGTCGCGCGGAATCGGTCCGCAGCGGGTACGCACGGTCGGGGTGACGCGGAGAATACCCGGCCCGGCGGGCGCCGTCAATCATTCGTTCGTGCGAGTCCGGCGGCCGCCAACGCGATATCCGGCATCTAGGGCGCCACGTGGCTCATCCGCGGGACTTGCGGGGGGTGCCTTTGTGACCGCCCGGGCCCGCCGACAACACGAACAACGGCCCTGAGCGGGTGACTCGCCGAGGCGTAGCGTAGCCACCAACACTCCCCCGCGGTGCTGCCCCGCCGCGACGACACGGGCTCTCAGAGCGCAAACGGAGGCTACGTGGGCCCAACCAAGACCGAAGACCACGTCGCGGCGATTGCCAAGCGCTGGAAGAACAAGCGCGGCAGTCTGATCATGGCCCTCCACGGCCTCCAGGATCGCTACGGCTACGTCCCGCGCGAGGCGGCCATGAGCCTGGGCCAGGAGATGGACGTCCCGCTGGCGCGGATCTACGAGGTCCTGACCTTCTACAACTACTTCCGCCTGAAGGCGCCGGGAAAGCACGTCGTATCCGTGTGCATGGGCACCGCCTGCTACCTCAAGGGCGCTCCGCAGCTGCTCGAGGACGCCTCCGCAAGGCTCGGCATCCGGCCGGGCGAGACCACCCCTGATGGCGACTATCACCTCCAGGTGGTTCGTTGCGTCGGCTGCTGCGGCCTGGCGCCGGTTGTCACGGTCAACGGAAAGCTGCTCGCCAAGGTGACCGCGGAGACCCTCGGGGCGTCCATGGCCCCGGCAGGCGCAGCGTCCCGGGCAGGCGCAGCGTCCCGGCCAGGCACATCGGCCCCGGCAGGCGCATCGGCCCCGGCGGGCGCGGTCGAAGGCGAGAGGGCTTGACATGGCACGATTGACGCTCGCCGAGCTGCAAGCCCGCATCCAGGCCCCATCGCCCGCCGCAGACAGGCCGAGGATCAAGGTCGGCATGAGCACGTGCGGCCTGGCGGCCGGCGCGGACGCGGTATTCGACGTCCTCGAAACCGAGGTCAAGCGCCGCGCCCTGGATTGGCGCGTCAGCCGGACGGGATGCGCGGGCATGTGCAGCATGGAGCCGCTCGTCGAGGTGACCCTGCCCGGAGAGCGTGCGGTCATGTTCGGAGAGGTCACGCCCGAATTCGCGAGCCGGCTTGTCGCGGTCTGCGCGGACGGCACGGCTCTTCCCGCGGATCATCGAGTGCTCGGCATCGCCGAACTGGCACGCGTCGCCGGCGAGCCCGTCGCGACCGAGGGGGGGCCGCGCCAGTACCGCATCGTGATGCGCAACTGCGGCGTGATCGATCCCGAGGAGATAGACGAGTATCTCGACCGCGGCGGTTACCAGGCCCTGGCGAAGGTTCTCGCATCGATGTCGCCGGAACAGGTCATCGAGGAGCTGAAGGTCAGTGGCCTGCGAGGTCGGGGCGGCGCGGGCTTCCCGGCCTGGCTCAAGTGGAGCCTGACCCGCGAGTCTCCGGGCGACGAGCACCTCATCGTTTGCAACGGCGACGAGGGCGATCCGGGCGCTTACATGGACCGCAGCGTTCTCGAGGGCGATCCCCACGCCGTCCTCGAGGGCATGATCCTGGGCGGCTACGTGATCGGGGCGAAGCAGGGCTTCTTCTACATTCGAGCCGAATACCCGCTGGCGATCCAGCGCATCGAAAAGGCGATCCGCCAGGCGAGGGCGAGCGGCCTGCTCGGCAGCAACATCCTCGGCTCCGACTTCAGCTTCAACGTGGAGGTCCGGCTGGGAGCGGGTGCCTTCGTCTGCGGAGAGGAGACCGCGCTCATCGCCTCGTTGGAAGGCAGGCGCGGGACGCCCTCGCCCCGGCCGCCATACCCGTCAGTGAAGGGGTTGTGGAACCAGCCCACGATGATCAACAACGTCGAGTCGCTGGCCAACCTGTCGCAGATCATCGCCCGCGGCGGGAAGTGGTTCTCGACGATCGGCCTGGGCAACTCGACCGGAACCAAGGTCTTCGCCGTGACGGGCAAGGTCAAGCACGCCGGCCTCGTCGAGATACCGATGGGCATGACCCTGCGGCAGGTCGTTGAGGGCATCTGCGGCGGGACCAGCTCCGGCGGCCCGATCAAGGCCGTTCAGACCGGCGGACCGTCGGGCGGGCTCATTCCTGGCCGCGAGCTCGACACGCCGATCACCTACGAGCACCTCCAGAAGCTCGGGTCGTACATGGGCTCGGGCGGCATGATCGTCATGGACGAGACCGACGACCTCGTGGAGCTGTCCCGGTTCTACCTCGGGTTCTGCGTCGACGAATCGTGCGGCAAGTGCGCACCTTGCCGAATCGGAGGCACCCAGATGCTGCGACTGCTCGACAAGATCGCTGCCGGGAAGGGCCGCGAGGAGGACATCGCGACGATCAGGCGGCTGGCCCACGCGATGCAGAAGGCATCCCTTTGCGGTCTCGGGCAGGGCGCCCCCAGTCCAGTCCTTTCGGCTTTGCGCTACTTCGAACCCGAGTTCCGGGGTCGGCTGATCATGGGCAGGAACTGAGCCGGGCATGCAAACCTTGACAGACAAGATCCAAGCCACGATCAACGGCCTCCCCGTGGAGGTCCGGGCCGGTACCACCATCCTCGACGCGGCGCGCCAGGTCTCGGTCCATATCCCGACCCTGTGCAAGCATCCAGATCTGGATGCAACGGCGGCCTGCGGCATGTGCATCGTCCGGGTCGCAGGCTCCTCCAAGATGCTGCGCGCCTGCTGCACGCCGGTCGAGCAGGAGATGGAGATCACCACCGAGAACCCGGAGATCATCCAGGTCCGCCAGACCGTGATCGAAATGATCCTGTCCAAGCACCCGAACGAGTGCCTTACCTGTGGCCGAAACCAGAACTGCGAGCTGCAGACTCTGGCCGCCGATTTCGGTCTGCGCGAGATCTCCCTCGACAGCATCGTTCCGGACTTGCCCATCGATGACACCACCAAGGCCGTCGTCCTGGACCCGCGCAAATGCATAACCTGCGGCCGCTGCATCCAGGTCTGCCAGCAGATCCAGGACGTCTGGGCCCTCAGCTTCCTGCAGCGCGGCTTCGACACGCGCATCGCGCCGGCAGGCGACATCCATCTGGCCGACTCCCCGTGCGTGCGCTGCGGTCAGTGCTCGGCGCACTGCCCCACCGGAGCCATCGTCGAGTACGACAACACGCAAGAGGTCTGGGACAACCTCCTCGATCCGGACACCTTCTGCGTGGCCCAGCTCGCCCCGGCGGTCCGGGTCGCCATCGGCGAGGCCTTCGGGTTCCCGATCGGCACCAACCTGACCGGCAAGACATACGCCGCCCTTCGACGTATGGGCTTCGATGCCGTCTTCGACACGAACTTCGGCGCCGACCTGACGATCATGGAAGAGGCTCACGAGTTCGTGGAGCGGTTCACGAACGCCAAGTCCGTGCTGCCGCTGATCACGACATGCTGTCCCTCGTGGGTGGACTTCATGGAGAAGTTCCACGAGGACATGATCCCCCACTTCTCGTCCTGCAAATCGCCCCAGGCGATGGTCGGGGCCCTGGCCAAGACCTACTACGCCGAGAAGATGGGCCTCGACCCCGCCAAGGTCTTCGTCGTCTCGGTCATGCCCTGCACGGCCAAGAAGTTCGAGATCATCCGCAGCAAGGAGATGGCCTCGTCCGGCTTCTGGGACGTGGACGTCTCGCTGACCACGCGCGAGCTGGCCCGCATGATCAAGCAGTCGGGCATCAACTTCCCGGCCGTGAAGGAAGAGCAGCCCGATCACCTCCTCGGCGCGTATACCGGCGCGGGCACGATCTTCGGCACCACCGGTGGCGTGATGGAAGCCGCGCTGCGGACCTCCTACTACCTCATGACCGGAGCCAATCCGCCCCGCATCGACTTCCAGGCGACCCGCGGGCTCGACGGTGTCAAGGAAGGCAGCACCATCATCGATGGCCACGAGGTCCGTTTCGCGGTCGCCCACGGCCTGGGCAATGTCGAGACGGTGTTGAACCGGGTTCGAGCCGCGCGCGACGCCGGCGAGCCGCCGGCGTACCACTTCATCGAGGTCATGGCCTGCCCCGGCGGCTGCGTCGGCGGCGGCGGCCAGCCTTACGGCGTCACGGACGGGTTGCGGGCCAAGCGCGCCGCAGGTCTGTACCAGGACGACCAGGCCGGGCTGTGGCGCTGCGCCCACGAGAACCCATACGTGCAGAAGCTGTACGACGACTTCCTGGGCGAGCCGCTGGGCGAGAAGTCCGAGCAGCTGCTGCACACGAGCTATCGCTCTCGGCCGACTTACCGGCGCTAGCTCACTCGGACTCGAGCTCCCCAACGGCCACCGGCAATCGCCGAGCCGTCAGGCTGGCGCCCGCGCTCGCCAGAGCGACGCAGCCGATCGCCACCAGATCCGTGACGTGGAGCACCTGCCCCAGAATCACGAAACCTACCAGCGCCGCGATCGCCGGCTCGAGACTCATCAACACCCCGAACGTGGCCGCCGGCAGGCGTCGCAACGCGGCGATCTCCATCGTGTACGGGATGGCGCTGCTGAATAGCGCTACGACCACGCCCCCTACCAGGGCGAGCGGTGCAACCAAAAGAGGCCGCACGTCGGAAAGCGCAAGAGTCACAGGCATGACGAGCAGCCCGGCCACGACCATCGCCAGTGTGAGCCCGCGCCCGTCCGGCCAGTAGCCCGCTACCTTCCTGCCGACCACGATGTAGAGCGCCCAGCAGAATCCCGCAACGAAGACCGCCACCACTCCGATCGCGTCATCGGCCTGCAGGCGGCCACCGGCCAGGGTGTAGATGCCCGCGGCTGCCAGGACGACCCAGACCAGATCGAGCCAGCGGCGAGAGCCCAGAACGGCCACCGTCAGTGGGCCCCAGAACTCGATCGTGACGGCCACGCCGAGTGGGATGCGCGACAGGGCCACGTAGAAGACCGAGTTCATTACCGCCAGGATCACGCCCAGGGCGAGGCAGCTCCCCAGGGCGAGGCGCGTCGCGCCGCGTAGCCTGACCGGCTGAAAGGCGAGCAGCAGCATCGCTCCAAAGACGATGCGCATCGTGACGACGGGGAGCGGCCCGAACTCCCGCAGCAAAGAGGTGGCGAGACCGGCTCCGCACTGCACGGACAGCGCCGCCGTCAGGATCAACACCTCGGGCGGCAGCGCGTCCATGCGACTCTTCGCCCCGGCCTCGGAATCGGCGGTCCGATCGCCCGGTTTGGTCATCGGCAGCATGCCATCTCGACGCCGGCTGGTGACCGGCGGGCGGCTAGGCGCCCTTCCCGGCACCGCTCTTGCGCGCCGTTTCCCAGTCCTTCTTGAACTGGATGATTCCCTTGTCCGTCAGCGGATGGTGAACCATCTGCTGCAGGACCTTGAACGGCAGCGTGGCGATGTGGGCACCAGCCAGGGCCGCCTGGGTCACGTGCAGCGGGTTGCGGATCGAAGCCGCGAGGACCTCGGTCTCGATGTCGTACAGCGAGAAGATCTCGGCCAGCTCGCGAACGACCGTCATGCCGTCCTGGTTGATGTCGTCGAGACGGCCCACGAAAGGCGAGACCAGACTCGCTCCCGCCTTGGCGGCGAGAAGTCCCTGGTTCGTGCTGAAGACGAGCGTGCAGTTGGTCTTGATCCCCTCGTCGGCGAAGCGGGCGATGGCCTCCAGGCCGTTCTCGCTCATGGCCACCTTGACAACGATGTTCGGAGCGAGCTTGGCGAAGTGGCGGCCCTCTTCGAGCATCCCCTCAACATCGTCGGCGATCACTTCTGCCGACACGGGACCGGAGGTGAGCTTGCAGATCTCCACAAGGACCGAGTCGTAGGAGCCGCCGACTTTGGCGTAGAGACTCGGGTTGGTCGTGACCCCGTCGAGGATGCCCCATCGGGCGGCGGTACGGATCTCTTCGATCTCGGCGGTGTCGAGGAATATCTTCATCTGGCAGCTCCTGTTGTCGCGGGGACGGGCTCACGCTGCCGGATCGAGCCCGCGCTCCCGGTCCGCAGCTGGATCGTACCATTGGGACCGATCGAACCCCCGCCGGGCCTTGCAGTCGCTCGGCCGGACCTCTCCTCGATCGACGCGGTGAGGTCGCCGCCTCAACCGGCGCCGTTACCCCCGCGCCGATCGACCTCACCCGCGTCGTCTTGCCTGCGTTTGTCTTCTACTAGCCAAGACGTGTGAGGGCGGCAGACGGTTCGCCAAGGGTGGGATTCCAGGAGAAACGCGCCGAACGAGATCCGGGCTCTCGGCCGGGCACCCTCTTCAGGGTCGACTGGACGCCTGCGATCGTCGGCCCGCCGCAGACTATCCCGCGATGCCCGAGTCAGGCTTCGGGCGCTCCCGTCGGGAGCAGCCCCGCCGGCACCATCGGTTGGCGTGTCGCTGGCCGAAGCTCCGGCTCGCGCCCCTGCGAGATCGCAACCGCTACACCGATGAACCCGTCGAATAGCGGATGCGGCCGATCCGGCCGGCTGCGGAACTCCGGATGGAACTGGCTGGCCACGAACCAGGGATGGTCCCGTAGCTCGATGATCTCGACCAGCCGGCCGTCCGGCGACTGCCCTGACAGGATCATCCCGGCAGCTTCCAGAAGCGGGCGATAGCTGTTGTTCACCTCGAAGCGGTGGCGGTGCCGCTCGTAGATCAACTCGGTGCCGTAGACGGCGTTCGCCTTCGAGCCGGGCGTGAGGCGAGCCGGGTACAAGCCCAGTCGCATGGTCCCGCCCTTCTCCTGCATCGTGCGCTGGTCCGGCATGAAATCGATGACTGGGTGCTCGGTGAACATGTCGAATTCGGTCGAGTTGGCATCCTCGGTGCCGAGCACGTCGCGCGCGAACTCGATCACAGCGCACTGGAGTCCCAGGCACAGGCCCAGGTAGGGCAGGCGACGCTCGCGAGCGAACTTGGCCGCAAGGACCTTGCCCTCGATGCCGCGGTGGCCGAAGCCACCAGGGACGACGATGCCACCGACGCCGGCCAGAGTCTCCTCGACGTTGTCCTTGGTCAGCAGCTCCGAGTCGATCCAGCGGATCTTGACGTCCACCTCGTGGGCCCAACCGGCATGCTTGAGGGACTCGGTGACCGACAGATAGGCGTCCGGCAGCTCGATGTACTTGCCGACGAGCGCGATTTCGAGCGTGGGCTTGGGTCGCTTAATGAGGTCGACCAGCTCGGTCCAGGACTCAAGGTCGGGCTGCCGGGCAACCTCGTCCAGACCCAGCTCGCGGGTCAGGAGCGACCCAAGGCCCGCCGCCTCGAACAGGAGCGGGACCTCGTAGATCGTCTGGGCTGTCTCCGCCGGAATGACCGCGTCGCTGGCGACATCGGTGAACAGAGCGATCTTGTCGCGGATCTCCTGGCTGACCGGGTGATCCGAGCGCAGGACGATCACGTCCGGCTGGATACCGATGCCGCGCAGCTCCTTGACGGAGTGTTGCGTGGGCTTGGTCTTGAGCTCGCCCGTGGCCATGAGCGCCGGCAGCAGCGTGACGTGGACGTAGGCCACGTTCTGGCGGCCGACATCCTTGCGCATCTGGCGGATCGCCTCCAGGAAAGGCAGCGACTCGATGTCGCCGACGGTTCCCCCCACCTCGACGATGACCACGTCGGCGCGGCCGTCGCGGGCCACCTGCTGGATCCGCTCCTTGATCTCGTTGGTGATGTGGGGAATGACCTGGACCGTGCCGCCGAGGTAGTCGCCGCGGCGCTCCTTGCCGATCACGGCCTGGTAGATGCGCCCGGTCGTAACGTTGGAGAGCTGGGTGAGATTCTCGTCGATGAACCGCTCGTAGTGGCCCAGGTCCAGGTCCGTCTCGGCGCCATCGTCGGTGACGAAGACCTCGCCGTGCTGGTAGGGCGACATCGTCCCCGGGTCGACGTTGATGTAGGGGTCGAGCTTCAGGACGGAGACGGCCAGGCCGCGGGCTTTGAGGAGCCGCCCGACGCTGGCAGCGGTGATGCCCTTCCCGAGAGAGGAGGTGACGCCTCCGGTCACAAAGACATACTTCGCCATCGCGCGCTTCTCCTCCGGGGTTTTTCCAATTCTACGTAGGACCCGGCTTCCCCGCAAACCACCCCGCCAGACTGAGCGCCGGGGGAGACCCGCGCCCGTCTGACTTCGCCCCCCTGCGCGCCGCCCGCGC
>DATEXG010000016.1:0-13456 GCA_035257225.1 Candidatus Limnocylindrales bacterium
GCAGAGCCGCCGGCCAGACAGCCGCGGGCGGCGTGGTCGCGGCCACGATCGCGGCCGGCGCCGGCCCGCGCTATGCGTCGGGCGGTCCGCTTAAGGCGCACGTCACGGACGAGCTCGACGTCACGGACCAGCTCGACAGCACGGACGAGGGGGACAACTGGATCGAGGGCGACTATCTCGACGAAGGCGACCGGCCGGACCTGGTTCCGGCCTGGCTCATGTCCGTCTGGAGGCGCTTGTTCCAGCCATCGAGTATGCCCGACAGGTCTGCCGCGCTGAACGTGGAGCCTCGCGGCCGCCTGGACAAGCTGGACCTGTGGGTCGTGGTAGCCCTCGCCGTGGCCATTCTCTCCCTGCGCGTCTACCGCCTGGACGAGCCGCTCCAGATGCACTTCGACGAGGTTTACCACGCCCGGACGGCGACAGAGTTCCTCCAGGATTGGCGCTACAACATCCCGCACGACATTTATGAGTGGACACATCCCCACGTCGCCAAGTACGCGATCGCGGGCGGGATCGTGCTCTTCTCCGATGACAAGGTCACCTCGACCGGCCAACTCGGAGTCGACGTCGCCGACGTCCTCCTCCAGCCGCGTCTGCCGGTCTCGCCGCTGGCGGATGCCAGCAATCCGAGCGATCCTCGATCGAACTCGGACGCGCGCTTCGGCGATCGCGTCTTCATCGCGACGGGGGGCGAGGTTCGGGTCTACGACCTCGAGAGCCGAGCCCTGGTCCAGACCTACTCGATCCCAGGCGCGTCGTCCCTGTCGACGCCGGGGACGACCGGCGTCATCTACGTCGGCACGACGGAAGGGCGGATCTGGCGCATCGACGCCAACTCGCTCGACGACGTGAGGCTTGGGCTTGCCGCAACGGCAAAGCCGGCCACCCAGCTTGACGTTCAAACGGGGCTGGCCATCACCCATCTCTACGCCGGGACGCCGCCCCTCATCCTCGCTGCCGATGCCAGTGGGAACATGGCCTCCGTCGATCTGACCCAGAGCGGAGGCGTGGTAGTCGCGCGCGCGGTTATACCCGGCGCGGCCGACTTCGCCGACCTGGGAACGGGGCCGGCGGTCCTGATCAGGACTTCGGCTCCCTCCTCGACCTCGTCGTCCAGTCCAGCTCCAACCTCGACCCCCACGCCCGCTAGCTCCTCCGCTGAGGCTGAAGAGCTGGCGTCCGCTCTCGGCCTGGACATCTCGATAGTCGAGAAGGCCCTCGGCGCCACGGCCGCACCGGGCCTCGATCAGGCGCTCAATCTGGGCCCCCTCAGCTCCGACCAAGTGACCGCCGTGCAGGATCTCGTGGGGCAGGGCAAGCTACCCGGTTTCTCCGTCTCCAGCTCCGATCCGCAGGTGCTGGTCGCCTACGCCGATGGGATTGGAGTACTGGATGGCCGCCATCTGATTCTGACCTCGACTGTGCATACCAACCAGCCGGCCACCTCGATCGCCATGAATCCGAGTCAGAACCAGGACTCGTACGTTGCGGCCGGCGACTCGCTCGTCCTGATCAAGACCGATACCACCGGCGGCACAGGCTCGGTTACCAAGGACACGAATCAGCCGCTGCGCAAGATGCCCGGGTCGGTCAGCAAGGTCGTCTTCGACAACGCGACCAAGATCGTCCAGGTTCTGGGGCGGACTCCGGACGGCCAGGGCTGGACTGTCTACGCAATCGAATCGAACGGCAACGCCGTCTTTTCGGACGCGCGCCTGCCGTTCCAGCCGGTCGCAATTGGACTCGACTCGAGCCCGCAGCTGCCCGACTCGGACCGCGAGCAGCTGCTCGCGTTCTCGCCCAACGGATCGGTGGCAGCTGTCGACGTCGGCCAGTTCGCCTTCTCCTGGCGCATCTTGGGGGTCGTCTTCGGCGCCCTGATGGCGGTCTGCCTCTACCTGCTTGCCCGAATTCTCTTCCGGCGTAGAAGCGTCGGCCTGCTGGTCGCCCTCTTCTCGCTCGTCGACGGGATGCTCTTCGCCCAATCCCGCATCGCCATGAACGACACGTACGTGGGCGGTTTCCTGTTACTGGCATATCTGCTCTTCGCCCTGATCTGGCTGAGAGTCTGGAAGAGCCGCTTCGCCTTCTGGCTGGGTATGCCGCTGCTGGGGGTCGTCCTTGGCCTCGCCCTGGCCTCGAAGTGGGTGGGGCTGTACGCCATCGCCAGCATCGGGGTCCTGATCCTGATCCGGTCCGCCCTGGGCCGCGTAATCGTGATCCTGGGATTAGCGGCCGGTACGGGCATCCTGGGCTGGAAGGCCATTGGCGAGATGATCACCGAGCCCAACACTGGCAACCCCGGCGCTGTGATCCTGCTGCTGCTCCTGGGGATGGCCGTCGTCGTGGGCGGGGCGATCTGGGCCCTTTCGGCGCGCACGACGCCTGACAAGGTCCTCATAGGTGTGGGTACGACTCTCATCGCGGCCCTCGCGCTCGGCGCAGCTCTGGTCATGTCGCCCGGTGCAGTCCAGAACGGTGCTCCCAACTACACGTTCTTCATCATCATGCTCGCCGTCACGATGGTGGCAGCCGCCGCAAACGCCTACCACCCGATCGCTTGGACGCGAGAGGAACTGGTCTTCGCGATCGCTACTCCGGTCGGCATCGGGCTCCTGGCCGGCATCCTGGGGGTGGCCCGGTCCTCCGGCTTGCTGATAGAGATCGGCGCCGCCGGCATGGCCGCCGGCATCGGAGCTGCGATGGCGTTCTGGGTCGGAGGCCGGATGGGCTTCGGGCCGCTCGCCATTCCGCCGAGTCCTGACGATCCCGCGTCGTTCGCGGAGCCGCCCGCCCCGGCCCCAACGGGCTGGTTGAGGCTGGGTTCGGGCTGGGGTCTCCCCGCGCTCTGGATGAGCCTGTGCGTGCTCGTCCTGCCGTTCGTGGTCTACATCGTCATGTACATCCCCTGGGCCATGCCATGGCAGCCGCAAACGACCGACACCGGCCAACTGCCCGTGATCGCGTGTCTCCACACCGACGCCACGACAGGTGTTTGCGATCAGGCCCTGCCGGCCGGGCACACCGGCCAGACTCTGTGGGACCTGACCATCAGCATGTACAACTACCACAACGACCTGCGGGCCTCGCATGCCGCTTCGTCACCGTGGTGGGCATGGCCGATGGACCTCAAGCCGGTCTGGTTCGAGAGCATCGGCTACGCCAACGACCAGGGCTCGATGATCTACGACGGGGGCAATCCGGCTCTGTGGTGGATGGCGATATTCGCCATGGCCTTCCTCTTCTGGCAGGCGTTCAAGAGACGAAGCCTGGGCCTGACCCTGATCGCGGTCGCCTTCCTCTGGCAGTGGCTTTCCTGGGCCCGGATAGATCGGGCATCGTTCCAATACCACTTCTACACCGCCCTGCCGTTTTTCCTGTTAGCGCTGGCCTACTTCCTGGCGGAGCTGTGGCACGGCCCCTCGCGCCGGACTTGGCTGCTGGCGCGGGTCGCCGCGGCCGTCGCGCTGCTCTTCCCGACCGCGGTCTGGGCGCTGAAATCGCCTCTGTGCGGCTTGGCCCGCGTATCGACCTCCGACTACTTCGGCAATACCGCGTGCGGAACCAGCACGGGCGACGTCCGCATCGATATTCGGATCTTCCTGATCGGTGTCGTCCTCGTGGCCGCTCTGGCTGTGCTCGCCCTCGTGTTGCTGCGCCTGGAGCGGCGTCAAGCTCGGGGCGAGGAAGACCGGGCCTGGGCTCTGCAGCTCCTGGTGCCGGTCGCGATCGCCGGGGTACTGCTGTTGTGGCTGGGTCAGAACGCGCCCCAGGACACGCTTTTCGAGGCAGCGCTCCCATCCGACCTGATCATTCTGGTATTGCTGCCCATCCTGGCCGTGCTCGCGGCGATTGCCCTGAACGCCCGGAACCCGCGGCGGTTCGTACTGGGCGTCTGTTCCGTGGCGGTAGTGGCCTTCGTTGCGCTCTACCCGAATCTGTCGGCTCTGCCGATGCCGAATGCGATCATGGGCATATACAACGGCCTGCTGCCGACTTGGCTGTACGGTTTCCAGTTCTCCGTGAACCTGCAACAGGCCGTCTCCATCAAGCTCGTCGACGCTACCAGTCTCTCGTACACGGCCCTGGCCCTGGCAGTGGCCGGCATCGCCGGCTGGGCGGCGTGGGAACGGCGCGTGGTCCTGGGTTACCGGCGAGCCGGGCGGCCTGGGAGTGGCGCCGCCGAACTGACCGCCGGCGCGGCGGCCACCGACGAGTCCGGCGAAGCCGCCGCCGACAGGTCGAGCGAATCCTCGGGGCCGCCGCCCACCGCCTGAGCCCCGCTCAGGACCGCTCCGTCTCCGACAGCTGTTCCTGGCCGCTCGGGTGGATAGCGGCCGGAACCTTCGCCGCGAAGCCGGGCGGAAGCTGGCCCTGGGCCTCGAGGCGTCGGATCACGAACCCGTAGTAGTCCTCGACTTTGGCGGTGACGCGTTCCCAGCTGAACTGCTCGGCGCGTTGCTGGCCGCTGGCGCCCATCCGCGCCCGTAGCTCTGGGCTGGCGAGGAGCTCGGTGATCCCGGCACACAGGGCCTTGGTGTCGTGAGGCGGCGTGAGGATTGCCTGCCTGCCCCGCTGGACCACGCCCTTGTAGCCGTGGATGTCGCTGCAGACGATCGGCACGCCGGCGGCCATAGCCTCCAGAAGGACAATCCCGAAAGACTCACGTCCCGTGGCCGGCGACACGAACACGTCGGCCGTCCGGAAGAGCTGAGCCTTCTCGTGGTCACTGACCCGTCCCAGGAACTCGACGTTCTGAAGCCCGCGGGTCATCACATAGCGGCGGGCCTCGCGCTCCTGCGGTCCGGATCCGACGACCAGGAGCCGGCATTCGATGCCGTTCTTGCGCATCAGCCGGAAGGCCTTGAGCAGGTTGGGCAGACCTTTCCGATCTTCGAGACGGCCCACGAAAAGGACGTTGGGCGTGCCATCCTGCCAGCGGGCGATCGGCACGGCGCGCCGGAATCGGCCCATGTCGACACCGTTTGGGATCACCTTGTAGTCGCCCGGGAAGAAGCGGTCCACAAAATGACGGGCCGCCGCGCTGACCGCGATTCTGCCGTGGAGGCGGCTTGCGTAGCTTTGCAGCGTCCGCTTGCCAAGCTCCATGGCCGGGGAGAAGCCGGCGTACGCGTGGAACGTGGCAACGTTCACGCTCGTCGACTGATGCAGCACGACCAACGACAGGAACGGCACGAACGGCTCGTGGAAGTGGAGGAGGTCGAACCGCTCCCTGGCCAGAACCGCGTTGACCTGCGACACGTACCGGGGCGAGAGCGTGATCGTGCCCACCGAGCCGTTGCTCGGCACGCTGAAACCCTTGCCGATCCGGATGATGTCGCCCTCGGACGAGCGCTGCAGGCCGTGGCTGCTGGTCAGGATGCGGACGTCGTGGCCGCGCAGCCGGAGATTCTCATAGAGGAAGCGGACGTGCTCGTTGACGCCCCCGGGAATCGGGTAGACGTAGGGCGTGACGAGGCCGATCTTCACGCTGGTGGTTCCCCTGCCTCGCGTCGCTCGGCGGCAGCCATCGTCCGCGGGCCGTGGCGTCCGGCGTCGCCGTCCGCCTCGCGCTCCCACTGCAAACGAAGTTGGTCGATCGGCACGCCCAGGTCGCGCGGTGTGCCATCCCGCAGCACGTTGCGCCGGCCCCAGCGGACAACGTCGCGGGCCTGCTTGCGGACCTGACGGGAGTAGATGAAGGCCTCGCGCACCAGGCCCCAGTCAACGCAGCTGCCGGTCGTCATGCCGTCCCGAATCGCCCGTCTGTAGTCCTCCGCGCTGGAACCCGGGAAGTGAGTTCGGCCGTCGCCGATGGTATCGAGGGTGTGTCCGTCGCTGTTGCCCACCAGGGGCAGCCCCAGCTCGGCGGCGAGACGGGCGGTCGCGGCTCGCCCGTAGCGTCCCGCCGTGGAGGGGTTGAAGCCCTCGAGCGCGTCCCAGTAGACGAGCGGATCGGTCGAGTGGTGGATGCGCATGATGGCGTTCCTGCGCATGCCCAGACTGAAAGCCGAGAACGGATGCGGAACGATGGCCAGCCCGCCCTGTTCGTGGATCTCGGCGACGGTGATCTCGGCGCGCTGGTGACGCCTGATCCGGTGCTGCAGGAAGAGGCCCAGCACGTGCCCGTTTCGGGTGGTGACTTCCTCACCCACGACCACCTCCACTCGGCCGCGGCGTTCTGTCGCGAGGCGCTGGCACTCTATCGCCGCCTCGATGCGCTCGTGGTCACTGATGGCGATGACGTCGAGAGAGGTGTGGCACTCCGCGAACTCGAGGATCTGGACCGCCGAGGCCGTGCCATCCGAGGCGATCGAATGGATGTGCATGTCGGCCTGGCCCATTCGGAGCCCATCGCCGGGATTCACGCCGTCTTGCCGTCGTCACGCATTTGCGCCTGCTCCAGATCGGGCCAGATCGGGTGGAAGAGCGCCAGCCATTGCTCGGGCGCTACCAGGATGAGTTCTTCGAAGAGCCGCGCTTCATCGCGCGCCATAGCTCGGATTCTTTCTCGCCGGTTGGCCCCCTCCGGGATGGGGACCTGCCGCAGGCTGCCACGATAGCGGCCGGGACCGGCCCGTCGCACAGCGGCTACGTACGCCGGAGCGCCCGTCTCGACCGCGAGGAACGCCGGTCCGGCGGGGATCTTGGTCATGGCTCCGAAGAGCTCGACATCCAGGCCGCCACCGCCGAGGTCTCGATCCGCGACCAGGCCGACGGGCTCATTCCGGCGAATTGCCGCCAGCAACTCGAGGCCCGCTTCCTCGAGCGTGACGATGTGCACTCCGATTGTGGCCCTGGTCGAGAAGAGATAACGCTGGACTCGAGCGTTCTCGATCGTCTCCATCGGCGACACGATCGAGCCCAGGCGGTGCACCGCGTAGAGGCCGGGCAGCTCGATGGCTCCGAAATGCATCCCGATCAGGATCAGAGCGCGGCGCTCGGTCATCCACTCTTCGACCTCGCGCGGCGTCTCGATGAAGAGTCGCTCCGTCACGAAGCGGGCATCGAATCGCGGAGCCCAGGCCAGCTCCAGGTAGTAGTGGGCGTGGTGGCGAAAAGCCGAACGCACGAGCGCCTCGAGGGCCTTCGGATCGGTCGCTGCCCGGCGGTACTCTTCCGCTCCCTTGCCGTTGGCTGCCATCCACTCCAGGATGCGACGGAGGTTGCGGCGGGCGTGGTCACGGCGCGACGGCGAGGCCCGGTACTCGATCGTCCCGGCCAGGTTCCCAAGTCGCCACAATGGACCCTCCGGCAGGCGACAGATCAACTTCCCGCCGGCGATCACGAAGGTGGCGACAAGCGAGTCGGACAGGCGTCGGAGCAGGCCGGTCCGACGTGTGGGCCGCCGGTCGATTCGAGGGGAGGCCTCGCGACTCACGGCTCCACGGGCTGGGCCGGATCGCCTTCGGAGCCGCCTCCCGCGAGCCGGCGGGTAGTCGCTGGGGCCGCCGAGGCCGGTCCGGCCGCAGCCGCGTTCGGAGCCGCGCCCTTGGCGTCGTTCGCCATCGCCGCTCGGTTCCGAGCTTCCAGCTGCGCTACCTCCTCGGCCGACTCGGGCCAGATCGGCTTGAAGATGTACCACTGTTCCGGCGCCGGGGAGATGTGCCTCTCGAGCGCGGTCGCGATCTGCTGCGTCGCGATGGCCAGGTCGGCCGGGGAGTTCGACGCGACGTAGATCGGCTCGTCGGCGGCCGCCCTGAAGGTGCCGTCGGGTTGACGGTTGATCGAGAAGGGCACGATGGCGGATCCGTGTTTCGCCGCGAGCAGAGCGGGGCCGGCCGGGAGAGTGGTCCAGGCGCCGAACATCTTGACCGGGATTCCGTCCGCTCGATAGCCCCAGTCCACGAGCAGCACAAGGCCTTCTTGGCGACGGAGCGCCCCGTAGACGCCGCGGAGGTTGCGCCAGGAGATCATCTTGACGCCCCAGTTCGTTCGCTGGCGCTCGAACAGCTCGTATAGCTCGCGGTAGGCCGAGTCGTCGCCGACCACGTTGATCTCGAGACCGTGCTTGGCGAAACCGGCCGCGGCCGCCTCGTTGTTACCCAGATGAGCGGCCACCAGAACCAGGCCTTTGGATTCCTGGTAGTACTCGAGGAACCGATCGAGGCTGCTGACCTCGAGGAGCCGATCGACCTGCTCCTTCTTGAACCAGGGCAGCCGCATCAGCTCCATGATGTATCGGGCGTAGTTGCGGTAGGCGGCCCTGGCCATATGGCCGGCCTCCCGGGAGCTCGGCGACACGCCCAGGACGTGTCCGAAGTTGGCCCGCAGCCAGCGGCGCCGGGTGGGGCTGGCGGCGTAGCCGATCATGGCGAGCCAGCCGCCGATTCGGTACACCGGGCCCGCCGGGAGGTGGCCCAGGACCCACGACGAGGTCCGCCAGAAACTGAGCAGCGTCAGGCCGGTTAGGTGAGTCCGGAAGGTCTCCTTCTTGAGGCGATGCGGAGCCTCGAAAGTCTTGGTGGCCCCGTTGCCTTCCGTCCTGCCGGACCCCGACTGCCTCGCCCCGTTGCCGTCCACGCGGTCCTGCGTCACTCGGCCTCGACGGCCGCCGGCTGCGAAGCCGCCGCCTTGCCGCCGCGAGCCGGGGCATTCTTCTTGACCTTCTTGGGCAGCGTCTCGGTGCCGACGAGGGTCTCGTTGTCCTCACCGCGAATGAACGCCTGAACGCGGTTGTAGGCGATGTCATCGTGCATCTGGATCGGCGGGGACTTCTTGAAGTAGGCGCACGGCGCCACGAGCGCGCCCTTGAGGCCGCGGTCCAGGCCCAGCTTCAGGCAGCGGAGCGAGTCGATCACAACGCCGGCGCTGTTGGGGCTGTCCCACACTTCGAGCTTGAGCTCGGCCTTGAGCGGGACGTCACCGAAGGTCGTCCCCTCCATGACGATGTAGCAGTACTTGCGGTCGAGCAGCCACGGCACATAGTCGCTCGGGCCGACGTGAACGTTGTCCGGATCGAGGTCGTAGTCCAGCATCGACGTGACGGCGTTGGTCTTGGAGATCTTCTTGGACTCGAGGCGCTCGCGCTCGAGCATGTTGAGGAAGTCCGTATTGCCGCCGAAGTTGAGCTGGTAGGTGCGATCGAGGCGGACGCCGCGATCCATGAAGAGGCGGGTCATGACGCGGTGGCTGATGGTCGCGCCGACCTGGCTCTTGATGTCGTCGCCGATCACCGGAAGGCCGCGCTCGGCGAACCGGCGCTGCCAGTAGGGCTCACGGGCGATGAAGACCGGGATGCAGTTGACCACGCCGACGCCGGCCTGCAGGGCCTGCTCCACGTACCACTTGGTCGCCTCTTCCGAGCCGACGGGCAGGTAGTTGAGCAGGACGTCGACCTTGCGCTCCTTGAGGATCCCGACCACGTCGGCCGTGGGCCCGGGCGCCTTCTCGATGATCTGGCTGAGGTACTTGCCGAGGCCGTCGTGGGTCATGCCGCGGTCGACCTTGACGCCGAGGTGCGGGACCTTGTGGAAGACGAACGTGTTGTTCGGCTTGGTGTAGATGGCCTCGGAGAGGTCCTTGCCGACCTTGTTCTTGTCGATATCGAAGGCGGCCACGAACTCGATGTCGCGGATGTGGTAGCCGCCCAGGTTGACGTGCATAAGGCCGGGGATGAAGTCGGTCTCCGAGGCGTTCTCGTAGTAGTAGCGGCCTTGGACCAGGCTGCTGGCGCAGTTGCCGACGCCCACGATGGCGACGCGGACCTTGTGGTCTCCGGAGGGTTTGCGGCCGTTGCCGCTTGTGACGGGCGCCGTGACGTTCGCGGCGTCGCTGCTGATCTTCTCGCTCACTTTGCTCCTTGCTCCTCTTTGCGAAGCTGCGTACGAACGTGCCAGGTGCGTTGAATTGCCGTGATGCTGGCCGTGACGAAGACGATGCCGAGCGCCGCCGACAGCCACAGCTGGCCGCGGGCTCCTGAGGCGACGCCGCCGTCCAGGCCCGCCGCGACCAGCCCGGCGGTCAGGAGAACGAGGCGCTCGGCACGGGGAGCGATGCCCACCTCGCCGTGCAACCCCAGACTCTCGGCCTTGGCCCGGGTGTAGCTGACCTGGAAGCTCGATACTGCCGCGGCGGCGGCCAGGACCGCCCCGGCCACGAAGCCGGCGGCCGAGGCCCCGGCGACGATCCCGATGTAGACGACCCCTTCGCCCCAGCGATCCAGGGTGGAGTCGAGGAAGGCCCCGAAGCGGGTCACGCGGTTCTGGGCGCGGGCGAGCCCGCCGTCCAGCATGTCGAACGAGCCGCCGAAGATGACGAGGATGGCCGCGGCGAGCCAGAGCTGAGCGGCCGCGGTGGCGGCGGCGACGGCGGAGATGCCGAAGCCGATGACCGTCAGGGCGTTGGGCGTCAGGCCGAGCCTGCCGGCGCCGAGCGCGATCGGGGTGACGGCGCCGCGGATCCGAGCCCGGGTCGCGGAAGAGACGAACGACTGGTCGCCCATGGCTCAGTTGGCCTCGGCCGGGCGGGCGTGCTCGACCGGCATGCCCAAAAGGAGGCGCTGCCGCTCGGCCGTGGTATCGAAGATGTCCGGCTGCAACTCGCACAATGTCTCGCGGCCGCTCCGGCGCGACCGGACGATGCCGGCGGCCCGCAGACGCGAAACGTGCCAGGAGACGAGGGGCTGGCTGAGCCCAACGGTGTCGATCAGATCACCGACCGTGGCCGGGCCCTCGGCGAGTCGCCGAACGATCCGGAGGCGGTTCACGTCCGCCAGAGCCTTGTGGAAGACTCGAAGCTCCCGAAGGTCGTCAGGCTGATCGACGATTGCGGCAACGGTCGAGCGGATGTGCGCTGGGGAGGGCACGATGGCGATGGCCTCTTGGCGAGTCGTCGTCGGTCCGGACCGACGACCTCAATAGCGCGGGCGTCGTGCCGTCTACAAACGAGCCTTTATATAAAGGCTGGTTGATGCTAAGGCGGCGAACGGGGCGTGTCAAGGGCGGGGCAAAGGTTCGGCCAGGCAGATTGAAGCCCACTGCAGCTGAGTCCGATCAGCGGCAGCTGAAGGTTCCGCTCGCCAGACCGAGGCCGTTGACATCCGTGCCGGAGAAGGAGCCGGTGTCGTCGGGTGTGATGGAGACGACCGCGTCGGCCCCGAGGATGAAGGGCTGGCCGTTCACGCTGCCAACCACCTCGGGCTCGGCGAGTGCCGAATCGTTCGGGAAGCCGGACGTATCGTTCGGAGAGCCGGACGTCAGGGTCGTGGGCGCGGTCGTTGGCATCGAAGGGCCGGGGCGATAGACGACCAGCATCAGGTAGCCGCTGACGCCGGTGATGCCCAGCCAATCGCCAAATCGGGCGTCGATCCCCGCAATGCCGCCGTCCACGCAGCCACCGCCGGAGAGCTTCTCCGTCGCGCCGCCGAAGGTCACGGTGGCCGAACCGTTGCCGCACCACTTGTCACAGCGGTTGTCTGTTGGCGACGCACCTGAGCTGCAGCCCGCGACGGCGATGGCTGCGACGACCAGCAGCGCCAGCGGAAAGCGACTCAGCCGGGTTCCTCGACTCATTGACTTCCTCTGCGACACGCCCGAGGCTCTGGTTGGGGCGTGGTGCGAATACTAGGCTCCGTAGCTTCCGAGTGGCGGAGGGACGATCGCCCGGCGCGGGGAGTGGCGCGGGGAGTGGCGCGAGGAGTGGCGCCTGGGTCGCGCGGGAGCCCGCCGGTCGCCAACCGGGCAGTCCGCAGCGGTCGTCCGTGGCGCATACACTCAGGCCCATGCGCCCACGCGACTCGTACCTGATGCTGGGGGTTCTCGGGGTCGGCGTATTCCTGGCCGGCCTCGAGCTCATGGTCACGGCCGTTGCCCTGCCTCAGATCCTGACCACTCTGGCCGACTGGACGGACCTGCGAAAGGCCTCCTGGATCATCAACGGCTACCTGCTGTTCTACGTGATTACGATGCCGCTCGCCGGCCGTCTGACGGATCTGTGGGGGGCGCGCCGGCTCTTCCTCCTGGCGCTCGCGGTCTTCACCCTTGGGTCGCTGCTGGCCGGGCTCGCCCAGAGTCTGGACCAGCTCATCGCCGCGCGGCTAGTCCAGGCGCTCGGCGGCGGCGCGATCATCCCCGTCGCCACCGCCGCCGCCTCGCACATGTTCGAAGGAGCGGCGCGGCCACGTGCTCTGGGCGTCATCGGCGCGCTCACATTCCTGGGCATGGCCGCCGGGCCGTTCGTCGGTGCCGCCGTGCTGGAGACCGTCCATCCGGAGACCGCCCTGGCGAACATGGGTGTCTCCGGCGGCCCGCTCGTCACAACTATCGCGCCGGCCTGGCGATGGGTCTTCTACGTCAACGTCCCGATAGGTCTGTGCGCCCTTGCGATCGCCTGGGCCGCCAGCGCCGGCTGGGACACGCGCCACGTGCCCGCCCGCGTCGACCTGGTCGGGGCCGTGCTCTTCACGCTCGGTCTCAGCGGCATCCTGGCCGGGACCACGCTCATCGGAAACAGCGACCAGGTCTTCGGCGTACCGACCGACGCCGCGGTCGGCGGCCTGATCGGGACAGGCGCGGTTTGCGGGCTGCTGGCGATCTGGCACGGCCTGCGCACACGGAACCCCTTCCTGGACCCGCGGCTCTTCGCCGACCGCGTATTCAGTTCCGCCGCGATCATCTCCCTTCTCACCGGCTACGGGATGGCCACGGCCATCGTGGGTGGGGCGGTCTTCGTCGATCGCGTCCTCTATGGCGGCCCCGAGGAGCAGCGTGTGGTCCTCGGGGCGCTGGCCGGCGCGATGGCCGTCGGAGCTCTTGCGTCCGGCTTCCTCGCGCGGCTGATCTCACTCCGGATACTGACCCTGGTAGGGCTGGTGGTGAGCGCCGGCGGACTGGGCTGGATGTCGACATGGAACCCGGACGCGCCGACGAACGCATTCGCCCTCTCGGCGGCTGTCTTTGGGGTCGGCTTCGGGCTGACGGTCACCCCGCGTTCGACGGCGGCTGTGGAGGCGGCCGGCAGGGCGGCGTTCGGCGCGGCATCCGCGACGGTGACCGTGGCGCGCATGATCGGCATGGCCATCGGCATGGCCGCCCTCACGGCCTTCGGCTCGACGACGATCACGCGGATCTCGAATGAGGTCTATGGCTCGGGAGACGCCTACAAGCAGTACATTCCCGAGTACCTGCGCAACCGGTCGATCAGCGACGGGCTCGTTGCCCAGGCTCTGGAGCAATGGGCGGCCGCCAAGGCGGCCTCGATTCTGGTCGGCATCTTCCTGGTCGCGGCCATCGTAACCTTGATCGCGGTGATCCCGGCGCTCGCGCTGAGCGTACGGCGGAGAGATCCGCCTTCCGCCGGAACCGGCGACACGAAGGAGACGGAGTATGGCGAAATCGCCTTCTGACAAGGCAGAGCCCGGCTCGCCCTCTCCGCGGGTGGCAAAGGCAGCTCTCGCCGCCTCGGCAGCACCGACCGTTCCTGCCGGCCCGATCGGCCCGACCGCTCCTGCCGC
>DATEXG010000017.1:0-2850 GCA_035257225.1 Candidatus Limnocylindrales bacterium
AAGGCGCCGGCGGAGCTGGCCGGGAGCCCGGTGGTTCGGACGCAGTCGCTCTCGACCAACGACGGCTTCAAGTTCTTCGCCGCAGACGGATCGTGGCTGCTCGTTCGATTCAGCGGCACGGAGCCGCTGGTCCGGGTCTACACGGAGGCCGTTTCACCCGCCGCCGTGGACGCGAATCTGGCTGTTGGGGAGAAGATCGTCCGCGACGCGTAAGCGATTCCGGCGACCGACCCAAATCGCAACCTGCCCTGCCACCGCGCTGTCTCGCGGGGCGGCCCGGCCGGGCGACCCTACTTGGCTCGCAGCTGTACAGTGGGGGCCTGGGGCCGAAGGCCACGACCACGCGGCCGGATGGCGACCTCTTCGGGGCAGGCAGGGCGACGGAGGGTCTTGGCGATGCACAGCTCTCTCATTGGGAAGGTCGAGAAGGCGAACCGCTACGCCCGCGAGTTGGATCGGATCTCGTTCGAACAACTCGCGGTCACGTTCAAAGGCGACAACGACACTCACACGGTTCGACTCGACGGCGAAGCCTGGCATTGCACTTGCCACTTCTTCGAGAGCTGGGGATCCTGCGTCCACGTCCTCACTCTGCAGAAGATCCTGGGCGTGATGCTTCCGGACAGCGCCCAGGTATCCATCTTCACCGCACAGCCGGCTGTCCCTGCCTGACGCCCGGCAAGATCCGAACAGGCGTTCCGGGGGAGGACTTCCAACCCCTCTCGGCGCCGGTATCTCGAGACTGGGGGAGAACGTGAATCACCGAGGACTGCCCGTGAATTCCCGACGTCTGCGCTTCCCATCCACCCTCGCCGCAGCGATGGCCCTCTCTCTCGTTGCGGCAGCCTGCGGCAGCGCGGCGCCCACCAACATCATTATCTACACAACCCCCACTCCGGCCCCCACCGAGGCACCGACGCCGGTCGCGACCCCGACCCCGACCCCTGCGGCCACCCCGACGCCTGCGCCCACACCGACCCCGGCGCCGAGCGGCAGCACCGCTCCCGCGGTCACTCCCACGCCGGCTCCCACGCCTACGCTGGGACCCACTGTTGGCCCAGGGGCCTGCTCGGCCGATCCGAACAAGCCCGCCGATGGAGTGGCCTTCTGGACCGAGGCCGTTAACCATCTGACCTTCCCTGTCTACTGTGCGGTCGTGCCCTCGGGCTGGTTCTTCACCGGCTCTGAGCTCAACTACAAGACGCCGAACGCCGGCTGGGTCTGGGCCACCTACAAGAACAACAGCGGCGCCCAGATCATGATTCAGGAAGGGGCCTACTGCACGACCTCCTGCTCGCCCGGAACCGCCGGCGGCGCGGCCAGCTTCGGCGATCAGGCGGGCAAGCTCTACACCCTGGCAGGTGGCGGCTTCGCCATCTACGTCAATCCGGGCACTGCCCAGGCCTACACGGCCAGCGGCACGAACATCAGCCAGGCGGCCTTCACCAGCTTCGCGAAGGCCAATCTGCACCGGGTCGGCAAGGTCTCCTGACCCGGTTCCGGGCCTGATCCGGGCGATCGAGGCGGGGCCCGTCTGACTACGGGGCGGCCTCGGGCGATTGGTCGGGTGGGGCTGCCTTCCGCCGGGCTTGCGATGTCGCCGCTGTGGCCGGGCGAGCGCGGCGACGGACGGTGGTCGCAACGACGGGAGGGATGGTCTCGTCGACGTCCTCGTCGACGCCCGCTTGCGGCAGGCGCGGCACTCTGATTGGATGCCCCTCGCGTTCCTCCAAGCGTTTGGCGGCGCGTAGGGCCACGGACGCGATGTCACGGTTGCGTCCCAGATAGTAGAAGAAGAACGAGGCGATAACCGCCGCAATCGGGACTGCGAAGATCGCGCCCGGGATGCCGTCGATCTTGGACCCGATCATGACCGAGCCCAGGACGACCACCGGGTGGAGGCCTACCGCCTCGGCCATGAGCCGTGGTTGGACGATGTTCATCAGCACGAACCAGCCCACGACCATGATGATCAGGACGGGCAACGCGGCATCCGGCTTGAGGAAGATGGCCATGAGCACCGGCGGCGTCCACGAGACGAAGGGCCCGAAGAACGGGATCATCTGCAGCAAACCCGATGAGACGGCCGCGACCGGCATGTATGGCAGCCCGAAGAGGACGCTGGCGACCATGGCAATCAGGCCGTACATGATTCCCATGAGGGCCTCGCCGCGCAGGAAGCCGCCGAATGAGCGGGAAACGCTGTGCTCGAGCAGTTGCGCCTCGTCCGTGTAGTTCACCGGGACGATGCGGAAGAGGAAGCGAGAGATCCGCTCACGGTCGACGGCCATGTACAGCGACAGGAAGAAGATGAAGAGCATGTTGCCGAAGATGCCGATGCTGGCTACCGCGATGTCGCCCAGCGGCCTGGTGAGGTCGCTGGCTCCGCTCTTGAGGTTCGTCAGCAGCTGATTGACCTGGTCGTAGAGGCTGATCTGGTTGCCGCCGAGATCGTTCAGTCTCGCTTGCAGCGGGTCGAGCATCTTGCGCAGATGTTCCGGATCGTTGAATGCCGGGTCATGGATCAGGTTGTTGATCGAGGTGTACAGCTGCTGGGTGATCAGGAGGACGGCCGTGACCAGGATGACGATCAGCAGCGTGTAGACGATCACCACGGCCAGAGCCCGCGGCACGCGGAACAGGTGAACCAGGCCGTTGGCGAGCGGGCTCAGGATGAAGGCGAGCAGCCACGCCAGGAAGAAGACCATGATCACGTCGCCGAAGAACGTCAGCCACTTGCCGACGTAGTCCACGACTACGAAAGCAAACGTCAGGGTCGCGAGGATCAGCAGCGCCGTCAGCCAGCGATGCTCGCGTGGCGTCAGGCTCCGAATCGCGCCGGGTAGCTCG
>DATEXG010000018.1:0-8547 GCA_035257225.1 Candidatus Limnocylindrales bacterium
GCCGCGGTCGCAACGTGCTGCGCCCGCGCTGATCGCCGCGCGGCGCGGGTCGCGCCGCCGCTCCAACCCGAATAGACCCGGCTAGACTCTGTGGCCACGGGCGAGTGGCGGAATGGCAGACGCGCCAGCCTTAGGAGCTGGTGCCGCGTATGCGGCGTGTCGGTTCGACCCCGACCTCGCCCACCACCTCTTGCCTCCCGGGGGTTGGGGACCGTGCGCAGGGGGCACGGTTCCCTCGGGATGGGCTACCGCCACAGCCAGGCTAGCGTGATGACGGACATTTCCACGCCGATCACGGTCAAGAGGCCGGATTCGATCGTGGGAACGATCCGGCTGGGACGCTCCGGCATCTTCTGGTGCGCGGCCTGGCGTTCGCGGCGATCCCAGCTCCCCCAGAATCCGATGCACACCCTTGCCAGCAGCAGGAATGCGAGTCCGACGACTGCCACGCCGAAGCCCCACTGGCCGATGGCCCGCAGGAAGGAGGGCCAGCTCGCGACTCCCGAGAGCCAGTCGAGCGGGCCGGCGATGGTTTCGTGGCCGGGTACGGTGCGCCACCACGTGGCGAAGTCGCCGCCTAGCCGTCCGGGCCCGTGCATCCCCGGAAGCCCGAGCGCGGCGGTCAGGGTCGCGAGGCCGAGAGGGATGGCGGCCAAGAGAGCGGCCTCCCACCTCCACGCCGCCAGCACGCCGACGCGCACGCGCCGCCAGGCCGCGCGTACCGTCGACAGGCTCGAGTCCCGGAAGAAGCGCGAGTCGCTTGCATGGCCCAGCGGTGTGTCGATGTCCTGGAGCAACGGGATCAGGGACTCCTCGTCGTTGTCCCAGTAGGCGCCGTGGTCCTCGAGGATGCTCATCAGGTTGACGATCTCGTGGCTGCGGCGTCGGACGAGCTTGGCGCTGGCCGGTGGATGGATCGGGCCGGTGGGCGCCGGATCGTATGTCGACCAGAAGTCGACCCAGCGCAACTTGGGGCGCATGGTGCGGAGATCGCCCCGCAGTCGGGAGGCCGCCGGCAGGCCCTTGGACGCGTTGTCGATGCGCCAGGCCAGGCTCAACCCCTCGCCCAGGGTGATGAGCTTGTCCACCGGATCGTCGTGATAGGCGGGGTCGCACAGCGTCTCGAAGCTGACGATCGCTCCGCCGGAGTGAGCCACCACGACGATTGGGCCGCAGCCCTGAGCTCGCAGCCCGCGGATGGCGTTGGCCAGACGACTGCGGACGTTGGCCGACTGGATGTTGTCGTCGGCGACGTTCGGCAGCCCCCCGAACCACCGGGTGAGGAGCGTGTCAACCGACTTGAGGGTCGACGAGTCTTGGAGCGCCTTGATAGGAATGCGCCTGAACGGGTCGTACAGCAGAAGGGCGAGCCAGATCAGGCAGTAGATCGGGACGAAGGCGAGGACGGTCAGCTTCATCTGGAGCCAGTCCAGCCAGTAGACCCAGTCGCGCCGGCGAGCCGGTATCGCCTTGAGAACCAGCGGCCGATGATCGTAGGTCGTCTCTCGCGTCGCGTATCCCCGGGCGACCCTGACCCGCCTCGTCCAGTTGCGTTCGCGCTGCCGGTAGCCCGTGCAGATGCCGCGCATGATCGGCAGCATCGCGCTCCCGACGTAGTGAGTCATAGCCGGGAGAGTCGGCGGCCGAGTCGACTGGGCCCACCACGCTTCGGTGATCACCCAGCTCCCGGCGGGATGCCCGCGTAGTCGTTGATCTCCAGGTCCAAATACGGCAGCTGGGCGCCGGTCTGGTCGTAGGTACACGTGACCACGGGATCGCCGGGCACCTCGTGATCGCGGCGCCAGTCGATCAGCAAATCGACTATCGGCCGCGACCAGTCGAGGAAGGTTCCACAAGCCGCCTGGTCGCCGATGCCGTGGACGAAGACCACGCCGGTTCGATTCGGATCGGCCGGCCGGGGAGGTGCGGACGCCTCGACCGCGAAGGCCTCCGAAGCGGAACCGGGCGTTCCCGAACGGCCCGGCGGCTCATCCCGCTGGGCGGTCTTCGATCGGCTGTTTCGAGGGGCCGGCACCATGCCGCAAACGTTACCAGCCAGGCCTCGTCTGTCGGCTGGACGACAAGTGGCCAGGGACGGCGTGCACAACGGCGGGCGCGGACCTACACGCCGTCTTCAGGCTGCCGGACGGCCCGGCACCTATAATCGGCCGACGATGCAGACCACCAACACACCTCTTCCCAACTCCCGGCTCGCGCTCCAGTTCGAGCTTCCGCCGGAACGCCTCAGTCGCGCCATCGACCAGGCCGTGAGTCGCCTCTCGCGTCAAACCCGCGTTCCCGGCTTCCGGCCGGGCAAGGCGCCCCGAGTGATGCTCGAGAGGTTTCTGGGCGGCACGGCCGTCATTGACGAAGCCGTCGAACAACTGATCGAGGATGCCTTCCGCGAGGCCGTCGTGGAGCAGGATCTCTCGCCCTTGACGACTCCTGAAGTCGAGGTCACCCAGCGGGAAGAGGGCAAGCCGGTCATCTTCACGGCCACCGTGCAGGTTCGGCCGGAAGTGAAGCTCGGCGACTACGAGCATTTCGGTTTCAAGCCGGAAATCCAGCCCGTCGACCAGACGATGGTCGAGAAGGTGATCGACGAGCTGCGCGACAGCGAGGGCAGCCTGGAGCAGGTGGAGGGGCGAGGCGCCAAGAAGGGCGATTACGGGATCGTCTCCTTCGTGGGCACGCGCGACGGAGTCGCCTTTCCGGGCGGGTCGTCGGAGCGCATGCCGCTCATCATCGGCGAGGCCCGGCTGATCCCAGGCTTCGAGGAGAACCTCGTCGGGCAGGCAAAGGGCGAAACCCGCGAGTTCAACGTCGTCTTCCCGGACGACTATCAGGAAGAGTCGCTCCGGGGCCAGACCGCTCACTTCTCGGTGGAACTCCTGGAGCTTCGCGCCAAAGCCCTGCCCGAGGCCAACGACGAGTTCGCGCGATCGGTGGGCAAGTTCGCCGACATGGCCGCCCTCACCGCCGAGCTGCGCAAACAGCTCGAAGCGAACGCACTCGATCGAGCCCGACACGAGTTCGCCGACAAGATCATCGAGTACGCGACCACCAATGCGACGCTGGAAGTGCCCGACATCCTGGTCGATCAGGAGGTCGAGGTCATGCAGGACGAGATGCGGTCCGCGCTCGCACGCCAGGGGATCAGCGAGGAGGCGTATCTCAAGGTCGTGAGCAAGACCGCGGACGAGGTCAGGACGGAATCCCGGCCCGCGGCCGAGAAGCGCGTCAAGACGCTGCTCGTCGTCTCGGAGATAGCCAAGGCCAAGGGCGTCGAGGCGCCCGAAACTCAGGTCCAGGCCGAGATCGATCAGGCTCGGTCTCGGTACGCGGGCGACCAGAACCTGATCCGCTACTTCGAGTCGGAACGCGGCCGCAGCTACATCAGAAGCACGATCCGGCGATCTCGGACGGTGGAGCAGCTGATCGACGAGTGGCTCGAGGCCCACCCCGAGTCGCCGCGGATAGTCCATCTCGAGGAAGCCCAGGAAGGCTCGCCGGTAGGGACCCCGTCGGCCGAGGCTGCCGCTTCGGTCGGGGCCGCCGATCCGGGGAGCGTCACGGCGCAGGAGGCGCCTGCCCAGGCCGGCGCGTAGACCAGGCCAGTAGAGAGGAACAATCCGATGCTCGTGCCGATGGTGATCGAGTCCTCGAGCCGAGGCGAGCGTGCCTATGACATCTACTCGCGGCTGCTCCGCGAGCGGATCATCTTTCTGGGCGACACCATGGAAGACAACGTCGCGAATCTGGTCATTGCCCAGCTCCTCTTCCTCGACGCCGAAGATCCGGAGCGGGACATCAGCCTCTACATCAACTCGCCCGGCGGAATCATCACCAGCGGCCTGGCGATCTACGACACCATGCAGTACGTTCGGGCCCCGGTCAGCACGATCTGCATCGGTATGGCGGCCAGCATGGCCGCCGTCCTCCTCGCGGCAGGCGCGCCGGGCAAGCGCTTCGCGTTGCCGCACAGCCGGATCATGATCCACCAGGGCTCGGGCGGCTTTCGGGGCAATACCCCGGACGTGATGATCCAGGTCAAGGAAATGGAGACTCTAGTCAACACCAATCACGAGATCCTAAGCCGCCACACGGGGAAGACGGTCGAAAGGATCGTTGCGGATACCTCTCGGGATTACTTTATGTCCCCAACGGAAGCCAAGGACTATGGCATTATCGATGCGGTCTACTCCTCGTCCGGCAATCCGCTCGCGGTGAAGGATCGTGACGGAGGCAGCGCCGGCACCGGGGATATGGCAGAAGGGGCGGGCGGTGGCCCTGCACCCGCCATCGAGAAGCTGGGATAGGGCTCAGGCGCAAAGGACGGATCAAGGCGCGTGACGACGAGCAAGAGCGGCCCCAAGGTCCCATATCGCTGCAGCTTCTGCGGCAAGAGCCAGGAGCAGGTTCGCAAGCTCATTGCGGGCCAGGGCGTCTACATCTGCGACGAGTGCATCAACCTCTGTCAGGAGATCATCGACGAGGAGATGCTCGAGTCGCCGCGCGCCAAGCCGCAGGTCGCCAAGCTCCCGAACCCGCGGGGCATCAAGACCGCCCTGGACCAGTACGTGATCAGCCAGGAGAAGGCCAAGAAGGTCCTCTCGGTGGCCGTGCACAACCACTACAAACGCGTCAATGCCGGCCACCAGATCGACGACGTCGAGCTCCAGAAGTCGAACGTCCTGCTCGTCGGACCCACCGGCTCGGGCAAGACGCTGCTGGCTCAGACGCTCGCCAAGATCCTCGACGTGCCATTCTGCATCGCCGACGCCACCTCGCTGACCGAGGCCGGCTACGTCGGTGAGGACGTCGAGAACATCCTGCTGCGCCTCATCCAGGCCGCCGACTTCGACGTCGCCCGAGCCCAGCGCGGCATCATCTACATCGATGAGATCGACAAGATCGCCCGCAAAGCGGACAACCCGTCGATCACGCGGGACGTCTCCGGCGAAGGCGTCCAGCAGGCCCTCCTGAAGATCCTGGAAGGAACCCTGGCCAACGTGCCGCCCCAGGGCGGCCGCAAGCATCCCCACCAGGACTTCATCCAGATCGACACCACGAACATCCTGTTCATCTGCGGCGGGGCGTTCGACGGGCTGGACAGGATCATCGAGGAGCGAGTAGGAAAGCGCTCGATGGGTTTCGGCGCCGAGAACCACATGCTCCTCGTGGATCGTGAGCGGCTCCTCGAGCGGCTCATGCCGGAAGACCTGCTCAAGTACGGGCTCATCCCCGAGTTCGTGGGGCGGCTGCCGGTGGTGGTGACGCTGTCGTCTCTTACGGCGGAGGATCTGGTCCGGGTCCTGACCGAGCCCAAGAACGCGATCACGCGTCAGTTCCAGAAGTTCCTCTCGCTCGACAAGGTGGATCTGGTCTTCACGCCGGGCTCGCTGGAGGCGGCCGCCGAGCTGGCGATCGCCCGCAAGACCGGCGCGCGCGCCCTGCGCTCGATCGTCGAGGAATCGTTGCTGGACGTGATGTACGACGTCCCGGACCACGCCGAGATCCGCAAGTGCATCATCACCGAGGAGACGATCCGTACCGGCCGTCCGCCGCTGCTGCTCAGCAAGAGCCAGATCGACGAGGGCTTCGACGAGACCAACTACGAGAAGCTACTGGCGGAGCACGGCCAGACGGCGTAGGTCGGGGCGGGGGATCGCCGGTGGCCGCGCGGCCACCCGGTGCGTCTAGCGCGGGAGAGTCAGTTCCAGCACCTCGGCCAGGTGGAGGGCCCGGCGGCCCGTGGACTGCGAGATCTGCTCGCGGCAGCTGAAGCCGTCGGCGATCAGCAGCGCATCGTCTGATGCGGCGCGAACTGCCGGCAGGAGCGCCCGTTCGCCGATCTTCATCGAGAGTTCGTAGCGCTCGCCGCGCTCGAAGCCGAATGCGCCGGCCATGCCACAGCACCCGGGTTCGGGCTGGGCCGGCGCCAGGCCGATCGCCCGCAACGTCGCCTCCTCGTCCGCCATCCCGACCAGGGCTTTCTGATGGCAGTGGCCGTGTAGCACGGCCGGGGCCGAGAGGCGGCCCGTCAGCGCCGGGCCGAGCTCGTCCGGGTGTTTCTGCACGAACGTGCCCAGGCCGCAAGCCAGCTCGGCGAGGCGCTTGGCGCGCGGGTCCGAGGGAAAGAGGTTCGGCAGCTCGTCGTGGAAGACAGCCTCGCACGACGGCTCGAGGACCACGACCGGCACGCCCGAATCCAGCTCCGGCTCGAAGGCATCGAGGATCTGCCCCAGCAGCCGGCGTCCCTGCTTCAGGAAGCCCCGGTCGTAGAGCGGCCGGCCGCAGCACAGGTTCGCCCGAGGCACTTCGACCGAGAAGCCGGCGGCCTCGAGCACCCGCAGCGCGGCCAGCCCCTGCGACGGAGCGAACCCCTCGGTGAAGGTGTCCGCGAACAGGACAACCCGACGGTCGGCGTCGCGCGCGCCGCCCAGATCCGGCACGCCCGCCGAGAGCCCGGAGCGGAAGGTCCGCGAGGCGAACTGCGGCAGGCTGCGGTGCGAATCCACGCCCGCGACCAGTTTGGCAAGGCCGGCGATCCCCGGCGCGGCGCCGACGGAGTTGGCCAGCCCGGGTGCGATCCGCGCCAGATGCGCCCACCAGTGGATCAGGCCCATCGAGTAGGCGACACGCGGCCGCAGCCGGCCGGCGTAGTGGTGGGCCATGAACTCGGCCTTGTACGTGGCAACGTCCACCTGAACCGGGCAATCGCTCTTGCAGCTCTTGCAGGCGATGCACAGGTCCAGCGCCTCGCGCACCTCTTCACTGCGCCACAGGTCCGACAGGGCTTCGCCCTCCAGCATCTCCCACAGCAGCCGAGCCCGCCCCCGCGTGGAGTGGCGTTCCTCGTGCGTGGCCTGGAAGGTGGGGCACATCGCGCCGCCGGAGTCACGGCGGCACTTGCCCACGCCCACGCACCGCGCCACCGCCCGAGCCAGCGATCCGCCATCGTCTGCGAACCCGAAGATCGTCTTGGGATCGGCGAGCGGCAGAGGCGGTCGCAGGTCCGCGTCCAGCGGCAGCGGATCCACGACCTTGCCCGGGTTCATGCGCCCAGCTGGGTCCCAGATCCCCTTGAACTCGCGGAATGCCCCGACCAGCTCCGACCCGAACATCCGCTCCAGGAGCTCTCCGCGAGCCTGGCCGTCGCCGTGCTCGCCAGAGAGAGAGCCGCCGTGCCGGACGACCAGGTCGGCTGCCTGCTCCACGAACGAGCGAAAAGCGCGCAGGCCTTCGGGCGACCGGAAGTCGAACCCGGTGCGCAGGTGAAGGCAGCCGTCGCCGAAGTGACCGTAGAAGGTCCGTTCGAAGCCGAAGCGGCCGATCAGCGCGTCCAGCTCGCGCAGGTACGAGCCCAGGCGCTCGGGAGCGACGGCCGAATCCTCCCAGCCGGAGTAGGTCGACGGCTTGCCCGAGACGACCGCTGTGGCTCCCACCGCCGACTCACGCAGGGTCCACATGGCCTCCTGCCTGGCCCGATCGACGACCACGCGCCAGCGCCCCCGTCCGAACCGCTCGGCCGCCCGGCGCGCCATCGCCTGGGCCTCCCGCGCCGTCTCGCCACCGTATTCGACCAGCAGCCAGCCGCCCCCCTTGGGCAAACCGCGGATCGCGGCCAGGTTCAGCCGTTTGCGCCGGCAGGCATCGACCAGCCGGTCGTCGAACCCTTCCAGGCCGATCGGTCCGGAAGACATGATCTCGGGCGATCGATCGGCGGCCTTGAAGACGTCGTCGAACCCAATTACGAGCAGCGCTCGACCGCGCGGGCTGGAAACCAGGCGGACGGTCGCTTCCAGGATCGTCACGCACGTACCCTCGGTCCCGACCAGCGCACGCGCGACGTCGAACCCGTTCTCCGGCAGCAGGGCCCCCAGCGCGAAACCGGAGACCAGGCGTGGCAACGTGGGGAAACGCTCGCGGACGAGCGCCCCGTGGCAATCCCGTAACGAGCGGAGGGAGCGGTAGATCTCGCCCCGCGGGCCCTCCTCCGCGCAGAACCGTGCCAGGTCATCGTCCGTAGTCCGGCCGACTGTCAAGCGGAGCCCGTCGTAGGTGAGCACGTCCAGCGACTCGACGTTGTCGCTCGTACGGCCGGCCATGATCGAATGCGCGCCGCACGAGTCGTTGCCGAGCATGCCGCCCAGCGTGCAGCGGTCGTGGGTGGCCGGGTCCGGCCCGAATGTGAGGTGGTGGGCCTCCGCGGCTGCACGCAGGTCGTCAAGGATGACGCCCGGCTGAACGCGGGCAACCCGCCGTTCTGGGTCCAGCTCCACGATCCGGTTCAGGTGCCGGGATACGTCGATGACCACGGCCGTGTTCGTCGCCTGGCCGGCAAGACTCGTTCCGCCGCCACGGAGCGTGATGGGCGCGTCGTGGTCGTGGCAGACGCGGACCACCTGGATGAGGTCGTCGGTGTCCAGCGGCCGCACCACGCCGATCGGCAGCTGGCGGTAGTTCGAGGAGTCGGTGGCGTAGAGTGCGCGGTCGCCGGCGCCGAACTGGACCTCGCCGCGGACGTGCGCGCGGAGGTCGGCG
>DATEXG010000019.1:0-15710 GCA_035257225.1 Candidatus Limnocylindrales bacterium
GCGCCGCACCCCGCAGGTCCGCGACGTGCTCCTCTCCGGCGGCGACGCCCTGACGCTCAATCCCAAGCTGCTCGAGTCGGTCCTGCGCAGCCTGCGCGAGATCCCCCACATCGAGATCATCCGCATCGGCTCGCGAGTGCCCGTCTTCCTGCCGCAGCGGATCGACGACGAGCTGTGCGAGATGCTCGCGAAGTATCACCCGCTTTGGGTGAACCTCCACTTCAACCATCCCGACGAGATCACGCCCGAGGTTTCGCGCGCCTGCGACAAGCTGACCCGGGCAGGCATTCCGCTGGGCAACCAGTCGGTGCTTCTGGCCGGCATCAACGACTGCGTCCACATCATGAAGGCGCTCGTGCACAAGCTGGTCGAGAACCGGGTCCGGCCGTATTACATCTACCAGTGCGACCTGGTCGAGGGCTCGGGGCACTTCCGGACGCCGGTCGGCAAAGGCCTCGAAATCATGGAGGGGCTCCGCGGCCACACCTCCGGCTATGCGGTGCCGACGTACGTCGTGGACGCTCCGGGCGGCGGCGGGAAGATCCCGGTCATGCCCAACTACCTGATCAGTTACTCGGACCACAAGGTCGTGCTCCGGAACTACGAGGGATACATCACGACCTACGAGGAACCGGTCCAGTACACGCCGCACGACCAGGCCAACTGCCGCTACTGCCAGCACCCGCGCTCCGAACCGGGTCAGGGCGGGGTCGCCGGACTCCTCCAGGGCGATCGCCTGTGGATCGAACCGGCCGACTTCGAGCAGACGCATCGTCGCGGCAACGTCGCCGCGCACCGGCTGCAGGATCCGAGCAAGTGGGTGCCGTACGGCGTTGGACCGATCGAGGGGAAGGCAGGCCGGCCTCTGCCCGGGCTCGAGCCAGGCTCGAACGGCCAGACGCCGGTGGACGCAGACGCCGGGGGCGCGTCCGGCTCCGCAGGGCCGGAGACCTCGGAGTCCGCCTCGGCGGCCGCAGCGCATGGGACCGGAGGCGCGTACGGCGCCGCCAGCGAGCCCAAGTTCGAATATGCCCCCGGCGAGGAGCCGCGTCCGCGCGAGGGCGAGCCAACGGGTTGGTCGCACGGCGAGCTGCTCTAGACCCACGTCGGTCGCGTGGCGCTCACGGCTCTTCCTCGCGTACCATCGACCCATTGGCCCCGTTCGAGTCAGCTGAGGGAGGAGCAGGCGTGGCTATCGACACATGGCCCGCGGAGGGAAGCAGCCCGATCTTCATTCGGGGATACAGGGGCGGCAACAGCTACGAGGATCTGATCGAGACCTTCCACCGCGATGCGGTGCTGCTCCTGGGCCAGGGCTACGCGCCCGCCGGGCAGCACTACGTCGACGGGGAGTGGAGCATCTGGCGGGCGGTGCTTGCCACGATACTGATCCCGTTCTTCTTCATCGGCCTGCTGTATTGGGCCCAGATGCTGGTCCATCGCCCGATCGGCACCCTGACGGTGACGTACGTCCACCAGGGACCGAAGTAGCCGCCGGCGGTCGTTGGATTGCCTGCCTGTCTCGGTCGGAGGTGCCGTCGGAACCCGATCGCGGAGCCGGTCAGCGACTCGCCGGACGACCCCGGTCTCGCACCTTCGCCAGCGCCGAAGCGAGGCCCCCGTTCCACGGCTGGCCGTGGCCGGGGAGAACCGTCTGGACGTCGACCCCGTCCAGGCGCTCCAACGAGTCATACGCCTGACGGAGGTCGGCTCCAAACGGCGCGAGCTGGGGCCCTGTCGATCCGCTCAGGACGTTGCGTGTGGCCAGAGCGTCGCCGATGAGGATGGCATCGCGAGAGACGACCACGAGGGCCGCGCTGCCGGCCGTGTGCCCCGGGACGAGGACGACGCGCGGCGAGCCGGGGACGTCCAGCATCGCTCCGTCGCCGAACGTGGCGACCTCCAGGACCGGCGGGGTTCTGAAGGCGCCGAGGCGGGCGCCCAGGATCAGGAACCTGAGCAACGGAAGTGGACGGATCGCTCGCAAGCCAGGGCCTGACGGATCGCGCTGCGGCTTGACCTCGCCTCGAGCCAGGGCAGCGTCATCCTCGTGGATTCGCACCGGGATCTCTCGTTCGCGTCGGATCCGCTCGGCGAACCCGAGGTGGTCCGAATGCGCGTGCGTCAGGACGACAGCTCGGACATCGGCCAGGGTACGACCCATCGCGGCCAGCTCGGCCGGTAGGTCGCGCGAGTAGTAGCCCGGCGCGCCCGTGTCCACGATGGTCACTCCGCCTGCCTCCTCCAGGAGGTAGACGTTGATCAGCCCTTTGCCCAGCCGTCGTATACCGGGGACGACTTCCACAGTGAAACCTCTGTTCGAACGGCCCTAGCCTGCCAGAACGTGCGGGCTTCCTCAGCCGCTGCCGGGGCAGGCCCGTGGCACGGGACGATGCCGAGCCCGATCCGCCGCGAGAAGCAGCCCGGATCGTGCGCACGGCCGATGCACGGATAGTGGACGCGGCGTACCTTGCGATCATGCAACGCGCCATTGCCATCCCGCGTCGCGAGTTCGGGCGCCTAAGGTGGAACCAGGACTACGCGGACGTAGCCATGGCCATCGCCCTCACGGTGGTGGCGCTCTCCACGGCCGGCTCCAACAAAACGCAACTCGACGCCGTCAGTGTCCCGCTGCTCGTTCTCCAGACGCTCCCCGTCGCGGTCCGCCGTCGCAACCCGATGCGAATCCTGATCGTCACCGGGCTCGCCATCACCTTCTACAGCCTGCTCGGCTATCCGCAATCGAATGGCCAATTCGGTGTATTCCTTGCCTTCTATACGGTGGCCGCCAACGAGCCGCGCCGTCGAGCGACGGTAGCCGCCGCCATAACCGCCGCCGGAATCCTGATCAGCCTGGCCTCCTATGCGGCCTTCTCGTCCGCGGGATGGACGGGGAGCCTGACCGGGACCTACCTCTCCTTCGGTCTGGCCTGGCTCATCGGCGACAACCTGCGAGTCCGGCGCGCCTACACGCGGCAATTGGAGGACCGGGCCATCGAACTCGAGCGCGAGCGTGAGGAGAAAGCGGCGCAGGCAGTGACCGAGGAACGGGCTCGCATCGCCCGCGAGCTGCATGACGTTGTGGCTCACCACGTCAGCGTCATGGTCGTGCAGGCAGCCGGCGCCAGGCGTATCGCGGACAAGGATCCGGCGGCCGCCCGGACGGCCCTGGAGGCCGTGGAAGCGGCGGGTCGCACAGCCCTGACCGAGATGCGCCGAATGCTCGAGGTGCTACGCGCGGACGACCCTGGGATGGGCCCTCAGCCCGGACTGGCAGAGCTGGAGAGGTTGATCTCCCAGGTACGCGACGTCGGTCTGCCGGTCGAACTGAAGGTCGAGGGCGACGCGTGCTGCCTCCCGGCCGGCATGGACCTGGCGGCGTACAGAATCGTCCAGGAAGCTCTGACCAACACGGTCAAGCACGGCGGCAAGGCGACGGCCCGCGTGAACGTTCGATACGGCGACGACTACCTCGAGATCGAAGTGACAGACGATGGACGAGGCGCCGCGGCCCCTCTGCTGGCGGCGGGGGAGAGCGGCGGCCACGGCCTCATCGGCATGAAGGAGCGGGTTGCCCTGTATGGGGGCGAATTGCAGACGGGCCCGGTCTTCCCCGGCGGCTACCGCGTCTTTGCTCGCCTGCCGCTCGAGCCGGACGACAGCACCCGAGCCAGGCGGGAGCGAGAGGCGTCGCTGGCAGCCTTGAGGCAGGCCCCGGCGGCCGGTCACAGAGAGCGCCCGGCCCGCAAGCCAGGTCGCGCCGGCTCGCTGGTCGCGCCGCGGGTCGTGCCTCCGATGCTGATGCGCGTAGTGCCGCCGCACCGTGCACCGGAAGAGAGCCGGGATCACGGCCGGGGCGAGCCAGGTGGTGAGTTATGACGACCCGCGTACTGCTCGTCGACGACCAGCCGCTGCTGCGGACCGGGTTCCGCATGATCCTCTCGGCCGAGCCGGACCTGCAGGTGGTAGGCGAGGCCGGCGACGGAGCCGCGGCCGTGGAGCTGGCGCGCCGTCTTCGCCCGGACGTCGTGCTCATGGATATCCGCATGCCCGGGATGGACGGGATCCAGGCCACTCGGGCCCTGGCGGGACCGGGAGTGGAGGACCCGCTGAAGGTCCTGATGCTCACGACCTTCGGCCTGGACGAGTACGTGGTCGAGTCGCTACGGGCCGGCGCAAGCGGCTTCCTGCTCAAGGACGCTCCGGCCGAGGATCTGGTCGAAGCGATCCGCATCATCGCCGCCGGCGAGGCCTTGCTGGCGCCCTCGGTTACCCGCCGTCTTCTGGATCGCGTCGCCAGCCGCCTCCCGCCTGCCCACGGCAACAAGGTCCCGGCACTCGCCGAGCTGACGGAGCGAGAGCTGGAGGTCCTCAAGCTAGTGGCTCGCGGCCTCTCCAACGCGGAGATAGCCGAGAAGCTCGTGGTCTCGGAAACGACCGTCAAGACGCACGTGTCCCGGATCCTGGGGAAGCTGGATCTGCGCGACCGCGTCCAGGTAGTGATCCTCGCCTACGAGACCGGCCTGATCTGAGGCTTCGTCCTCCTGACCGGCGTGCTCGTCATCCGCAGGGATGAGGCTCCTTTCAACCCCAAGACGAGTGCCGTTTCGCCATATCGGACGACGGCGGGACGCGTCCGTCCTCGTAGCTTTGGCTACGACGAGACAGACGCCAGCAGGGCGTCCTCGAAGCCAAGCACAAGCCAACTGCCGACCTACCGACAAGGAGAAACCCCTGATGCGACTCGTGCGAAACCTCGGTCGCCGCAAGCTCCGCTCCACCCTGACAATCACAGGCATCGCTATCGGCATCATGGCCCTGGTCGTGTTCGGCTCGATGGCAAACAAGATGAACGCCCTGATTGGCGGCGGGAGCAAGTACTACGCCGACAAGGACATCGTCAGCATCGGCTCGATGTTCAGCGGCAACTTCCAGCCGCTTTCGCTGTCCGACGTCGACAAGATCGAGAAGGTCGACGGCGTAGCCGCCGCCACGCCGAGCATCGACATGCTCATGGATGACAGCACGACTGCGACCATGGGCACGCCCGAGATGATCAGCGGCTTCGTGCCGGGCGGCGACAAGGGTCTCGAGACGTTCACGACGACCGCCGCAACCGGCCGGCTGATGACCGCATCCGACACCGGCAACGTGACGGTGCTGGGGAGCGATCTGGCCCGCAAGCTCAACGCCAAGGTCGGCGGCACGGTCAAGCTTCGAAACGTCGACTTCACCGTGATCGGCATCCTGGCGCCCACGCTGACCGCGCCAGACAAAGACGCCGAGGTCACGCTAGCGGCGGCCCAGCAGCTGTTCGTCAAGACACTGCCCCCGCTCATCCAGTCCAAGGTCAACGCCTCGGACGTCGCCACCAGCATCACCGTCTACCCGAAGGCCGGCGTCGATCCCGAGACCCTCAAGACCCGCCTAAAGGCAGCCCTCGGCAGCTCCTACACCGTCATGGACGGCAAGGACTTCGACGCGATGCTGGGCAGCATCAGCACGATCTTCAGCGTCGTCCTGACCGGCGTCGCGATGCTCAGCCTTCTCGTCGGCGGCCTGTCCACGATCAACACGATGGCCATGTCGGTGGCCGAGCGGACCCGCGAGATCGGCATCAAGCGAGCGATCGGCGCGTCCCGCTGGCGCATCCGCCGCGAGATCGTGCTCGAGTCGGCAGCGATCGGATTGATCGCCGGGCTCATCGGACTCGGGATCGGCGCCCTGATGACGATCTTCTTCAACGACCTGGGCCGCCCTTCCGGAAACGTGCTCTTCGAGCTCACTTTCGGTACGGCCTTCACCGCTGTGGCCTTCGCCACGGTCCTGGGCGCGGTGGCCGGCTTCATCCCGGCCTGGCACGCCTCCCGGCTCGATCCGGTGACAGCCCTCCGCTACGAATAGCCACACGCCTGTTCGACCCACCTGAACCTATCGCGGGCCGCCTCGCGCGGCCCGCACCCAAGGAGACAAGACGATGGCAATCCTCGAAGGTCGAAACCTCCGCAAGACCTACCGTCTCAGCCGAAAGAACAACGTCGAAGCCCTCAAGGGCGTCGAGGTCGTGATCGAGAAGGGCGAGATGGTGGCAATCATGGGCCCGTCCGGTTCGGGCAAGAGCACCCTCATGCACATCCTTGGCCTGCTCCACGCTCCCGACCCGAACCACGGTCCCGCCCCCGAGCTCTACCTCGCCGGCGAGAACATGGCCAGCCTCTCGGACAACGCTCGGACCCAGATCCGGGCCCGCCGCATGGGCTTCGTGTTCCAGGACTTCAACCTGGTCCCGACCCTGACCGCGATCGAGAACGTCACACTCGCCTGCGACTACGCCGGGATCGGTGGCAAGCAGGCCAAGCAGGCCGGTATCGAGGCCCTCGCCCTCGTGGGTTTGGCCGACCGCGCCGATCACAAACCGTCCGAGCTCTCCGGCGGCGAGCAGCAGCGCGTGGCCGTCGCTCGGGCCCTCGTCAACAAGCCAGAGATCATCCTGGCCGACGAGCCGACCGGCAACCTCGACTCCGAACGCAGCGCCGAGATCCTCGCGCTGCTGCGCCAGTTCAACCGCGAGCACGGCCAGACGATCGTCCTGGTGACCCACGATTCCGAGGTAGGCGAGGCCTGCGACCGGGTCATCCGGATGCGAGACGGGCGAATCCGCGACCAGGGCCAGGGCGCCGGAACGCCCGTGATGGCGGTGCCGGCCGTCGCCGTCCCAGCCTGACATCAGCCGCGCTTCTTATAGCGATCCCCACGCGGCGGCGCTGCCTCCTCGACGCCGCCGCGTTTCTCTCTTGCGATGTGAGTCGCCAGTTCGAGGCATGGTTTTCAGGGAAACCGCCGTGCGGCCTTCTCCGGATCGCACCTATCATTCCCAACTGACGGAGCGGGCAATCCGACCGGCCAACCGATCCAGGAGCCAGAACTCGCGGGTCGCCGCGAAGCCCACGACTACTCGCACCGTCGCGGTCCATGGGGCGCTCCGCTTCCCCCTCGGCTGAGCGCCCCACTCTCTCTCGGTGGCCTCTGGAGACGCGCGTGACTCCCCCCGTCGCGACCCACATCTGGCTCAACGGTCGCCTCGTGCCCTCCGACGTGGCGCATCTCTCCGCCTACGACCGGGGCTTCCAGCTGGGCGACGGCGTCTTCGAGGCCCTCCGGGCCCGGCGCGGCGTGCCGATAGAGCTCGAGGGCCACATCGCCCGGCTCCACGCCGGCATGGCGGTGTTGGCCATGGAGTTGCCTTTTGGCGATGAAGCGATTGCGGACGGCATCTCCGAGCTGCTCGCAGCCGAGGGCTGGGACGGTGTCGAGCCGTGGGCCGAGCCGGGTGCGACCGCGGCGTCGGGAACCTCCGCTCCTGGCGACGCCGTCATTCGCATCACGGTCAGCCGCGGCTTCGACCCCACCCGCGGCGTCACTCCACATGCCGGTGGCACGACCACCGTGGCGATCCAGGCCTGGCCGTTCACCCCGTCCACCGCCCGCGTCCTGAACGAAGGCAAGCGATTCGTCACGAGCGTCATTCGCCGCGACGCCGAGTCACCGATCGCGGGCATCAAGACGACCTCTCGCGCGGAGCTGGTCTACGCCCACCTGGAGGCCGAAAGGGCCGGTGCCGACGACGCCATCTTCCTGACCACGGACGGGCGCATAACCGAAGCCACCACGTCGAACGTGCTGGTCATCCAGGGCGACGAGTGCGCCACACCGCGACTTGGCACCGGCCTTCTGGCGGGCACCACCCGAGCCTGGCTGGTGGAGCATGGCAACGCCGTCGGTCTGCGGATGGTCCAGCGCGACATCCCGCTTGCGGAGGCGTTCGCCGCCGACGAGCTGGCCGTCTGCGCGAGCATCGGTGGTGTGGTTCCGGTGACCGTGCTCGACGGTCGAGCGATCGGCGATGGACGGCCGGGCCCTCGAACGATCGCCCTGCGCCGCGCCCGCGAGAGCTGGATCGACCGTATCTCCATCGAGGGTGCCCGCGCCCGTCTGGCCGCGACCCACGCCACTCCCCGCTGACGCGCGGCGCGGCCCAGACGCCCCTCGGTGCGGGCCCGCGCCACTCCCTGGCGCCTCCCGTCCGACGCCCCTCGCTCCATCCCGCTAGACTTCGGGCCGTGGCCAAAAGCGCTCCAAACCCAACGCCCGGGCACGCCTCGACGGTCGCCGAGACCCCTCCGGCGGCAGCAACGCCCAAAGACGCGGACTCCGCTAAGACCGCCCCGCCGACAGGCCCGAAGTCTCCGGCCGCGCGGGCCAGTCGGGCCGCAGTGCCGGCGAATGCCGCCAGCAAGCCTGCCAAACGGGCCGCGGGGCCGTCGAAGATCGCCGTGAAGCCGGCCTCCCGAGCTGTCGCGAGATCGTCCCGTCATCCAAACCTGGGTCTGGCGCCGGTGAACATGAGAGCCGGCTTTCCGGAGGCGGCCGAGAAGTTTCGTCGCGAGACGGCCCGGTTGGCGGCGCGGGCCCTCGAGAACGCGGTCGAGAAGGACCCGACGATCGAGACCCGCTACGACGAAGTCGGCCTGCGCCACCTGCTCCGCGACGCGGAGCTTCTGATCGAGCGGTTGGCGCTATGCCTCGATAGCGACAACCCCCGCTGGCTCGTCGAGTACGCGGAGTGGATCGCGCCGATCTATCGTCGCCGCGGGGTCTCGCTCCTCGACGTCTGCGCTCTCGCCGACGGCATCCGCCAGGCGGCTCCCGAGGACCTCGGTCCGGACGAGCGCGCCTCCGCCAAACGCTCGCTGGACGCGGCGACCGCCATCTGGAAGCGCAACAGCCGACTGGCCGGCGACCGCCACAAGCGCAACGCTCTATGGAAGTGGATGTACCGCGGCGTCTGACCCTTGCGGCGAGATGCCACTACGAATTCCGACCCGGAGGCTGCCATGACGATCAAGTGGGTGAAGGTCGATCCGCTCGTCATGCGCGGAGAGCCCTTTCTCTACAACACGCGCCTGACGGTCCGCCAGCTCCTCGAGCTGCGCCGGAACGGCTACGGCGTCGCCCGGCTGCTGACGGAGAACCCGGAGCTTCAAGTCGTCGGGATCGCCCAGGCCTACCGTTACGCCGCGGAGAACCGCGAGCGCTACTCCGAGTTCTTCGGACGCACCGGCTCGCTCCATGGTCCGGGCTTCACCGCCGTTGAAGCGGCCGCTCTCCCGGAGGAGCTGCGCATCCCCGGCGTCGTCGTAGCCCGCCGGACGACTTCGGCCCGCCCCGCGAGCTGACCCATCGGCGTCGGGGCGCCCCGTCGCTCCCCGCGCTGGGAATGACCCGGGCAGGCCAGCAAACGACCCCTCAGTCTCGTCCGACCGCCAGCGCCGATTCGACTATTCCGACGAATCTGGTAGGATATCGGTCGCCATGAGAGAAGCCACTCCGGCCGTCGAGGCCACGTCCAACGCCACCGCATCCGCGACCGAGGCGACCCCGCAGGCCGAAACCGCGGCCGTGTTCGATCCCGGGCGCCGGGCAACGGAGCTGGCGATACTTGACGCCCTCCGCTCCGTCGTCGATCCCGAACTCGGGATGGACGTCGTCGAGCTGGCGCTCATCAGACAGATCATCATCGGCAGCGAATCGTCCGAGATCAAGATGGTCCTGACCACGCCGTTCTGCCCGTACGCCGGGTCGATGGTCCAGCAGATCAAAGACGAGGCCGAGTCGGTCCTCGAGCATCCCGTCAAGGTCACGCTGCTGGCGGAGCGCTGGGATCCACGGGACGCGGGATTGACCTGGTAACGCTCTAGATCGAGGGAGGGTCATGGGCGCGAAGCGCGAGCGCAAGTCGGCTGTGGCCACGGGTCGCGGCGACGACGGCACCACCGGTCTCCTTTTCAGCAGCAAACGCGTCTACAAGGACGACCCAAGGACCGAGGCCTATGGCGCCATCGACGAGGCCGTGGCCGCCCTCGGTCTTGCCCGCGCCGAGCTCGGCCTCAAGGCCCAATCCGGGACCCTGCCCCGCGTTCTCGATCGGCTGCCCGAACTGATCCTGCGGTTCCAGCGCGAACTGTTCGTGGCGGCCGCTCAGCTGGCAACGGCCCCGGGCGCCGCCGATCGCCAGACGACCGGCGTGAGTCGCGTCAGCGCGGAGATGGTGACGGGGCTGGATGAGTTGCTGGCGCAGACCGAGGCCGCGATCGAACTGCCCCGTGAGTTCGTGGTCCCGGGGGAGACGCGCCTGTCGGCTGCGCTGGAGCTGGCGCGGACCATCGTTCGACGAGCCGAGCGGCGGGCCGTCGCCATCGGGCGATCCGACCCACTGCCGGACGACCAGCTGGTGCCGTACCTGAATCGCCTCGCGGATCTGCTGTGGGTCTTCGCCCGTGCCGCCGAGCAGGGCGAGTCCCGAGCCTCCACTCCGTCCAGCACCCGCAACAGGGGCCGATAGAGAGGCCGGCGGCGGTCGACCCACAACGACTCGCCGTCGTGCGACTCCCCAGCTCGCCAATCAGGCGTACGATCAAGGCACGCGGCAGCCGTATCTCCGGGTTGGGGACAGAGGGTCACCACGCGACCCACCCGACATGCCGGCGTTGGAGGAAATCGTGAACAACAACTACGGATACGGACCGATCGGCCGGACCGGCCAGTCGGGCGCCCTGAGCGGAGAGCGGCTGTCATCCACGACTCTCCTGTCGCAGTCCTTCTTCTGGATGTTCATGGGGCTGCTTCTCACGGCCTTCGTGGCATTGCTGGTCGAGCAGAACTCCGGGCTAGCCACGTCCGTATACAACCTCTGGATCGTCTTCGTCCTGGCCGAGATGGTCCTCGCCATCGGCATCCAGGCCGGCATCCGTCGGTTGAATGCGAGCACCGCCCTGGCGCTGTTCTTCGTGTATGCCGCCCTCAACGGCCTGACGTTCGGAGTCATCGCCCTCGCTTACGCGGCCGCCTCGGGCGGGGCCACGGTCGCGGAGGCTTTCCTGAGCGCTGCCGCGATGTTCGGAGGGGCGGCCATCTTCGGGCTTGTCACGCGACGCAACCTGGCCAACATGTTCGGCATCTTCGCGATGGCCACGTGGGGGCTGCTGGTGGCGATCCTGCTGAACCTGTTCTTCCATAGCAGCACGCTGGACCTGTTGATCTCGGTCGTCGGCGTTGTCATTTACGCCGCCCTGACCGCATCGACGACACAGAAGATCACCCGCGGCGATTTCGCATACATCACGGGCTCGGTAGAGAAGGCCGCGGTGTGGGGCGCCCTCCTGCTCTACCTCGAGTTCGTGGCCATCTTCTTGTTCATGCTGCGACTCTTCGGCGGCGGCCGGCGATAGCAGACCGCGAGTCGTGATACCCGGCAGCCGCCCATTCCGCAGGAGAGTCGCCAGGCCGCTCGCCGCCGCAGGCGGCCTGGTCCTGGCCGCCTGCCTGGCAGCGTGCGGAACCACCACCCCGTCGCCGGTAATCACTCCTTCGCCCACGGCCACGCCCACGCCCACGGCCACGGCCACGGCCGCGATCTCGGTCGCACCGAGCACCACCTCTTCGGCGTCTGTCGTCCCTCTGACGATCGTCCCGGTCCCAACCTCGCGGTTCGCGACGCCCGGGCCGTCATCGGCGAATCTGACCCCAACCGCCGCGGCCGCACTCCAGAAGGAGCTCGATGCCATCCGAGTGGGTCGCAGCTATCCCGGCGTCTCGGCCGCCATCGTCTATCCCGATGGGTCGATCTGGACCGGTCAATCGGGCATGGCGATTCTCTCGCCCCAGACACCCGTCACGGCGGACACCCTCTTCTCGATCGGCAGCATCAGCAAGACCTTCGTTGCTGCCATGGTGGGCCGGCTGGCCATGCGCGGCACGATCGGCCTGGACGACCCGCTCTCCAAGTACCTGCCCGACTACCCGAACGCTTCGAACATCAGCCTGCGCGAGATGCTCAACCACACCAGTGGTATCAAAGACCCATTTGCCGATCCGGACATGGCGGCAGCCATCCTCGCCAATCCAGGCCAGCCCTGGACGACCGCACAGGTTCTATCCTGGATCGGCAAGCCCTACTTCCCGCCCGGAACCGGCTATCACTACTCGAACTCCAACTTCATCCTGCTCGGCCAGGTAGTCGAGAAGGTCACGGGCAAGTCTCTCGCGTCGCTCGTACGCTCGGAGTTCCTGACGCCGCTCGGCCTCAGCCACACCTTCCTCCAGACCGAGGAGACGGTCCAGGGCAGCAAGGCGCACGGCTACATGTCGCCCCCTGCCAGGCCAAGAGACAACTCGGCCGGGACGATGATCCCATTCACGGCCGAGGCCACGGCGTTCGGCCCGGCCGGCGCTTTCGTCTCCACGTCGGCGGATCTGGCTCGCTGGGCGAGCGCGCTGTACGGCGGCGACGTCCTGGACCAGGCCACTCTGGCGGCCATGGTCGACATCTCGCCGACGTCGCCCTATATCACGAAGCCGAATCGGGTGTACGGGCTCGGCTTCGAGGAGACCACGATTGCGGGCCAGGTGGCCTGGGGCCACGTCGGGTACCTCGACGGATTCTTCTCGGCGATGGAGTATCTGCCTGCGTCCCACGTCTCGATCGTCGTCCTCGAGAACGCGGATAACGCGAATTGGGGGGACCCGATCGGCGCCGCGGCCAAGCTGGCGAAGATCGCCCTCGGGCCGGCGCCGACAGCCTCGTCCAGCCCGTCATAACGTGACGGCCGCTCCTGCGTGTGGAATCGAAGAGCCCGGCGGGATCGCCGGGCTCTTGTAGTTTCAGCTCTGGCCTTGCGGCCGGGAACTATGCGCGACGGGCCGTGAAGCAGTCGCTGCAGTAGACCGGTTTGGTGCCGCTCGGGCGGAAGGGGACCTGGGCCTCGCGGCCGCAGCTCGAGCACGTTGCCGAGAACATCTCGCGGGGACCGGAGGAATAGCCGTGGCTGCCGCCACCACCGGTGTGGGATCCGCCGCCGAAATCGCCGCGCTGGGCCTTGCGGGCCGCCCGGCACGTCGGGCAGCGCCGCGGCTCGCTGAACTGGCGATCCGCGTAGAACTGCTGCTCACTGGAGCTGAAGACGAACTCCTGGTTGCAGTCCTGGCAAACCAGGGTCTTGTCCGATGCGTACAAAGAACGCTCCTTACTCGTGCGGCCTCAGCGACACGTCTGTCTCGCCGAGAACCGTTGAGAGGAGCGATCGTGGCAGCCGCTGGATTCGGGGTCTATTGGCCCGTCGGGCGGAGCGTACCACGTATGACCCCCGTTTTGTCCATAGTCCCGGTCACATAATTGCCGTGCTGCATCTGCAGGGTCGCACGTCCGTAACCGACGGCATTCCGCACAGATATCAGGCAGGAGGTGGCACTGTCGGGATCGCCCTCGCGGCGCCCGCGCGGGCACTATCCTTGCCGGGCAGCCTCGATCGCCTTCAATGCACCTACGCACGGAGGGACTACGTGCGCGCTCGCCAATCACCACCACGCGTAGCCATCCCCTACAAACGGACCGTCCTCCTGGTCTTCATGTTGTCCGGCTTTGCCGGACTCGTGTACGAAGTGGTGTGGGCCCGACAGCTGGTTCTGGTCTTCGGCAACACCACGCAGGCCATCTCCGCCATCCTGACCGGCTTCTTCGGAGGTATGGCGCTCGGAAGCGTCCTGGGCGGCCGGCTCGCCGATCGGGTGCGCTCCCCACTGCGCATGTACGCCATCCTGGAGCTGCTCGTGGTTGTGGGTGTCCTGATCACGCCGGTGGCGTTCGGCGGGCTGCACGAAGTCTATCGCGGTGCCTTCGGCGCGCTGGAAACGAGCCCCCTGCTGCTGGCGCTGGTTCGTTTCGGGCTCTCGATCCTGGCCCTTGCTCCTGCCACGATCTTCATGGGCGCGTCGTTGCCGACGCTGTCACGCCATCTGGTCAGCGATCACACTCGATTGGGCGAGGAGTTCGGTGAGCTCTACATGGCCAACACCGTGGGTGCGGTCATCGGAGCGCTCATGGCCGGTGTCGTGTTCATCGAGATGCTCGGCCTGACCCAGACCTTGCTGGTTGGCGCCGCATGCTCTGGCACGGCCGGGCTGATTGCGCTCCGTCTCAGCGGTCGGGTGGGCCGGCGGGTGGGAACGACCGTGGAAAAGGCGGCCTCCACGGTCGCCCCGATCGCAACGCATGAGACTTCCTCGAACGCTTCGCGGCCGTCGGCCTCCCATCACGGACTAAGCCATGTATCAAGGCCTCGCCTGGCGCTGATCGTCGCCTTCGTGTCCGGACTGACATCGCTCGGTTACCAGACCCTGTGGAACCGCATCCTGTCTTCTGGCACGGGCAGCACCAACTACATCTTCACCGCCATCCTGGTCTTCTTTCTGGCAGGCATAGCCATCGGCTCGTATCTCTTTTCGAGGCGTCTCTCTCGCTCAGAACACCCGGTCGCGTTGCTGGGGCTGGCCGAGGTTGCTCTCGCCCTGCTCGTGCTCCTCACTCTGGGCGTCGAGACGAACTACTTCTTCGTCCTCCCGCTTTTCATGCAGCTCGTGCTCGTCGTGGCCCCGGCGACGGTGGTCATGGGCATCGTCTTCCCCATGAGCTCGATGCTCGTGGCCGACTCGGACGAACACGTCGGAGGGAGTGCCGGCTTGCTCCTCGGCTCGAATACCCTCGGCGCCATCTGCGGCACGTTCATCGTCCCGTTCCTCATGGTACCGGCCCTCACCTCGCCCCGATCGATCGTGCTGCTGGCCGGCATCAATGCGGTGACGGGCCTGGCGTTGCTCAGCGCCTCAGGGTCGGTCGGTCTGCCGATTCATCGGATCGCACGGCTGACCGCGGGCATCGCGACGGCGGCGGCTGTGTTGCTGATGGTCGTGCCCAACCAGATCGTGGCAGACCCGCTGGTCAACCGCGTCCGTCGAGACAACGCCCAGGTCCTGGCGTCCGCAGAGGACAGCGTGGCGTCAGTTCAGGCCGTGAACGGCGGCAACACCCTGTCCCTCTACGTCGGTGGCACATCGATGACGAGTCTGAGCGTCGACACGCGGCTTATGGCCCACCTGCCCTTGATGGCCCGGCCGAGTGCGACGTCGATGTGCGTAATCGCCTTCGGCATGGGATCGGGGTTCCACAGCGCCATGATCGATGGGCTCACCACCGAGGCCGTGGAACTCGTGCCTACGGTGCCCGGCATGTTCGGCAACTTCTACCCGGACGCGCAGCAGGTGATGGCCAACCCGAAAGGCAGCATCGTCATTGCCGACGGCAGAAACTTCCTCGAACTCACGACCCACAAGTTCGACTTGATGATCGTGGATCCCCCGCCTCCCATGAACTCATCGGGAACGGCCGTCCTCTTCTCCCGCGAGTTCTACCAGGCCGGCCGATCGAGACTCACCGACGGCGGCGTCATGTTGGAGTGGGAATACAACGGCCAGACCGTCAGCGAGATGCGCAGCCACGTCCGGACCTTCCGGAGTGTCTTCGCTCATGTGACCCTGGTCTTCTCCCAGTGGTATGGCCTGTACATGTTGGGATCCGACAAGCCCATCGATCTCGGCCCGGCGGGTGTCCAGGCAGTTCTGTCCAGGCCCGGCGTTCTGGACGATCTGCGGAGCGCCCCCGACTCCCCTGCCGGTATCGACTCCGTGGCCAGGTGGCAGGACTTGATCCTCGGCCGTGTCTGGATCTCTGACGCTGCGGTCGATGAGTTCGGGGCGGGCGGAACCCTGATCACCGACGACCGCCCGTACACCGAGTACGACTTCCTCCGGAATCTCCT
>DATEXG010000020.1:0-12485 GCA_035257225.1 Candidatus Limnocylindrales bacterium
GCGGCGGCCGATCTCGTCGACCAGGCGGGCGAGCTCGCCATCTGCGACGTCAACGCTCCGGCCACAGCGCGAGCAGACCAGGTGGTGGTGATGCTCGTCGGGATCGCAAAGGACGTAGGCATGGGAGCGGTTCGGCAGGTCCAGGCGCTCCACCACGCGCAGAGAGGTGAGCAGCTCCAGCGCCCGAAAGATGGTGGCCCGGCCCACTTTTGCGCGCCGCTGCCGGGCCCGGTCCATGAGATCGGCGGCCGAGAAGTGGCCCCGCGAACCCGCGACCAGTTCGGCCATCAGCCGCCGATGCGGCGTGGTCTGGTAGCCCGCGTCTTCGAATGCCTGAACGATCCGGGTTGTCTGGTCCATCCGGCGTTGCCTGATACTCAGTCTCACCCAAGCCGGTGGATGATACCAGGTCTCATCTGCGGCGAGGGCGCCGGCCGAAATGCGAGGTCGGGCCAGCCCCCTTCCGCCCGAACAGTCTCGGGTACCATATGCGAACGCTTGGCCGGGCTATCGGAGGCTTGTGCCCGGGATTTCCAGTGACCCGGCGCGAACTCGCAGAGGAAATGGCAAGGGCGATGGCAGACACGCGGATTGGAACGGGGACGTCCGGTGGTTCCTTGTGGAGCCGGATCAGGCATATCCACCCAGGTCTCGTCCTTGCGACGCTGGATCTGATCGGGCTCGCGATCGCCTCGTATCTCTCCTACGAGGAGCTCATTCCGGGCGGCGAGGTCCAATGCGGTCCACTCGGCGGCTGCCAGGCGGTGGCGCATAGCTCCTACTCGCGCCCATTCTTCGGCGTCCCGGTTGCGGTCTACGGCGTGATCCTATCGATAACGCTGTTCTGCCTGGCGATCTACTGGTGGCGGACGAACGACTATCGGATCCTGCTCGCCCACTACGGTCTCTCGCTCGTGGGAGTCCTGTTCGAGGGCTGGTTCCAGTTCGCCCAGATATTCTTGATCCATGCCGTCTGCATCTGGTGTGAGTCGTACGGCATCTCCCTGATCCTGCGCTTCGTGATCGCCCTGTGGGTCTTCCTGCGCACGCCCAACCCCAACGCGGCCCAGGCGGAAGACTTCACCTGACGGGCTCGTCGTCACGAATCACCCAAGAAGGAACATGCGATGACAGACAACCGCCCAACCGGACGCCAAAAAGCCCCGGGCAAGAACGCGCCTCCGACGAGCCGACGCTCGGCCCGGCAGCAGCGTCTGGCCAACAGGGAGGCGAATCGGGCCCTCGCAAAGGCCAGCACCCACGGCTCGAGCGGCGGCTCCCATATGCTCCTCATCGGCTCGACCGTGGCGATCGTCGCCGTAATGGCGATCATCGCCGGGATCTGGCTCGTAACCCGCCCGCCGGCGTTCAGCGAAGCCCCAATCGCGCCGGGCATCGTGACCCCGTCGAACATCCCGTCGAACTCCAGAACGCTCGGTCAGGCGAACGCCCCGGTGACGATCGATCTGTGGGGCGACTTTCGCTGCTCAGCCTGCTTCAACTTCACCGCGGGCCAGGAGCCCCAGCTCGTCCAGAACTACGTCAGCACAGGCAAGGCCAAGCTCGTCTGGCACGACCTGCTCACCATAGACTCCCTGCAGCCTGGCGTGACCGAATCCCGTGACGCCGCGAACGCAGCATTGTGCGCCGCGGATCAGGGCAAGTTCTGGACGCTCCACGACTGGCTATACGCGAACCAGTCGGCAGACGAGAGCCCGGGCGCATTCACCCAGGATCGGCTTCTGACGATCGGGAAGGACGCCGGCCTGGACACCGCGAGGTACGACACTTGTGTCCAGCAAGGCTCGCATCTCTCCGAGATACAGACGGAGCAGACCAGCCAGCCGGCAGGGATCACGGGGACGCCCGCGATCTTCGTGAACGGCAAGCAGATGCAGGGCCCGGTCGACCCCAATACCGGGCAGGCAACCGTGCCCGACTACCCCACAATCGCTGCTGCAATAGACGCGGTCTTGAATCCTTCGGCCAGCCCGGCCGCGAGCGGGTCCGTGAGCCCATCTGCCAGCACCGCTCCCAGTGCGGCCCCGACACCCAGCGCCGCCCCCAGCACGGCCCCCAGCACCGCGCCATCGGCCAGTCCGTCGTGAGCTAGGGCCCGTTCGCAGCCACCCGCCAGCAACGTATCGACGGCGCCCGCAAGGGCGCCGTCCCGTTTCCGCCGGACGCGCCGGCCGGTGCCGGCCCCTACTCTCGGGCGATCGCCTCCATGGCCTCGAGCTGTCGTCGCAGTTCGGTTGCGGCCTTCCAGGACTCGGCTGCGGCCGCTTCGACGCGCTGGCTTTCGCGCGAACTCCAATCCGCCAGCCAGCGGTTGGTATCGCGCAGGCTTCGGGCCCGTGCCAATCGTTCGCACACGGATTGGATGAAGGCGCAGTACAGGGCCTCCGGAGCGGCCTTCGCCATCAGGGCTTCGGCGCCCGGCACGAAATCGATCGGCACCTTCAGCCGGCCGACGAAGGCCCCGACTTCGGCGGCGAGCGGATCGGTTTCCTGGCTGTGCCCGCTCCAGCGCAGGATCGGCGCGTGTGAACCGAAGTCGACCAGAACCGTCCCGTCCGGATTCATCTGGGCCTTCAGCGCCCCGCCGAAGCTGAGGAATTCGTTGCGAACGCCCAGCCGGTCGGTCAAGGCGATGCGGCCCCACGAGAAGCCGCACGCCAGGGGGAGGCGCGTCTCTCGGTCCAGGCGGGCGGCTCGTCCGCGAGCCCCCTCGGTGATCCAGTAGTCGATCGACTCGGGATCGAAATGCTTCAGAGTCGGCACCGGACGAATGGCAACCAGCAGGTGGCTGGTTTCATCAGCGATCGTCCGGTCGGGTTCCACGAGCTGGAATCCGAGACCGGCCAGCAATCGAGCGGCCTGCTCCGGCCACCGGTCATCGGCGGAGACGGCGAAACGCGGATCGGTCGTCATGACCAGAAGACCATAGCCTCCCCCGACGGCGCTGTCACGGCGAGTGCGCAGCGTCGCCGCGCCTCACTCCCGGGCGAGGGCGTCGTTCGGCAAAGCCTCGGCGCCCACCGGACGCCGGCCCCAGCCGAGCCGAATGAGGGCCACGACGCCGCCGGCGGAGCTGACCGCCAGTGTGATGACGTGGACCAGCAGGGCCAGCGCGAGGCCCTCGGCTGCCGCGAACCCGAAGGCCGCGGCGATGGTTTGGCCGGCATACTCGAACGTGCCCAGGTAGCCGGGGCCGGACGGGATCGCGGTCGCCAGGTTGGTGCCGGCCGCCAGCAGCGCCGCCTCGCCGACGGTCAGTTGGATACCTAGAGCCTGCCCGACTGCCAGAACCGCGAGTACCGTGCAGCTCCAGGCGGCGACGCTCAGGATCGCCGCGACGGCGATCGTCTTGGGCAGAGCGGCGACGCGCAGGCCGTCGCGGAGTCTCGTGGCGACGCCCATGAGCCGTGGCCAGCGGCTCAGGTATGCCGCGACCCGCGCCGCTCCCGGAAGTCTGTGCGCTGCCAGTGCCACGGCCAGCGCGACGCACAGAAGGCCGGCCAGAGCCACGCCCACCAGGATCGCACTCACAACCACGCCACGGACGTTGAGGATCAGGATCGAGGCGGCACCGATCCCCACCAGTACAACCGTGTCGACGACTCGCTCCACGACCACTGTCCCGAGTGTGGCGCTGCGGCTGATCCCCTCGCGGTCGCCCAGGTAGTGGCTTCGGACGAGCTCGCCCAGTCGGGCCGGCAAGACGTTGTTGGCGAGATACCCGATCAGCATGTAGGCGCTGAGGCGGCGCAACGGAACGGCATGGATCGGGGCGATCAGGCCCTGCCAGCGGAGCGCGCGGAAGCCCAGGTCGGCGGCCACGCCCGCGACGGCGAGAACGAGCCAGAGGGGATTGGCTCCACCGAGAACCTGCGCGGTGTGGCCGAGGTCTACGCCGCGCAGAACCAGGCCCACGCACACGACCGAGATGACGAGGCCAATACCGCTTCGAGCGATACCCGTCGTGAGGCGCCTCACCGTGACGTCGTCTTCCGCCCGGCGAGCTTCCTCGAGCGACGCACGCGCAGGCGATGCAGCATGAAGCGCGCGATCACGCGCAGCGTCGAGAGGCCGTAGACGACGCTGCGCCGGAAATTGACCGAGCTTGCCTCCTTGAAGTACCGCGTCGGCACGGCGATCTCGCCGATGCGCATCCGCGTCGCAACCGCCTGGGCAACCAGCTCCTGGTCGAAGACGAAGTCGTTGCTATTGAGGTGGTAAGGGATCGTCTCGAGCAGGCCGCGGCTGTAGGCCCGGAATCCGGTGTGATACTCGGACAGGTGGAGCCCGAAGGCGAGGTTCTCCAGGGTCGTCAGCGCTCGGTTGCTGACGTACTTCCAGCGCGGCATGCCGCCCGCCAGGGGATCGCCCAGGAAGCGGCTGCCGAGCATCAGGTCCTTGGTCCCATCGAGGATGGGCTGGACCAGGGCCGGTATGCGAGTAGCGTCGTACTGGTAGTCCGGGTGGAGCATTACGACGGCATCGGCGCCGGCCTCGAGGGCGGCGTCGTAGCAGGTCTTCTGGTTGCCACCGTAGCCGAGGTTCTGGCGGTGGATGATCACGTCCAGCCCGAGCTGACGGGCGACGGCGACGGTGTCGTCGCGCGAAACGTCGTCCACGAGAATGATCTTCGCCACTAGGGAGCTCGGGATGTCCCGGTAGGTCCGCTCCAGCGTCCTGGCGGCGTTGTAGGCGGGCATGACGACAACGATGCGCCCTTCCGCCGCTCCGACGGGGGCAGCACCGGTTGCGACGGGTGCCGCATCGGGGCGGACGGGGGCGGCATCGGCCGCGAGTCCGGCCCCGGCGTTGTGGTCTCTGGCCCTTCTCGGCCTCTTCTCTGGCACGGATATAGCCTACCGTAGCCGACCGGCCGGGCGCGGACCGCCCCCACAGCCGCACCGCTGCCAAAGCCCGAGGCGACCACGATCGCGGCGACTGCCCCACTTCCGGCTCCGGGCCAGCCCGCACGCCGCACCGATGCTACGATCGCCGTCGTCCCATCGCACCATCGTCCGCTCCTATCGAAGGGGAGGGATCAGTGAGGGCTCTGGCGTGGCTGCGTGGCTGGGCCGCGCGGCTGCTGGCTGATCGTGGCGCCATCGCCTGGATGGTCTTCGTGGCGTTCGTCTACGGGGGCGCGACCTTCGTCCGCAGCCAGGCCTCGGACTGGGGGCCGGACCACATGATGATCCTGGCCAACGACATCACCCAGGGCCGCGTCGACCTCAGCTCCCTGACCACGATCAACGACATCGTCACCATCGACGGCCGCCACTACCAGGCTATGAGTCTGCTGCCGACGGTCCCGTACCTCGCGTTCGTTCCCTTCGAGGTCCTGTGGCCCTTCTCGCGCTGGATCGTATCGGGCGTCATCGGCATCCTCGCAGCCTGGCTGGCCCTCCCCGTCGCCAGGCGCTATGGTCCGGGCGGCACGGCGACGTACTGGCTGGCCGCGCTGGGCGCCTTCGGAACGATGCTCTTCACGCTGGCAATCGAGGGGGACTTCTACTACCTGGCCCACCTCGAGTCGGTCTTGCTCGTGTTCGTGGCCTTGATCGAATGGCACGACCGGCGCCGGCCGTGGGTTCTCGGCCTGCTGGTGGGTCTGGCCGCCCTGGCTCGCCCAACCTTGCTGCTCATGGCAGTGCCGTTGGGGCTAGTCCTGCTGGCAGAAGCCCGGGACCGCGTGAGAGCTGCGGCCGAGTTCGCCCTGCCGATCGCGGGAGCCGTCCTCGTTACCGCGGCCTGGGACTACGTCCGGTTCGGTTCCGTGCTCGAGACCGGCTACGGCATCGCCTGGATCACTCCGCCGCTGGAGGCGCTCCGCTCACAGGGCCTCTTCTCGATCGTGCACGTGCCCACGAACCTGGCTCTCTTCGTCGGCGGGGGGTTCGGGATCCGCGACGCGTTTCCATGGCTCCAACCGAGCACCGAAGGCCAATCGATCCTGCTGACCACGCCGGCATTGCTGGTCGCAGTCAACGCGGGTTTTCGTGGCCGGTTGAACCAGATGCTCTGGGGGGCGGCGATCCTGACCGCGATTCCCGTGTTCCTCTACTACGGCGGCGGTGGAGGGGCAACGTACGGCTATCGCTACGCCATGGACTTCATCCCATTCCTCTTCGCGCTGGTGGCCATCGCGCTGAAAGAGAGGTTCGGGAACCTGGAGAAGGTGCTGATCGGGCTCAGCGTGGCCTTCGTCTGCTACGGATACGTCTGGGCCATCTACAAGTAGACGAGCAGCCGCCGGCAGGCACCAGCCCGGTCGCGGCCTAGACCTCGCGACGCCGCAGCAGGACGATCCCGATCGCCAGCACGCCCACGATCCAGAGCAGGCACCAGCCCAGCCAGACCGGGTCGGGTGCCGAACCGGAGAAGGGGCTGAACTTGTACAGAGCCGGCGACGCCACGCCGCCGCCACGAAGCACCTCTTCGGTCGGCGAAAGCGCGCCCGCGGCCCCTCTCCACAGGACGTCGCTCGGAAGAATCAACCTGGCCACGACGCCGGCGGCGCGAAGCACGTCGCTGTTGAAGGCTTCGCCAACGCCGCCCATGACGCCTGCCATCCAGGCCAGTCCATATGCCACCACCGCGATCGCTCCACCCGCCACCGATGCGATCCGCGTGCTGAACACCATCGCCAGGGTGAGCAGAACCAGCGCTTCACCGGCCAGATAGAGCGGCGCTATCGCGGGGTCGGTCGGCAGGTAACCCGTCGCCAACCCCGCGGCCCCTACCTCCAGGTACCCGGCCACGACCGCATACCCGACCAGGACGACCGCGAGACCGAGCCAGCGCCCGAGCAGGACTTCGGAGCGGCGGATCGGTCTCGCCAGGATGGCAAGCAGCAAGCCGCTCTCGATCTCCGGCCCAATCGCGGGCGAGGCGGCGAAGACCGCGGTCATGGCCAGGACGAAGCTGAACATGAAGGCCAACATCACCAGAACCTGGGAGACAGCGAGCATCTCGACGGGTCCGGTGACGGGTGAGACCTCGGCGATGCGCGAGAAGCCCCACCAGGTCAGGACGATGATCAGGGCCGTCAGGCCGACGAGCGCCCACAGCAAGCGGCGCCTGAACGCTTCGCGCAGCGTCAGGCGGGCGACGATCACGATCGATTCGAGACTGCTCACCGTGTCGCCTGCTGGTCGGTCGAGGCTGGCTCCGCCGCGTCCGGGTCTTTCGCCGCGTCCGGGTCTTTCGCCGCGTCCGCGCCGTCGGCGCCCAGCAGCGACATGAACCGCTCTTCGAGCGAGTGGCGCATCGGAACGACCGCGTGGACGGCGCCGCCTCGCTCGACCAGATCCCTTACCAGCGCGGGTACCTCGGCCTCCGAGATCGCATCCACGTTCAGCCACTCCCCCTCGAAGCGGGCGGTGCCATATCGGGCCGCGAGGTGCTCCGCAAGAGCGTCGATTCCGGAGACCCGGATGCGCGTGCCTTGCTCACGCTGCAGCTCGGCCATCGCAAGCTCCGCCACCACGCGGCCGCGGTCGACGATGGCGACGCGATCGCAGACCCGCTCGACTTCCGTCAGAAGGTGCGAGTTCAGGAAGACGGTCACGCCTCGATCGCGCAACGACCCGATGATCCGCCGGACGTCCTGCCGCCCGACCGGATCGAGTGCCGAAGTCGGCTCGTCGAGCACGACCAGTTCCGGGCGGCCGAGGAACGCGACCCCCAGTCCGAGGCGTTGCTGCATCCCCTTCGAGAAGGTCCCGGTTCGGTCGTCCGATCGCTGGGCAAGGCCGACGAGATCGAGCGCGCCGCGAACCTCCCGATCCCAGTCCGCTCGCGGCAGACGGGCCAGCTCGCAGTGCAGGCCCAACACCTCGCGGGCCGTCATCCAACCCTGGTAGCGGAACAGCTCGGGCAGATAGCCCACCCTGCGCCGCGTCGCCACGTCCCCGAGCGCCGCTCCGAGCACACGCCCTTCTCCGGCCGACGGACGCGACAGCCCGAGCAGGAGCTTGACCGCGGTCGTCTTGCCGGCGCCGTTGGGGCCCAGGAAGCCGAAGACCTCGCCACGCGGCACGGTCATGGTCAGGCCGGCCAGGGCGACTATCCGCCCGAACTCTTTGCGGAGCTCTCGAGTCTCGATCGCGGGCTCATCCGAAGCGGGAGCCCGCGTCGGGTCCTCGGCGCGCCCGACGGCAATGCCACTCATGCGGGCCTACTCGTCGATCCGCTCGACGACCGTGGCGATTCCCTGGCCCACGCCGATGCACATCGTGGCCAGCCCGTAGCGGCCGCCGGTCCGCCGCAGGGCATGGACCAGGCTCGTGATCAGACGACCGCCGCTGGCACCGAGAGGATGGCCCAGGGCAATCGCACCGCCGTCGACATTCACCCGATCGGGGTCCAGCGCCAGTTCGCGGATGCACGCAACCGACTGGCTGGCAAACGCCTCGTTCAACTCGACGAGATCCAGGTCAGCCACAGTCAGGCCGGCACGCTCCAGGGCCTTGCGCGTGGCGGGGATAGGGCCCAGGCCCATGACCGCCGGATCCACGCCCGCCACGGCCGTGGCCAGGATGCGGGCCATCGGCCGCAGGCCAAGAGATCGGGCGCGGCCCGCCTCCACAACCAGGGCCGCCGACGCGCCGTCGTTGATGCCGCTCGAATTGCCCGCGGTCACCGTGCCGCCCTCGCGGAACGCCGGACGCAGCCGGGTCAGGGCCTCCGCGGACGTATCCGGTCGCGGATGCTCGTCGGCGTCCACGACAATCGATTCGCCCTTGCGCCCGGCGACCGAGATCGGCACCAGCTGTTCGGAATACCGACCTTCGGCGATCGCCGCCGCCGTTCGGCGCTGACTCATGAGCGCGAAGGCGTCCTGGTCCTCGCGGCCGATCCCAAGCCGGTCCGCCACGTTCTCGCCGGTCTCGCCCATCGAGTACGGGTAGTGGCTCGCCGCCAGCGCCGGGTTGACGAAGCGCCAGCCCAACGTGGTGTCGACGAGATCACGCGTGCCTCTTTCGAAGGCGGCCTCGGGCTTCAGCATCACGTATGGGGCTCGGCTCATCGACTCGACTCCGCCGGCGACGAAGACGTCGCCATCGCCCACCGCGATTGCGTGCGCGGCCGAGTTGATCGCCTGGAGCCCGCTTCCGCACAGCCTGTTCACCGTCAAGCCGGCCACCTCGACGGGCAGCCCCGCCAGCAGGGCGACCATTCGGGCGACATTTCGGTTGTCCTCACCGGCCTGGTTGGCGCAGCCCAGGATGACGTCATCGATCAGGGTCGGATCGATCCCAGATCGTTCGACCAGGGCTCGGATGACGGCCGCGGCCAGATCGTCGGGGCGGACCGAGGAAAGCGCGCCGCCGTACCTGCCGAACGGCGTCCGCAACGAGGCGACGACCCATGCCTCCCTGACCGGTCGATCCAGCTGGCGTGCCATAAGGTCGATTGTACGGCCGTGCAGGATGGGCGCGGCTCAGGGCAGGCTGGCGAGTCCCTGGATCAGCAGAGAGACGTCGTCCGTGACGACGACGTAGAGGACGTTGTCTTTGGCATAGGCATAGGCGACGCCGAGGACGCCGGCTTCCTGAGCGGTTGGATCGGTGATCTCGAGCACGGGTTTGGGCAGGGTCACCTTGGTGCTCACGGGCCAGCCAGCCTTGCTGGCCACGTCGGCGAAGGAGGACGTCAGGGTCGTTGCATCCACGCCCGGGACTTTGATCGCTTGAACGACGAGGTTCTCCCCTGGCGTCAGATCGTCTGCGATCGCGATGTTCACGTCATCGGGCGTCTTGCCCAACTTCACCAACCAGAGCGAGTACAGGGTCTTGTCTCCGCCCGGGGAGGAGGCGAGATAGGTGGACACCGGCATGCTGAACTTCACGAGAGCGCTCCGCCCGATAGTGGACGGGAGCAGGTCCTCCAGGGCCGCATCCACGTGCAACCCAATCGTGACCTGGTCGGTGGTCGTTGGGGTTGCCGAGGCTGAAACGCCCGAGAAGCCCGATGCAGCGGCCGACGGTGAGGCGCTGATTCGAGCCGACGGCGAAACCGCGATCGTGGCGGCCGGCGAGGCGGTAGCGGTCGCAGCGCCGCACCCCGCGACCAGGAGCGCGACTGCCATGGCAGCCCAGAGGAGTGTCCGGGTCGTAACGTTGGAAGGGCGGCTCATCGACTCCCCGATAAATGGACGGCTGCGCTCGAAAGCACGGGCGCGGCACCAGTGATCGAGCCGAGCATGGCGTCCGTCGCGGCTGCCTGTCAAACGGTCGGCAGCGAACGATTTGGTCGAATCGCGACACCGGCTGTAATCGCCCCTGGCGACTACCGGGTCCGCATCCAGGCCATCGGCTATCCGAACGGCGCCTTCTCATACGCTCAGACGACCGTCCTGAGCCTCGTCATCCCGGCGGCTACGCCTGCTCCGACGCCCACGCCAACGCCCACGCCAACACCGACGCCAACACCTTGAGCTACCCGAGATCCGCTTCGGGCCAGGGTCCTAGCCCGGCCCGGAGCGGATGAAGCGGCTCGTCCGCGTCCCGTTCGGCCGTTCCGGCAGTGGTCGCTGCCGGACGCCGAAGCCCAGGCATCAACCACGACGCTCCGATCAGGCCGATAGCCCACCACCACTGCAGTCCGTCGGGCGCCGACGTGATGCCTATGGCCAGCCACAACCAGAGTGCTCTCAGTGTGAGCATCGAGGGCACGGCCAAGAGCAGCCCGTGCCCCCAGAGCGAAGGAGAGGCCACGATCGTTGCCGTGCCAAGACGGGCCAGTCCCTCGCGGCCGGTGACGCGCAGCGCGGCCAGGACAGCGGCCGCGGCCAGGGCCACGAACGCCCAGAGAGGCAAGAACCTGGGGAGCCCGAAGCCGTAGAGTGTGGGCAGATTCTCCTGCGAGACCTGGTACAGCCGCAGGGCTTCGATCCAGCCCTGCCACGCGCTCACGCCGACCAGGGGCAGCGTAAGGAAGGCCAGAACCGCGATCGCGGCCATTCCGGAGGCCAGCTGCAACCAGCGCCGCTCCCGGATCAGCCACAGCGCCGCTATGCCCGTGTACGACTTGAAGATGGCTCCCGCCACCAGCCCGGCCCCTAGCCACGGCCCAAGCGCGAAGAGAGCGAGCGCCGGGACGGCGACGTTGCCGACCCACAGGCCCTGGAAGAGCGGGGGCCAAAGCGCCACGAAAGCCAGCCAGCGCAGCGGCAGCCCGATGGTGCGCAATGCCAGGAGCGCCAGGCCCAGAGAGCAGCCCACCCAGAGTGCCTGGGCCACGAGCACCGGCAGCAGGGAGAGTGCGGAGAAGATGGGGAGCGTCAGCGGCGGGTAGAGGAACGGGTAGTTCGTGAGGTCCGCCGGCCGCTCGGTCATCGCGGCCTGGAGGTAGACCGGAGTCCCGGCCAGAGAGTGCTGGCCGGCCTTGAGGTAAATGCCCAGGTCGCGGAGCGGCTGGTAGGTCATGGTCAGGTCCGTCAGAACCATGGCCGTCAGGGCCAGAATCGCGGCCGCCTCCACCGGCCGGAGCCACGGCGCCGCGGGTCGGAGGCGTCTCGCAGCCAGGCTCGCGAGCAGGACGGTGGCCACGATCAGCGCGATCCAGGCCGGCCAGTACGCGAAGCCCGGGCCAACGGGTACATGGCTGGTCCTTGTGGCGACGAGGAGGTACGAACCCAGGATACCGACGATTGCCCACCCACCCGGATCCCCGGGCGAGAGGCGACGCAGGCGATCGGCTAGCGGCGAATGCCTCATTGCCCGGCAGCCTACACGCCGCACAGGCGCAACGTCCGACCGAAACTGGGTCAGGGACGCGCGCGGCTATTGTCCGGCGACGATTTCCAGCTCGACCAATTCGCCGCCCACCAGCTCGAAGACCCGCTCGTCGATTGGGTCGTCGGCGCTCCTGGCCCGATCGGCCACGTAGTCCGCGAACATGGCCGCGAACTCGTCGTCGCCGTCGACCAGTGCCGCGGCGATTAGCAGATCGCGTTCGGGCAGGCCGACGATGATCCGCGGCGCCGGCGCCAGCCCCGCAACGAGCTGGTCGCGGACTTCCGCAAGCAGGATCCGTGCGGCGTCCATTCCCGCACCCCAGTCGGACCAGACGATCCGCCGAGATCCGTCGACCTCGTCCACCCAGGACGCCTCGGTCGACCATTCGGACAGGTTCGCCATGGCGGCCGCCTGGACCTCCTCGGGGCCGACTCCCCACGCCAGCAGGTGCTCGACGCTCACCAGCACGTCGAAGCCGTCGGCGGGAATGACGTACACGATCGGGAGGCCGGCCGGCCCGGCCGTCACGAGCGGCTCGCCGGGCGCGCGGTGGGACTTGGGCGCGATTCTCTCTCGGCCGTCCACGCCGGTGGTGCCGAGGGGTCTGAAGGCAGGGTGGACGACCCGTGAGGCGGCCGCCCAATCGTGCTCTGGAGCGAGCGATGGTGCCAGACGGACCGCCGTATCTTGCTCCACCGGAACCTCCAACTCGGGCCGCGCCAC
>DATEXG010000021.1:0-10776 GCA_035257225.1 Candidatus Limnocylindrales bacterium
TCAACTAGCGCAGGAATGAGTTGGAGGCGGATGGATGTATAGACGTCTATTTGGCGTTCTCGCCATAGGTGTGCTGGTGGCAGGAGCTTGCTCATCCAGCACTTCCACCAAGAAGATCGTCGTTGCCGAGTGGCAGTACCCAGATACGGTCAACCCATACTACGCCCAGGCCGAGACCGACATCGAAGTCTCCGACAGCATGTTCCTCAGCCTGGTCGATGTGACGCCCGACCTGCGCACGGTCCCTGATCTGGTCACCGAAGTGCCGACTCTGGCCAACGGCGACGTGAAGATGGTGGGCGCCGGCATGGACGTGACCTGGAAGCTCAAGTCCGGCATGCAGTGGTCGGATGGCAGCGCCATCAGCTGTGACGACCTGTCGGGCACGTGGAAGTGGATCATGGACCCGGCCAATACGGGTCTGGCCGGCGGCACCATCGGTTGGGAGGACATCACCGGAATCGACGGCGGTAGCGGCACCACCTGCGTGATGCATTTCGGCAAGGTGTACGAAGGCTATCTGTACCTCGTTGCCCCGTTGCTTCCCGCCAAGTACATCCAGAGCATCGCGATCGCGGACGCCCCGAAGAAGTTGTATCCACTGGACAACCTCAAGTCCGGCGTGTACGACGGTCCGTATACCCCGACCGAGGCTCAGGCTGACGCGCAGATCACCACCGTTTCCAACAGCAAGTGGTCCACGATAAGCGGCCACGCTCCCAGTGTCGACCAGCTGATCTGGAAGTACTACGCCGACGCGGCGACGATGCTCCAGGGCTACAAGGCCGGCGAGTACGACGTCGCTCAGGACCTCAGCGATTCTGACATCCCGTCCCTCGCTGGGATCGACCAGAACGAACAGGTCATCCACGACTCGCTGACCTATGAACTACACCAGTTCAACAACAAGTCGCTGCAGACCAAGTTCGGCGCCGACTACACCACGATCATCAAGGCCATCAAGCTTGCGACCGATCGCCAGGCTATCGCGGCCGGTCCGCTCGGCGGCAACGTCACCGTCACCAACAACTTCATCTCTCCTCTGACCTGGTACTACAAGGTCGAGGGCGGCTCGACGGCTGCCGATCCGGCGGCTGCGACCGCCCTTCTGACCGGCGCAGGCTGGGCCCTCGGCTCCGACGGCTACATGGCCAAGGGCGGCAAGACGCTCGAACTTAACTATTGCACCACCACTCGACAGGTCCGCCAGGACACCTTGAAGCTCGTGGCTTCCCAGTTGAAGGCCGTCGGCATCAAGGCCGACGTGACGGCGGCTCCCTCCACCGACGTCTTCGGCGGATGGGACCAGACCACGGACGCCACGAAGTGCAACCTCCAGCACGGCACCTTCGATGTCGCTGAGTTCGCATACGTGTCGCCGCTGGATCCGCTTGGCGGATACAACGTCTACATCTCAACGGGCATCCCGGATGCCGCGCCGCACAACGGCCAGAACACTGCCCGGATCAGCCTCCCGGCTCTGGATGACGCATACAACGCCGTCAAGGGCTCCGTCGATCCGGCGGTGGTCAAGGCCGCCATGTTCAAGGTCCAGGACATCTACGTCACGGACCAGAACACCTACGAGCTGCCGCTCTACATGCGCAAGGACGTGTGGCTCGTGAAGCCGAGGATCCACAACTTCACCGGCAACCCGACCACGTCGGCTGGTGAGTGGAACGTCGGCGACTGGACTGCCGACTGATCTGAGGATCCGCCGGTAGACTGCGTTCTCGATACCGGAGAGGGCGACGAGCCCAAACAGCTCGCCGCCCTCTCATAACACGAGCGAGTTCCATGGCCAAGTACATCATCAGGCGCTTCGTCCAGGCCATCCCCGTCCTGTTCCTGATCACGGTTTTCACTTTCCTGCTCATGCATGTGCAGGGCAATCCGGCCGATCGCTTCGCCCAGAACCCCAAAATCACCGTTGCCCAGATTGCGGCATTCGAACATCGCTGGGGTCTGGACGATCCGCTTCCGCTCCAGTACTGCAAGTGGCTTGGGGTCTGCGGAGACAAGCCGATCCTGATCAACGCCTTGCCGCCGGCTCTGGGCGGAGGCAACAACGGCATCCTGCACGGCGATTTTGGATATTCGGTTTTTGACGGGCGATTGGTGACGGACGTCATCGCCCAGCGGATGCTTCCAACGCTGATCCTGACGACGACGGCATATGTGATATGGGTCACGGTCGCGATCCTCGCCGGGGTGTATGCGGCGGTGAAGCGCTACAGCCTGTTCGACTCGGGCTTGACAATCTTCAACTACGTCGGCTACTCGCTGCCGACCTTCTGGCTCGGCCTCATGCTCATAACGTTCCTTGCCGTCCCACCGTTACGGTGGTTCCCGGCCGGTGGCATGAACGACGCGTACACGACGCCCGCCTTCGGCACGGACAGCTATTGGGTCTTCTTCGGTCAGAACCCGCTGTTCGCGCTCTACGATCTAGGCCGGCATCTCGTGTTGCCGGTCTTGACGATTGTCCTTGTGAGCATCGCAGGTGACTCGAGATTCGTCAGATCGAGCATGATGGATGCCTTGAATCAGGACTACGTCAAGACGGCGCGGGCAAAAGGCGTGCCTGAACGCCGAGTCGTTCTCCGGCATGCACTTCGCAATGCGCTGCTGCCGGTGATCACGAACATCGGCCTGGAGATTCCGTTTCTCTTCAGCGGCGCGATCGTGACGGAGACCATCTTCGCCTGGCCGGGCATGGGCCGGCAGTTCATCGAATCCGTCGGCCACACGGACTACACGGTGCTGATGGGCATCCTGCTGATTGCGGCATTCTCCATCGTCATGGCCAACCTCCTGGCCGACATCCTGTACGCGGTGGTCGATCCACGCGTCAAGTACGATTAGGGACGACTCAGTGGATCGCATTCCGTCCGTGAGTGCGGCGGATCCGGCCGCGCCGGCGCCGGCCGACTTCGAAGTCGCACTCGTCTCGCTGAACCAATGGCAGCTCGCCTGGCGACGTTTCCGCCGGCACAGGCTGGCCATGTTCGGCTCCGGCCTCTTCTTGACCTTCGTGGCGATCGCCGTCCTCGGACCGTTCATCCTGCCGTACGACGCGACGAACATTCCCTACCCCCTGAAGTTCTGCCCGGGCACCACGATCTCGGCCAATCTCGGCTGCCCACCGCTCAACGGCGGCCACATTCTGGGCACCATTGGCGGAACGCAGGAGGACCTGCTGGTCCTGGTCGTGAACGGCGCGAGACTGTCGCTCACCATCGGGATCGGCGCCGCCGCCTTCGCGTCGGTGTTGGGGGCCATCGTGGGCGGTGTGTCCGGCTACTTCGGGGGCTGGGTGGACACGATCCTCATGCGCATCGTTGACGTTCTCCTCAGCATGCCGCTCCTCTTCGTGATCATCGTCTTCGCGAAGGTCTTCGGGTACGGCGACTGGCGAGTGATCCTGATCGTCTTCGCCGGGCTGGGCTGGCCTTCGATCGCACGGCTCGTCCGGAGTCTCTTCCTCACGCTCCGAACGGAGGTGTTCGTCGACGCCGCTCGAGCGGTGGGTGTGAGCGACATGCGCATCATCTTCCGGCACATCCTTCCCAACGCGATGAGCCCCATCATCGTCGTGACCACTCTCTCCATCGCCGGCTTCATCGTGACGGAGGCATTCGTGAGCTACCTCGGTTACGGCGTGAATGCCGCCTACCAACCGACATGGGGCAACATCCTCAGCAACGCGCAGAACGACATCATCGTCGGCAACTGGTGGTGGCCGCTCTTCCCCGGCCTCGCGATCGTCCTGACTGTGCTCGGCATCAACTTCATGGGCGACGGCCTTCGTGACGCCCTCGACCCCAGGAGCCGCGAGTGACCACGACGCCCTCAGCCATTACCACCACCGGCGGCGCCGACTCCAGCGGCACGGCGCCGGACAGCCCCCTCCTCGACGTCCGGGGCTTGCGGACCTACTTCCACGTGATGGACGGCACGGTCAAAGCCGTGGATGGGGTCGACTTCTCCATCCCTCACGGCGGGACGGTCGGGCTCGTGGGAGAGTCCGGCTGTGGCAAGAGCGTGACCGCCCACTCGATCATGCGACTCATCGACATCCCGCCCGGAGAAATCGCGGGTGGCGAGATATGGTTCGACGGCCGCGATCTGCTCAAGCTGTCGGACTCGGAGATGCGGCATGTCCGGGGCGGCGAGATCGCGATGATCTTCCAGGAGCCGATGACCAGCCTGAACCCCGTGTTCACCATCGGCGACCAGATCAGCGAAGCGATCCTTCTCCACAACGACGTCAACAAGAAGGAAGCCGCCGACCGCGCGATCGAGTCTCTCAAAGCCGTCGGAGTTTCGGCTCCGGAACGGCGGGTAAGGCAGTACCCCCATGAGCTGTCGGGCGGCATGCGTCAGCGAGCCATGATCGCCATGGCCCTGTCATGCAACCCGAAGCTGGTCATCGCCGACGAGCCCACCACGGCCCTGGACGTCACGATCCAGGCCCAGATCCTCGAGCTCATCAAGGCGCTCCAGGCCCGGACCGGGACCGCTCTCCTGCTCATCACGCACGATCTGGCCGTCGTCGCCGAGACCGTCCAGACCATCGCCGTGATGTATGCGGGCCGCATCGTGGAGGCCGGGACCGTCGACCAGGTCCTGCTCGCGCCCCAGCACCCATACACGCAGGGTTTGCTCAACTCCATTCCCGGTGTCAAGAAGCGCGGCCGTGCTCTTTCGGTGATCAAGGGCGTCGTTCCCAACCCGTTCCGGCTGCCATCCGGGTGCAAGTTCCAGCCCCGATGCCCGTATGCCTGGGAGGCCTGCGTAGCCAGCGAGCCCGATCTGTTGCCGGCCCCCAACGGGGCGACGTCGCGCTGCTACCTGCACTCGCCCGAGGGTGCGGGCCGCCGGGAAGCGTTCGAGAAATCGGTGGCGGCCACGATGGAAAGCGTGGGCGGCTGACGTGACCGACGCCTCGGATCGATTGGCGCGGACCTCCGCCGCCGCAACCGGCGCACGGCCGGTCCTGCTTGAGACCACCCACCTCAAGAAGTACTTCCCAATCATGGGCGGGCTGCTACGCCACCAGATCGGCAGCGTCTACGCCGTCGACGACGTCAGCCTCCAGATCTACAAAGGCGAGACGTTCGGGCTCGTGGGCGAGTCAGGTTGCGGCAAGACCACGTTCGGGCGGACGATCCTCCGTCTCGAGAAGGCGACCGGTGGGTCCGTCTCGATGGACGGCCAGGACGTCCTGGCCCTGCACGGAGACGCCCTGAAGAAGATGCGCCGCCGCATGCAGGTCATCTTCCAGGACCCGTACGGCTCGCTCAACCCGCGCATGCCGGTCAGCGACATCATCGGCGAGGGGTTGCTTGCGCAGGGAGACAAGGCCAACGGCTGGAGGAAGCGATCGATTCGCGACCAGCGCGTAGGCGACTACCTCGAAGCCGTGGGCCTGCGGCGCGACTACTCGCGGCGCTACCCGCACGAGTTCTCGGGCGGCCAGCGACAACGCATCGGCATCGCCCGCGCCCTTGCTCTCGGTCCCGAGTTCGTCGTCTGCGACGAGCCGGTGTCGGCCCTGGACGTCTCCATCCAATCGCAGATCCTCAACCTGCTTTCTGACCTGCGATCGGAGTTCAATCTGACCTACCTCTTCATCGCCCACAACCTCTCCGTGGTCCAGTACTTCTGCGAGCGGATCGGGGTCATGTACCTCGGCAAGATCGTCGAAGTGGCGGCCACGGACGTTCTGTATGCGACTCCGCAGCACCCGTACTCGGTCGCGCTTCTCTCGGCCATTCCCGTGCCGGATCCGCGCGTTCGCACCAAGAGGCTGGTCTTGAAGGGCGACGTTCCCTCGCCCGCGAACCCTCCGTCGGGATGCCGTTTCCACACCCGATGCTGGCTATTCGAGCGCCTCGGCAAACCGCCTGAGTGCACGACCGCGGAGCCACCGCTTCGGGAGCTCGCCGGCGGACACCTGGCAGCCTGCCATTTCGCCGAGCAGGTCACGGCCCAGGCGGTGCAGGAAACAGCCGCCACGCAGTCGGTCATCGAGACCGCCGTCGACGTGGATTAGGGCCTGCCGTCGGGTCGGGGCTGCAGCGGTGCCCCCACTTGATATAGGGTGACGGGGCTTGCCGAGATCCGTCTCGCCGGACGCGGCAGAATCGGACCGGACTGACGAGGGACCCGGATGTCGTTGCCCAGCTCGACAGCCGCGTGCACCGGGAGAGCGCAAAGAGGATGAAGGGAGAAGAAATGAAGCGTCTGGCCTCGTTGCTCGCCGCTGCTGCCCTTGCGGCTACGGCGTGTGGAAGCGGCACGAGCTCGCCGCCTCCGGGGTCAGTCCCCAAGTCCGGTGGCACCCTCGCGGTCGCGATCGGCGGCGACATGGTGTACGCGGATCCCGCTCTCGTCAGCGACGACAGTTCCATGCTGGTCGCGGCCCAGGTAGTCGAAGGCCTGGTCGGCCTGAAGCCGGGCACGGTCAGCGAGGTCGTTCCCGTTCTCGCCTCCGACCTGCCCACGGTCAGTGCCGATGGATTGACCTACACCTTCAAGCTTCGGACCGGCATCAAGTTCCACGATGGCAGTGACTTCAACGCGGGAGCTGTGAAGTCCAACTACGACCGCTGGCAGGCCTTCCCCAAGGGCGATCTGCAGGACCACGCCACCTACTACGCCGCCGCGTTCGGCGGCTTCGGCGATGCCTCGAACGTGCAATCGGTGGAGGCGCCCGACATCACGACTGTCGTCTTCAAGCTGCGCGCGCCGCAGAGCAACTTCCTGCTCAGCCAGACCGGTCCGGCCTTCGGCATCCTGAGCCCGACGTCGATTCAGGTCAACGATGGCGACAACCCGACCCTGAGCAACAACCCATACGCCCTCGGACAGGGCGGGCAGGGCAAGGCCATGGTCGGCACAGGGCCCTTCATATTCGGCGAGTGGGTGCCAAAGGACCACATCACCGTCGTCAAGAACGCAGGCTACTGGAATACGATGGGTCGGCCCTATCTGGACCAGATCGTCTTCAAGCCATACGCCGACAGCGCTGCAGAAGTCGGAGCGCTCCAGTCCGGGGCGGTCGACCTCATCGGGTCGCTGGATCCCGCCGCGGTCAACAAGGTTCGTGGCGACGCCAACCTGCGGGTCCTGCACGGGGGCTCGTCGTGCACGACCGCGCAGATCTACATGAACAACGCGGGCGAGTTGAACGGCCAGGCCAATCCCCTCGCGAACAAGAACGTCCGCTTCGCGATCGCCGCGGCCGTCGAGAAGCAGTCCTATGTCAACGCCTTCTACGCCGGCGAGGCAGCCGTCGCGGACAGCTGGATGCCGGCGGCGGCTCAGTACTACAAGCGCGAGTACCTGCCGTCGTACGACGTTACGAAGGCAAGAAGCTACTTGGCCCAAGCCGGCCTATCGGGGACGGGATTGGCTCTCGACCTCTGGTACCCCACCGGCGCGACGACGGCGTCTCTGCCCGACCCGAAGGGCCTGGCGGAGGCGATTGCCCAGGATCTCCTGACGGTCGGATTCACGGTAGCCGTCAAGACCGAGGCACTCTCGCCCAATTTCGAGTCGGACCAGGCGAGCGGGAAGCTCCAGATGTGGGTCTCCGGCCGCACGTGCCGCTGGGGCGGACCGGACGACTTCCTCAGCACGGGTCTCTTCCGCTACGTCAACGGGAGCCCGTCACCGGAGTTCAACTACAAGAACGACGATCTGAACACGGCCATGACGGCGGCACTCTCAGCCGCCGACTCGGCCGCGGCTCGGTCCAGATGGTCCAAGGCGCAGGACATGATAGCCGCAGATATGCCGACGGTCCCTCTCCTCGACGCTATGCTGCCCGCCGGCGCACAGACCGACGTCGTCGGCTTCGTCGGGTCCGGCGGCGGCGTCGAGAATCTCAGCTCGGTGTGGCTGAACAAGTAGACGGGAATCCGGACCGCGAGGACGTGCCCGCGCCCGAACGGCACGCCGGCCTGAGAACGGACGCTCGGATTCCCGGGGCTCTCGCAGAGCGCTCGTCTGTGACAACCCGCGGCAACTGACTTACATTGTCGCAAGCTGTCTCATCGCGCCCATACCGGGGAGCGGCCATCGGACCTTCGGCGGAGCAATCCGACCGGGCAGCCCAGCCGGGTCCTGGCCCTCAGCGATGACACTGAACACACGGAAGGAAGAGGATATGAAACGTTTGGCCTCGCTCTTGGCCATCGCCGCGCTGGTGGCTACGGCCTGTGGCAGCAGCTCAACCAGCCCCACTCCAGGGACGCCCGTCCCTGGGACCACGCCCGTCTCCGGGGTCACGCCCGCCCCGACCCCTGCCCCGAGTGTAGCCCCGACCGCGGTCGAAGGCGGCAACATGGTGGTTGCACTCGACGGCGACATGGTCTTCGCCGATCCGTCGTTCGTGAGCGACGGCAACTCGCTCTACGTGGACGCCCAGGTCGTGCAGAACCTGGTCCAGCTGCAGCCCGGAACGATCAGCACCGTGATCCCGGTCCTGGCGGCGGCCCTGCCGACCGTCAGCTCGGACGGTCTGACGTACACGTTCAAGCTGCGGACGGGCATCAAGTTCCACGACGGTACGGACTTCAACGCCGACGCCGTCGTCTACAACTACACCCGCTGGCAGAACTACACCAAGGGCGACCTCCAGGACAACGCCTACTACTATGGCGCCGTCTTCGGTGGGTTCGGGACCGACTCCAACATCGTCTCGGTGACGGCTTCTGATGCGACCACGGTGGTCTTCAAGCTGAAGGCCTCGCAGTCGAACTTCCTGCTTGCCTCGACGCTCGCGGTCTTCGGCATCCAGAGCCCAACCGCGCTCAAGGCCGCCAACGCCGACAGCACGCCGCTTGCGAACAACAAGTACGCCCAGGGCTCTCTGCCACAAGGCCAGGACATGATCGGCACCGGACCCTTCATTTTCAAGGAGTGGGTGCCCGGCGACCACGTCACGGTGGTCAAGAACCCCACGTACTGGGATGCCGCCAACGCGGCTCACCTTGACCAGATCACCTTCAAGCCCATCGGCGACTCCACCGCCAAGCTACAGGCCCTGCAGGCGGGCGGCGTGGACCTTGCCTTCTCGATCTCGCCTCTCGACGTCAAGACCGCCTCGGACTCGGGCCTGAAGATCATCGACCGCGGCGCGTCCTGCAACCAGCTCAACCTGGACATCAACCAGAGCGTCGGCGGCAAGCCGACCATCTATGCCGACAAGAACGTCCGCCTCGGTATCTCCGAGGCCGTCAACAAGCAGAGCTACGTTGACGCGTTCTACGCCGGCCTGGGTAAGGTTCCGACCGGCTTCATGCCGCCTTCAACCCAGGGCTTCAAGGCCGAGACGCTGCCCAGCTACGACGTCACCAAGGCCAAGGCCGATCTGGCGGCTGCGAACCTGACTGCCGCCCAGAAGAACATCGTCCTCGAATACCCGTCCAACGTGGTGCGCCCGTACATGCCCGATCCGAAGGGCATCGCCCAGGCCATCGCCCAGGATCTCCAGGCCACCGGCTTCACGGTCACTCTCAAGACCGAAGACTGGCACGGCGGTTATGTGAAGGACGCCACCAACGGCGCCTTCTCGCTGTATCTGTTCGGCTGGACCTGCGACTGGGCCGGTGCCGACAACTTCCTCTACACCGCGTGGTTCGGCTATCAGGGCGGCAAGCCCAACCTCCAGTTCGGATGGAAGAACGACGCGGCCAACGCGCTGATGCTGAAGGCTCTCGCCGAGCCGTCAGTCGACGCGGCCAACGCCGACTGGGCTCAGGTCCAGGACCTGCTCGCGACCGACCTGCCGGCCGTGCCGATCGTCAACTCCACCCCACCGGGAGGAATGTCAGCCAAGGTGAACGGTTTCGTCGGTTCCGGTAACGGGATCGAGTACTTCAACTCGGTCTGGCTATCCAAGTAACGCCGCAGCTGCGCTGTGACGCAGCGCAGCCGGGCTGTAGCATTCGGTGAACAGGGCCCCCCGGGGTCGACCAGACCCCGGGGGGCTGCTATCAAACGGAGGGAGCTCGACTCAGCGTGCTGAGGTTCATCGTCCGGCGCGTCCTCGTGGCGGTGCCGGTCCTGTTCGGGCTCTCGGTAATCCTGTTTCTCTTCCTACGTCTCCTGCCCGGTGGAGGCCCGGCCGAGGCGATCCTAGGTCAGCACGCCACACCCGAGCTCGTGGCCCAGATCACTGCGTCGCAGGGCCTCGACAAGCCCCTCTACGTCCAGTACTTCAGCTACATCGGGCGGCTTCTGCAAGGCGACTTCGGGTCGAGCTTCATAGACGGCCGCCAGGTCCTCGATACGTTCCTGATCCGCTTTCCGGGCACGCTGGAGCTCACGATCGGCGCCTTGATCTTCGCGGTCGGCCTGGGTATTCCCCTGGGCCAGTTGGCCGCTCGGCACCCGAATAGCTGGATCGACGGCATCGTGACGGTAATCTCGCTCTTGGGCATCTCGATCCCGGTGTTCGTTCTGGGCTACACGCTCGTCTTCGTCTTTGGCGTCGAGCTGCACTGGCTCCCGGCATTCGGCCAGATCGATCCCCGCTTGGACGTGAACCCGGTGACCCACTTCGCGATCATCGACGCGATCCTGGCCGGCCATTGGTACGTCGTCGACGCGGTAGCCCATCTGATCCTGCCGTCGATCGCGCTCGGCTCCATCCCGCTTGCCGTCTTCACCAGGATCACGCGCGCTTCGGTGATCGACGTCAGCAACGAAGACTACGTCCGTACCGCCCGAGCCAAAGGGCTGACCGATCGGCGGGTGAACAGC
>DATEXG010000022.1:0-5529 GCA_035257225.1 Candidatus Limnocylindrales bacterium
CCGATGAGTGCCTCCCTCGACGACTCGGGCCCGCCAGGACTGCTTCAGCGCCATCTTCTCCCGAACGAACGCCCGTGCCGGTCGTGGCCTCCTTTGCCACCGACTCCCGAACCTCCGCTAGGCGTGCTTCCGCCGCGCCGACCATCGCCTCCCCGGCCGAGACTTCGATCGCGCCTTCTTCGACCAGGCGGCGCAGGTAGATCGCGCGGACGGTCGGGTGCTCGGCGATCCGGGCGTAGAGCAGCGGCTGCGTGTAGGCCGGCTCGTCCTCTTCGCTGTGACCGTGGCGGCGGTAACCGAGGACGTGGATGACGAAGTCGCCGTGGAATCTCTCGCGGTATGCGACGGCGAACTGGACGGCCGAAAGGCAGGCCTCGGGGTCGTCGGCGTTGACGTGGGCGATCGGCACGTCGAAGCCCTTGGCGAGGTCGCTTGCGTAGTCGGTCGAGCGGCCTTCCTTGGGTTCGACCGTGAAGCCGAGCTGGTTGTCAGTGATTAGGTGGATAGTCCCGCCGGTCGTGTAGCCGGCGAGGCGGGCCAGGTTGAAGGTCTCGGCAACGACGCCCTGTGCGGCGAATCCGGCGTCGCCATGGATCAGCACCGGGACCGCGAGGCGTGCGTCCGGGCTCGCGGTCGGTCCGCTCCGGTCCGTCTGCTCGGCTCGCGCCCGACCCTCGACCACGGGGTCGATCGCCTCGAGGTGGCTCGGGTTCGAGGAGACGGTCACGCGTACCGAGCCGCCAGCGGTGGGATGGACGCCGTGGGCGCCGCGGTGGTACTTGACGTCGCTCGTTTCGCCCTCGGCCGGCGGGTCCGCCTCGGCAGTAGGCCGTCCTCGCTCGAACTCGTCGAGGATCGCGGCCTCAGGAATGCCTACCACCCCAACCAGCACGCTCAGCCGGCCGCGGTGGGGCATCCCGATCTCGACTGTCTGGGCACCAGCCTGTCCCACGAGCTCGATGACCCGGTCGAGCATCGGAACCAGGACGTCGAGGCCCTCGATGGAGAAGCGTTTCTGGCCCAGGTAGGTTCGCCCGAGGAAGCGCTCGAAGGCCTCCACGGCAGTCAAGCGACCGAGGAGCTGCGCTTTCTCGGCTGCGGTGGGGTGGACGTTGTGCTCGCCGGTCTCGATGGTCCGCCGCAGCCAGGTCCGCTCCTCGTGGCTGTTGATGTGCTCGACCTCGTAGGCGGTCGTGCCGCAGTAGGTGCGGCGGAGCTCGGGCAGGATTTCGGCCAGGGTGCTCCCCGGCAGGTCGACGCTCAGCATGTCAGACGGTATGCGCGCCAGGCCCTCGGCAGTCAGACCCCAGGTCGCCGGGTCCAGGGCCTCGTCGCCGGGTGGCAGAATGCCGAGTGGGTCGAGGTCGGCGGCGCGATGGCCGAAGTGACGGAAGGAGCGGACGAGGTCGACCCCGGCCGCGATCTCCGCCAGGCTGGCGGTCTCTGCGGCAGGTTCGGTCGAGATCGGCCGGGCGGCGGAGTTGGCAGTCGACGCGGCGGTTGGGACCGGGGACGCGACCACTGATCGGGGAACGCCCATGCCGTCTGCGATAGATTCATAGAAGTCGTCCGAGCCCGCCAGGAACTCCTCGAGCGTCGCTAGGAAGCGGCCCGACTCGGCGCCCTGGATCACGCGGTGGTCGTAGGTGCTGCTGACCGTCATCACTGCCCCGCCGGCGAGCCCCCGGATCGCGCCCGTAGCGACGATCGCGCCCTGGCCTGGCATCAGGCGCGGAACCGAGGCCGTGGTGCCCACCGTCCCGGGGTTCGTGAGAGTGATGCCGGCGCCGACCAGGTCGTCGGCCGAAAGGCGGTTCGCTCGCGCCCGCCCCACCAGATCGTCGAAGCGGCTCAGGAAGACGTCGAACTCGAGCTCGTCGGCTGCCCGCACGACCGGCACGACCAGGAACGGGCGGCCGTCGCGCCCCTTCACGTCCACCGCCAGCCCGAGGTCGATGACGGTCGGGTCCACCCGGTGCGGTCGCCCGTCGATCTCCACGAAATGGGAGGCGAGCGTGGGATGGACCGCGGCCGCCTGGGCGACAGCGTAGGCGATCAGGTGCGTGAGCGACAGCCGAGCGGGAGCGATGGCGGTGTTGAGCTGCTCCCGCCGAGAGACCAGGACATCGACCGGGATGTCACGGAACGAGGTCGCGGTCGGGATGCCGAGGCTCGCGGTCATGTTGGCGACCAGACGCGCGTCGATCCCCTCGATTGGCACCGGACCGGCAGGACCGGGCTCGCGGACAGGCTGCCCGCTACCCTCACCCGACGCTTGAATGGCGGGATCGGCTTCCGAGGTGCTCATGACCGCCACGGTAGCCCTGTCGGGCGCGGCGTGCCGGCAGGCGGATCGGACGCTCGAAGGGAGGCTGCGTGGCCACCCGCCCTCGGCCCACTCTGTCGAACGGGCCCAGGCTCGATACCGCTCCTAGCGTGATCGGCTCAACGCAACTCGAGGTGACGGCGCGTAAGCAGTCTTACGTTATCCACCCCGCTCTCGTCCGGCTCGGGCAGGTCAAGTATGGGCTTGAACAAGCGGAGTCCGATGCATGCAGCCTCCGGGGTCGCGGTGTGGCCCCTGCGGCAGCGCAAGTCACGCACCGCAGTTAGTCTCGATTCGGTAAGCCGCACCTGGTGGAGACATGACCACGCCCTACACGCTCTTCCTCGATCTGGCCACTGAGGCGCCCATCCCAGCCCGAGGCATCCTGAGCCAGACGCTCTCGAACGAGGGCGACATCGAGTTCCTGCTCTTCGCCTTCGCCGCCGGCGAGCAGCTTTCGGAGCACACCGCGGCACGACCGGCGATCATCCACATCCTCGAAGGCGAGGGCGAGCTGATCGTCGGCGGCGACGCCTATCCCGCCCGGCCGGGGACGTGGTTGCGGATGGCGTCCGAGGTCAAGCACAGCCTGGCGGCTCGGACTCCAATGCAGATGGCGCTTTACCTGCTCCCGCGATAGCGGACTCGGGCCCGCTATCAGGTCATCGTGCGGTCGTGGCTGGGTGTCACACCCTCTGGTGAACTGCAGTCCGCCTCGATCCCGCATGCCGGCCCGCATCAGAGGTCTGGGACGTAGACAATCGCTGCCCCACGTCATCCAGGCTCCGCTCCGCCGGTCGCGGACGATCCCGGCCACGCGCCGGCCAGTTCGATGGCGGCGCCGGGAGGCCGTCGACACCGGTGCGACAATCTCACTATGCACGGGGGCTTTGACGCGCGGCCCACACACTAACCGCCGGGATCGCGCCTTGCCACTGGCGAGACCGACTCGCGTGGACGCCTCCGGTCGGTTGAAAGGGGGGTCAACATGGCGTCGCTCAGACAGCTCGGTAAGGCATTCGCTGGAATGCCGCCGCTACTCCTCCTGTTGCTCGTATACGTCGTGGTCCTCGTCGCCGCGATCACCCAATTCGGCGGGATCGCAGCTGGCCAGGCGGGTGCAACGTCGCCGGCCGCCTCAGCGAGCGCCGGTGTCTCCGCCTCGCCGGCCCCCGTCGCGGCGGAGACTCTGAGCGGCCGGATCAGCACAATCAACAACGCGGATGAAGCCTTCCTGCTCGCGGTCGTGATCCTGGGTGTGGTAATCCCAGGTGCCGTGATCCTCTTTGCTGCGGCCGTGATCCGTCTTTGTCGCATCGTTCTGCAAGACCAACTCGTCCTGAGCGACGTTGTCGACGGAACCGGCTTCAACTTCAAGGACCAGGTCGCAGGGCTGAGTCAGGTGATGCGGGAGGGCGTCTATCGGTCATCGATAGACTTCCGAGCACGGTACCCCAGCACCGACACGACTCGGGCTCTTGCTAAGGCTCTAGTCCCCGCGAGGACGTCCAGCGACGATCTCACCGCGTTCGTGGGTGCCGTGAAAGGCGCGGCTCCAACGCAGCTGGGATCGCTGCTGGCCGTAATCCCGGCGCTTATCCCGCCGGAGGGTACCAAAGTCGAGTGCTGCCTTGAACGAGCCGCCGGCGCTCCCAGTCGTCTCACCCTGTCGGCCCAAATCTCAGGCCTTGCGGGAGGCAGCGGCATGGTGCTGGAGTCCGTCGTGGGCAGGAGTCCAGGGTCAGCGGTGGACGATCTGCTCAGCCAGGGGAGTGGTTTCGCCTGCGAGGCCGCTCAATGGCTCACGATCCTTCTCATCAGGCGGCGGCTTATGGGATGGAAGCCCAGTACTGCTGCCAACGGTACAGATCAAAGGTCGGCGGAGTGCCACAACCTCATCGGGGTGGAGCTCATGCGGCTGGCCGGCTCGGTCAGGATTCTGGATCCAGATCCTCTCTACGTCATGGCAATAGAGGAGCTCAGAGACGCCGAGGCGTCGGCCCCGACTTCATACCGACCCGCGCAGAACCTTGCGGACGCGATGAGCTACCTAGGAGCGGTTCGAGGGATACCTAGTCTCCAGTTCGACTCGCTGAAGCAGTATGACCAGGCGCTCAAACTCGCCACGAATGCGAAGCTGGGCATCGAGGTCGAACGGCTCATCGCGCTGTCCAGGGCAGTTACCCAACTCTGCACTGAAGACGACCATGAGAAGGAGGAGTCCGAGGGTGTCTTCTGTCGATGCTTGAACATCGATGCCCTCTACACCGGCACCTACTGGGCCGCCCTCAGGCGCCTATACGAGGCCAGGCAGGCCGATGTTCTCTACACCGCCGCTTGCTGGTCTGCCGTCCACGCCCGGTACGTGACAAACAAGGGTCGCAAGAGTGGGACGCCGTTGAACCACGACATCTGTTACGCGACCAAGGCCCTGGTATACGCGGTCGACATCGAGCAGGACCTGGCAGCGCCTGCGTGCATTGATCCGGACATGTCTTTCCTTTCGAGTCGCGGCATCACCGACAGGGTCTTTCAGGCGGCCGGGTGGCTCAGCATGCCGGAGCGCAAGTTCGAAGATATGGACAAGTTCGCGGAGGACGTAGCTTCCGACGGTATCCGCGCCTAGGGGCTGTCCTGCGAGTCACTTTGTCGTGGTGTCAGATGGGGACCCGCTAGTGCCGCCCGTGTGGTCGCCTGCCGTTCTACCCGCAATCCCTCAACTATGAGACTGGCCACGGATGAACCCCATCCAACTGGGGCTGACGGTTGTCCTCGCGCCTCACGGCCTGGCAACCGGCCGCTCGTCCGGCGTTGGGCAGGGGACCTGCGCGCCGGGGCGTCGCCGGTGGGAGTGCATGGCCGTCGAGGCCGACGTGACGGACGTGTGCTATCGCCGACAACACCTTCTTCGGTTCGGTCCTATGTCTGGGGTCAACGACGCTGGGGTCAGACCCCTGGCTGCCTCCCATTGCTACCACCGCACGATCCGCCGGCCAGTGGCGACCATGCAGCCATCGTGCTGGAACTGAGGCCATCGGAATCGCGTCTTAGCGGGGCGAGAGATCTCACGCATCTCTACGGAGGCGGGGAAGATGAGCCGAGCGACCAACCGCATCACGCGATACCACGCCATCCGAGGAGGGCTGTGGGGTCTCGGAGCGCTGGCCCTCATCGGCGCCATCGTGGCGGGCTGCGCGAGCCAG
>DATEXG010000023.1:0-33767 GCA_035257225.1 Candidatus Limnocylindrales bacterium
GGCCCGGCGGTCCCTGCCCCTGCTGGACCTGCCCCGGCAGGCCCCGCGGTACCGGCCCCGCCCGGAGGCGGCGGCAACAGGGACACTCCGCACGACGGGCACACGACCCAGGCCGGATCCTCCACGATCTTGCGGCAGTTCAGGCAGCGCTTCGGAGAGAACGGCTCGACCACTCCACAGAACGGGCACGCGGACACGACCCTGTCGATGAACTTCCCGCAGTACGGGCACGGGTGCTTGAAAGTCGGCATCGTCCGCTCCTATCAGCCTGGGGTGCCCGAAGGCTTCGACTCTTCGCCCGAGCCGGCGTCCGGGCTCGAACCGCTCGCGTCGGGGGCCACTTCGGCCGCACCGCCACTCCCGGCCGCCTCTGCGGCCTCGCCACTGTCCCCGCCCTCATCGTCGTCACCGCCATCTCCGGCCTCGGAGATCTGCGACTCCTGAGCGGCGCGGCCGGGCCACTCGGCGGCTTCGTCTCTGACCGTGGCATGCCAGCGGACCAGATCCGCCACGGCGGCGGACCAGCTGGCGGAATCGCGATGCACGATCCGCGCCACGAACCGCGCCCGGGCCCAGGCGAGGCTCGGCAGGACCGCGAGCGCCAGCCGGTAGTGCAGATACTGGGGCAGCAGCAGCTGATCGGCCGAGATAGCCATGGGCTCACGCAGGAACCGGCAGTCGACGAGCGCCTCGCTGATGTCCCGGACCGCCTTTTCGCCGGCGATGCCGAGCTTCTCTGGCGGCTCACCCGTGTACTGCGCCCGGGGCATGACACGGAAGAAGTACGTCGCGTGGGCGCCGGCCGTGACCAACTCCAGGGCGACAAGGTTGCCGGGCATGGCCATGAGGAACCAGATCTTCGGATCCTGGCCCCCAGGGGCCACCGGCGACATGGCGACCCATCGCGGCGCCGTCGTTCCGGCCGTGTTGCAGAGCGACTTGTAGCTGTCCGCGAAGGTCGGCTCACCCAGAACGGCCGTCTCGATGATCGGCCAGCCGTCGCCGAAGACCTCGGGCCGTGTCGGCCGGCCGTCGATCAGTGTGTCAGAGGCCTTCTGCCGCACCCCGAACGGCGCGTCCGGCAGCAGCTTCTCGACGAACCCAGCGGCGTCGGCGAAGGCGCCGTCCCGCAGCTTCTGCAGCGTATCGTGGAGCCGATTCGCAGCCTGGCCCACTCCCCGCAGCGTGAGCGTGCCCGGCTCGCCCTCGATGGCAACGTCCCCCGGACCGGGCATCTTGACGCTGGCGATCGAGGCGCGGCGGTAATGGATCCACGTGAGGCGTTCGTCGACCGGGCACACGACGAAGCCCCATGGATGAACGACGAGCTGCCCCACCCCGGTCGTGGCCGTCATCGGCCCGTCCGGACCGGGCCCGAGAGGGCTCCCAGTGGGCATCCACGCGAATTCGACCAATTCAGCCGGATCCTTCGGCACACTCACCAGACCGTCCGAGAGCCGTTGCTTGAGCCGGAGTTCACGCAGCGTCCGAACGAGCGGCCCGAGTCGGTCTCCGAACTTCTCGAGGATCCAGCGCATGGCGTCGGGTCCGTCGCCGAGGACGAGCAGCACCGTGGACTGCTGGATCGCGATCAGGCTCAGGTCACGGTAGCCGGCGCGAATCGGACGTCCGCTGCCGACCTGGAGCGTCAGGCCGATCGAGTCGAGGCTCACGGTCGCCGGTTCGGGTGTGGCGTTCGGACCGGCCGGCCGGGCTTCGCCGCGGATCTCGATGGTCGCGGCCTTCTGAGCGCCGCCGTCCCGAGCCGCATCGCCGCCGCTCCGGACGTCCCGGGCGTCGTGGCCATCCAGACGCATCCCGCGCGGGTCGCGAGCGTCGTGACCCGGCTTCCCGCCCAGGCCAAGCGCGCTGACCAGCCCCTGGAGCTGTTCCGGCCCGAGGCCCCCGGGCGGGCCACCACCGAACGCGCCACCGTCTGCCATGCCGCCATCGTAGCCGCATGCAAGCCAGTCCGAGAGGCCGCACGGCAAGGCGTTGGCTGGCACACCAGGATGGTCAGGCTTCACGCCGATCCGCTCGGCCCCAACGCCAAAGTGCTTGCGTCCTTGCGCAAGCTGTTGTATATTAGACGGGTGCTCGACGTAAGCGATCTCGATACTGCCAGGCAGCGCAGCGCGGCGGTGGCCAGGGCTCTGGCCGACCCCAAGCGCCTATGCGTACTTCAGTCCCTCGCCGCCGGCGAGCTCTCGGTTCGTGACCTGTCCGACCGTGTCGGATGCAACGTCCCGAATATGAGCCAGCACCTCGCGGTCTTGCGGAACTCAGGATTGGTCCTGACTCGTCGGGACGGAAACGCGATCTACTACCGCCTCGCGGATCCTCGGATCCTTGAGGCGTGCCAGCTGCTCCAGTCCATCGCCGGTTGACGCGCCCTCGCGCGCCCGCCAGCCAACCGCCTCAGGGAGGACCATCCGCCAGATGGCCGAAGTCAAAGCAGTCACAGACGAAACTTTCGAGCAGATAGTCCTCAACGCGGAGCGGCCGATCATCGTCGACTTTTGGGCTTCATGGTGCGGGCCGTGCCGCATGGTCGCCCCGGAGCTGGAGAAGATCGCGAAGAAGTACGCCAACTCGATCGACGTAGTCAAGATGGACGTGGACGCCAACCCGGCCGTCTCGCAGGCACTCCAGATCATGACCCTGCCGACAATCGCTTTCTTCCGCCCCGGCAAGCAGCCGATGGCTGTCGTGGGAGCGATGCCGGCCGAGCAGTTCGAGGCAAGATTCGGGCTCTCGGAGTACGCTAAAGTCAATCCGAGCTGAGCCTCGCCGCTCAGCCACAATCGAATACCAACGCGGGGCCTCCCCCTCGGCCCCGTTCCTTACGACCCCGGCCTACCCCCTCAGGCCGGGGTCGTGCTTTGTCTCGCGAAACGAGCCGGCTAGGGGCCGGCAACGCGCACCCGGCAACGCGCGCCCGGGGACCGCGCTCAGTTCATGCGAGGGCGCGGCTCCACGACCTCGCCGGCGAGACGCCACGCGGTCTCGAACCACGCCTTCGCCCGATCCAGCGTGAACGCGTCGGCAGCGGTCGATGTCAGCGCGATCCACTCCGCTCCCCGTTCGGAAGGCGAGGTATCGGGTGTTCGAAGCGCAGCCAGAACGATCTCGGGGCGGAGGCGGAAGCTGTGCCCGCCGCGCTCTCGGACGGCAAACACGATGCCGCCACGCACGAACTCGACGGCCGGTCCGGATTCGCGACGCCCGATCCCTTCGAGCTCGTGGGCCAGTCGATCGATGACCGCGACCTGGTCCTCGGCGCGACCCGGACCGCTTGATTGGCGCTCGTCTGTCACGTACGGAACTCCTCGGGGCGAAGTCGATGGCAGGCGTAGAGCCCGCCCGATGCGGAGTCAGCGACGGGCGGCGTCGAGGATGGCCCGAAGATCGGGCTCGTGTTCGGCGTAGTGCTCCGTCGTATTGCCGATGAGCGATTTCAGGTGCTGCGCGTCCTTGAGCCAGCGCGTCTCCGGTACCACCGTCAGGTAGCCGCGGAGCTCGCCAGGCATTTCGGAGAAACGGCGCCGCAGTTCAGCCATCGGCAGAGCCGCCCACTCGGCCTGATAGCGAGCGTTCAGGACATCGCCCTGGTTGTCCCAGTCTTTGCCGATCTCCTCGAGCCGATCGAAAGCGGGGCTGGCCGGGTTCACCGCCAGTTCCCGAGCGATGTTGAGCCACCACTCGATCCAGACCCCAAGATGCGCCATCAGGTCTCGGCCGGTCCAGCCATGGGCGCCGTCCAGCGGCTGCTCCAGCTGCGCGTCGCTCAGGTCGAGAAGTGCCTCGAAGGGTCGCCAGTTCTCGCGCTCTTCTTCGAGGAATGAGAATCCGTCCGCATACATGCGCCGATAGTATCGCGACGAAGGCGACTCCGGGCGATGACGACCGCGGGCCGGCGATGCGGGCACTGCGGGCATGACCCGGTGCGCGACGGCACCAGACTTACTGCCCCGCCCGGCAACCCCTCGGGCCATTGCGAATCCGCTCCGGGTGACTAGCTTTTGGGGTGGCTGCCGATACCGGTGCACGAAGAGGCCAGCGGCGTCGGGCACGGGCCGGGGCTGTCGCGACATCCGCTCTTGAGACGAACGCCGTTCGTACGAGGAGGCCGCAGGACCCGACCACGACCCGAGTAAGCACGCAATGGATATCCGGCTTGGGTCTCTCGATCGGCGGCCGGCATTATCTGCTCAGTCCTGGGGCGCGAAACGGCCCGTCCGGCCAGCCGGACGGGCCGTTTCCAATCTGGGCCGGTGCGGAGGCCGGGCCGGTGGTCGGCGCCGCGAGACAGCTGCGCTGCTTCGGGCGAACATCGGGGCCGCATCCGGCTCCAGCGCTCGGCAGTGTGTCGCGAGGCTTAGTTGCGCGGGACCGCCGTGTCGAGGCGCCCTCGCCCCACGGCACCGAACCGCTCCAGGTACCGCAGCACGACGCGCGCGGCAAGCGTTACCTCGGGATCGCGATCGATGGTGCGGACGATCCAGGCCACGTACGACGGCTCCATGCTCGCCACGTCGCCCAGCGTGTACCCGGCGAACTTGCCGAAGTTGAGGCGCGTATCCATGGCGTCGGCCAGCCTGGGCAGATCCGCTTCCAGATTCGGCCCGGGGCGACGGTGCATCGGCCCCGTGGGGGTGGAGGCCCGGGGCGGCTCATGCTCTTCCACGGACCTGGGCCGGGGAGGCAACCCCGGCAGCGGGCTGCGGTCCAGCTGCGAAAGCGTGGCGTTGCGCGGTCGCAGCAGCGCGCTCGTATCGATCCGGGCCGTGACGGGGCGCGTCCGGGGCCGCGGCACCCACCCGGGGCGGCTGAACGGAGGAGGAGGCGGACCGTCCGAGGCCTCGTGGCCGCCGTTCGCCCAGGCCGCTCGTGCCGCTGCATCCCGATGGATGCGACGCTTCTCCGGGTCGCGAAGCTCCTGGTACGCGGCGTTGATCTCCGCCATCGTCCGGTTGGCGAGCTTCTCCCGCGCCTCGTCGCCGCTGGCGACGTCCGGGTGATGCTCGCGCGCGAGCCGGCGCCAGGCGACCTTGATCGTTTCGAGAGTCGCGTCCAGCGGCAATCCGAGAACCGTGAAGGGGTTGCGCGGCATCCCACCAGTCTACCGGGCCGGCGGCAACGAGCCGTGGCAACGCTTGACAGCCAAGCGCCGGTGGCGTCCCCTACCCCCATGACAACGAAGAAGCGAACGCGACGCAAACTCCGTCTCCTCCTGGGGGCCGCGACGGTCGGCGTGGCTGCCTACGGTGCGGCCTACCGATTCGCACTCCGGTATCGCGAGCGTGTCGGGTTGCCGCACCGCAGTCCCGTCGAGACGACGCCCGAGGAGTTCGGGTTGGCGTATGAGCGCGTCGAGATCCCCTCCTGCGGCCTGCAACTCGCGGGCTGGTTCGTCCCCGCGGCAGAAGACGACGCGCCCGCAACGCCCCCCACCGCCGGCCCAAGACCCGGCATCGTCATCGTGCACGGCTGGGAGTCAAATCGCGGCCGAACCTTCGCCCACGTCCGCTATCTCCACGCCGCCGGCTTCCACTGCCTGGTCTTCGACGTCCGCGGCCACGGCGACAGCCCGCCGGAGACGCTGCCGATCAACGTGCCGGAGTTCGCGGACGACACCATCGCGGCCGTTCGATGGCTGACCGCTCGGCCGGAGGTCTCGGCCGCCGGCGTGCTGGGCCATTCGATGGGCGGCGCCGGCGTCATCGTGGCCGCGTCCCGGGAGCCGCTCATCCGGGCCGTCGTCAGCCTCTCCGCCCCGGCGGACCTGGTCAGGATGACCCGCAAGACCTTCACGATGGCCGAGATGCACATCCCCGAGCCGATAGCCGGGCCACTGGCCTTGATCACGGCCGGAGTGATGATGGCCCCTCGCCGCCATTCGATCGACGACGCCAGCGCGCTCGTTGCCGCTCGGCGATATCGAGGCCCGCTGCTGCTCATCCACGGAGCGCAGGATCACGGCGTGCCGGTCGAGCATCTCGACCTGATAGCACAGGCGACGACCGGAGCTCGCGAGGCGGACGACCCGCCGGTCGAGACGCTTGTTCTGCCGGAGTTCGGCCATCGCTGGCTCTACGAGGCGCCCGAGTTCCGCCGTCGAGTAGCCTGGTTCTTTGCCCAGTCGCTCGGTGGACCGGTCTCCCCAAAGGTCGCGGCACAGCGCGCCGAGGCCTGCGCCGTGGAACGCCCGCCGGATCCGGTCTACGGGTTCGGAGCGCTGCCGGCGAGGGCGGTACCCGGCTGATCGGCGCCGATCGCCATCACACACGCTCAATCGGAGGCTTCGATGGACACCTGGCAGGCGATCGACAAGATACGGACGATCCGGAAGTTCACGGACAAGCCGCTGGAGCCCGAACACCTCGACCGCATCCTGAACGCCGGCCGGCGAGCCGGGAGCTCCAAGAACACCCAGCAATGGGACTTCATCGTCTGCACGGATCGAGCCCATCTGGTCGCTCTGTCGGAGGTTGGGCCGTACGCCGCCCACCTCGCCGGAGCGGCAACCGCGGTGGCCCTGGTCGTGCCGGACCCCGCGACTCACGATGCGCCGTACTCGATCATGTGGGACCTGGGCCGGGCGGCGCAGAACATGGTCCTGGCCGCCTGGGAGCTCGGCGTCGGCAGCGTTCCGGCCACCGTCTACCGGCAGGATCTGGCCCGCGAGTTGCTGGTGTACCCGAAGGACCACTGGTGCGAGTTCCTGCTCTCATTCGGTTTTCCTACCAACCCAGAGGCGCTAACGTGGCCGAAGCGGGCCGGGGGTCGAAAGCCGTTGGAGGCGGTGGTTCACTACGAGCACTGGTAGTCAGAGCCAAAGCGTCCAGTGTGGTGGACGAGGACGGTAACCGTGGCGAACGAAACCAGCGAGATCGTTCTGAGCATGCACGACCTTCGTGAGGTCACCAGCTACGCCGCTGAGAGCGCACAGGAAGTGCTGGCGATCTTCGAGAGAGCACACCCGGCCGACTCCCGCGCTCGCAACGCGATCGATGCCGCATGGACGTTCGCCCGAGGCGGCAAACGCGGGAAGACACTGCGCGACACCGCGTGGGCGGCGCTCAAGGCGGCCCGAGATGCACACACCGCGGCCGCGGGCGATGCGGCGCGAGCAGCGATGTGCGCGGCATCCGCTGCGTACCTGCATCCACTGGCCGATGCTCGCCAGGTGAAGCACATTCTGGGGGCAGCGGCCCACGCGGCGAGAGCGGCCGAGCTGATGGCGGGCGATGATCGAGATGTCGGTGCCGATTACATCGAGCAAGCTCGCCGGCGCGCGACACCAATCGTCGTTGACGTGCTCAGCCGCTACCCCGCGGCACCGCCTGGTGGAGGGCGCGTCGGGGAGCTGCTTCGCGATCTGGATGAGGCCCTCCGCGACCGGAGCGGTTAGTTAATCGATGCGGTGCGAGTTCCTGCTCTCATTCGGCTATCCCGAGAACCCCGAAGCCCTGACCTGGGCCAAGCGCGCGGGCGGCCGCAAGCCACTCGAGGCGGTCGTCCACCACGAGCGTTGGCAGGTCGCTCGTTGCGAAACAGCGAGGGCGGCGCGTCTGGCTGAAGGTCGGCATAGTCCGCCAATACGGCGGACCGCACAAGGTGGCAGCCCGGGCGTGGCCCAAACGGCGGGCGGCCGCGTCGGCCGTCGTCCTGCCTTGGCGCTGGACGCACCGGAGTTACCGAGCCGGTTCACCCTCCGGGACTTGGCTATCTTGTCGGCCGGGGAACCCCGACACTCCGCCGATAGGGCAGGTAGGCACGGGAGTCTTCGGGTTCCCGCCAGCGCGGCGTCCCCACACGGTCGCCTCCGACCGTCGCGCAGGGCCAATGGCGAGACCGAGGCGTCCGGTCGGGCGCGTCATGCGCCCAGAAAGCGGGTCAGAACACATGGATCACGCGGCTACCGCGCGGCGCCTGTACGACGCGATCAACGCCGGAGATATCGGCGCGTTCGCTGAGCATCTGGCAAACGATTTCGTCGAGCACGAGGTGACACCGAGCCTTGCGCCGACGAAAGAAGGTGTCAAGGAATTCTTCGGGATGCAGCTTGCGGCGTTCCCGGACCTCCGCATGGAGGTGCAAGACGCCTTCGGGAGCGGTGCCAAGGTCGTCGCCCGGGTGAAGTACACGGGGACCAACAAGGGTGACTTCATGGGCATGCCGGCAACGGGAAAGAGCGTCGACGTGCAGCTCATCGACATGTTTCTCTTCGGCGACGATGGTCTCGTGCGCGAGCACTGGGGTGTGATCGACCTGATGGCGATGATGCAGCAGCTCGGCGCTGTTCCGGCGGGGCCTCCAGCCTAGACCGAAGAACGGTCGCTGACTGGAGTCGACGTCAGGCGACACGGCGGGTCGCCTCGGGACGCAGCGCCGCAGGCCTCGGCCGGCTATTCCCAGCGGAAGGTACGGGCGGCCACGGCCAGACAGACGACAAGCCAGCCGGTGAGAATCGCCAGGTCAACGCCCAGCGGTGCCACCTGAGTGCCGTTGACCATGACCTGCCGAAGGGCGTCGCCCAGGTACGTGAGCGGCAGCAAGCGCGCCACGCTCTGGAGCCAGCTCGGCATGAAGTCGAAAGAGAAGAAGATGCCCGACAGGAACATCATCGGCATCTGAACGACCTGCACGACGCCGGTGGCCTGCTCTTCCGTCTTGAGGAAGGACGCCAGCAGGAAGCCGATTGCCAGGAACGCGCCCGCGCCCAGGAGGATCAGCCCGGCCATCGCCAGGACGCTGCCTACGATCTGGACGTTGAACAGGGCTATCCCTATGCCGATGATCAGCACCCCGTCGATGGCGGCGACCATCAGCCGCAGCAGTATGTTGCTGGCCACGAGCTTCCAGCGCGCCAGCGGCGTCGCTCCGATCCGCTTCAGGATCCCCTTCTCGCGCTGCTGGACGAGCGGGATCGCGGCGAAGATTCCGAGCTGCATCAGGGCCATCGCCAGGATGCTGGGCACGAGATAAGCGACGTTGCTCAGGTTCGTCGACGACAGGGTGAGCTGCTCGATCTTGACGATCTCCGACCCGTTGGCGAGCCGCAGATTGAAGCCGTTGGCGATCTGGGCCACGATCCCCTGGACGACTTGTGTGGTCTGGGTCTTGCTCGGATCGGCGTACACCTGCATCGCGATGCTCGCCGGCTGTCCGGACTTGGCCGAGTTGACCGTGTCCTCCAGGCCCTTGGGGAGAACGATTACCGCGGACACATCGCCGTGCTGCATGGCCGCCTTCTCGTCGTCGAGATTGCCGTCCTTGAGGTCCAGGAGCGAGACGCCGGAGAACGCCTGATGGACCAAGGCGGAGGTGGACGTTTTGTCCAGGTCGACGAACCCCACGGCGACTTTGCTGTTACCGGTTCCCGAGAAGAGGACTCCGAAAAGCAGCACGAACATCACCGGGAAGAAGAAGGTCCAGAAAAGGGCGGCCCGGTCGCGGGTGAGGCTCTTGATGTTCGCGACCGTGAGAAGCAGGAGGGTGTTCATCGGTCGGCTCCTAGTCGCGCAAGGCTCGACCGGTCAGGTCGAGGAAGACGTCTTCGAGGGTGGCCTGGCGGATCCCCAGGTTGTGGGGCTCCACGCCAAGTCCGTCGGCCAGCGCGAGCAGAGTCCCGATGGTGCCCGGGACGTCGCGCGAGTAGAGGAGCGTCTGCCCGTCCTCCTGGCTCGCCCGCGTCACTCCGTCCAGCTTGCTCACCCGATCCATCGGGAGTTGCGGAGTGGTGTCGAAGAATACCGCCCGCTCCTTGAAGCGCCGACCGATCAGCTCCGGAACCGTTCCCATCTCGAGGATGTGCCCGTGATCCATGATGGCGACGCGGTCGCACAACTCGGCGGCCTCTTCCATGTAGTGCGTGGTCAGCATCACCGTCTTGCCCTGGGACTGAAGCCCCTTGACCAGGTCCCACAGCGAGCGGCGCGCTTGCGGATCCAGACCGGTCGTGGGCTCGTCCAGGAAGATCAGCTCCGGATCGTTGACCAGGGCGAGGGCGATGGAGAGGCGCTGCTGCTGGCCGCCGGAGAGGTTCATCGATCGAGCCTTGGCGCGCTCGCCCAGGTCCACGGCGTCGATCAGCTGCTTGGTCGGCAGACGATGCTCGTAGAAGCTGCCGAACAGGTCCAGCAGTTCGGTGACCGTGAGGCGCGGGTACAGCGACACCGTCTGCAGCTGGACGCCGGTCCGCTGCTTGATCGATACCGCATGCCTGGTCACGTCCATCCGGAAAACCGTGACCGTTCCGGAGTCCGGGGCTCGAAGGCCCTCGAGGATCTCGATGGTCGTGGTCTTGCCGGCCCCGTTCGGACCGAGCATGCCGAAGACTTCGCCCCGCCCGACCGTGAAGCTCACCCCGTCGACGGCCTTAACGTCGCCGTAGGACTTGCGCAGGTCGGCAACGCGGATGACCGGCTCGCCGCTCTCCGTCATCTCACTCCCTGGCTCGGGCCTGGCCGGCATCCCTGCTGGAGCCGGTCGGCATGAGGACGACTTTAGCGACCCGGGTCAAAGGGGGTCGTCCACCTTGGGAATGATCGCCGCCCGGCCGAGCGAACGATCGGACGCGGCCGGCCGGGCTCGAGTGCCCGCGTTGGCGCACGCTACCTGGGGTGTTCCAGCAGCATCTCGGCCGAGCACGAGCCCAGCGCAGCGAAGCCGAGTCGCTCGTATAACCGGATCGCCCGTATGTTGTCCGCGTAGACGCCGAGGTATACGAGATCGAAGCCGCTGGCCACCGAATCACGGGCCAGAGCCTGCGTGATCAGGCTGCCAAAGCCGTGGCCACGCCATCCCGGGCGGGTCCCGATCGACGAGAGGTAGCTTGCCCCGTCGAAAGAGTAGCGCTCCCCCGTCGCGACGGGCTCGCCGTCGATCCGGAGCAGGTAGGCGTGGAAGCTGGGCTGCTGCAGGGTAAGCGCGACCTCAGCGACCAGATTGGGGTGTCTCGACTCCGGGATGTGGAACGACTCGCCGATGACCCGCGCCAGCGCCCGCGCCACGTCCGGTCGGTCTTGCGGGGAGGGGCAGTTCCAGCGCTCCAGCACGGCCCCGCTGGGAAGCGGCATCTCGAGCCGGCCCTCCGGTTCGCGCACCAGGACCATGTCGAAACCGCCGCCCTGGTTCACGAACCCGTTCGCGGCAAGGCGGGCGGTCAAGTCCCTCGGCGTGCTGAGGCCGGGGATTGCCCACACGTAGGGTTTGCGACCCAGTGCGGCGAAGAGTTCGCCGGTGTACCTCAACCGGGCGTCGAAGGCCCGCGCGTCTTCCGGCCAGCGGACGGCAGTCAGTCGATTGAAGAAGGGCTCCTTCTCGCCGGCGGAGAAGAGCAGCACGGCATCGCCCAGGTCGCGCCAGCCGCGACCCGGGATGGCGACGGCGCGTGCGGAATGTATCTCCAGCGAGCGCAGCGTCTCCTGGCTGAGTCCGAACCAGGGAGCGAGGCCGGTGGGTAGTGGCATAGGCAAACCTTAGGCGATGGGCCACTACCCGGCAGAGCCCGCACGGCGCGACCGCACGCCGAGATCGCGTCCCATTCCTGGGGCTCGACACCGGGCTTCGAACGGTAAGCCGCTAACATATCGACGCGCCCGGCGGCTCGGCCGACTGTCGACGTCTCGACGCCCGGCGCCAGCTCACGGGAGAGACATGCGCGCGCTGTCACGTCGCGTCGGCTTGGGGCTTGCAGCCAGGGGCGACGTTTCCGAGGTCATCGATTGGACGAGGCGCGCGCGCGACGCCGGACTCGACTCGACCTGGATCCACGACTCTTACTACGAGCGTGACGCCATCACGTACGGCGCGGCGATCGCCGGCGCCCTGGCCAACGATTCGGAGAGCTCGTTCCGGCTTGCGCTCGGCGCCGTGAATCCGTACACCCGCCACCCGGTGGTGCTGGCCATGACCGGTTCCGCCCTGGACGAGATCCTGCCGGAACACATAGTCATGGGCATCGGGACTGGATTGCCGCTGCGGCTCAAGCAGATGGGAATCCCCTACTCCCCCGACGAGGCCGTCGCTCGCGTCAGCTCCACCATCGACCAGCTCCGCGCCCTGTGGGCCGGCGAGCGCCTCCCTTCCGGAACGCCGGGCCTGCCGCCGATCCAGCCGATGTTTCCGCCGGTGCACCGTATCCCGCTGTTCGTGGCCGCGTACCGCAAGGAATTCGTGGAGCTGGCCGGCCAGAAGGCCGACGGCTACCTCGCGCGACCATGCGAATCCGTCCCGTCACTGCGTGGAATCCTGGACCGCTTGGCGGCATCGGCGACCGCCGCCGGCCGGGACCCGGGCGACATCGAAACGGCCGCCTACCTGCTGTCGCTCGTGGACAAGACGCGCCGCGAGGCGCTGAACCGGGCCAAGCGCGAGCCGTTCGTGACCTACATGATGTCCATCCTCGGCGACGTCTCGATGCACCGTGCGGGATTCGACGTGGACCTGCGAGACAAGATCGCAGTTGCATGGCGGGCCGAGGACTACCACGAGGCCGGCAAACTCATCCCTGACGACTTGCTTGACGCCTTCATGCTGTGCGGCACGCGCGAGGACGTGGCTGCGCGGGCCATGGACTTCCACTCCGAGACTGGGCTCGATCTGCCGCTGCTCCAGCCGGTCGTGCAGGACGAGACCCAGACGCTCGAGCTGATCGAAGCCGCGAGGCTCTACGCGGCGCTACCGATGCCCGCCGCCGCGCGCGAGAGCGTAGCGACGGGCGTAGCGGCTGCGGTCGGGCGCGAGGGCGCGCGAGACGGCTCCGGCGCGTCCGAAACGCTCACCGACACCGGAGGCCATCGCGTCGGCTTGGCCGGCGATCGCCGGCTCGGCTTCCTCGACCGTGCCCGCCGTCGTCTGGGCGCCGCATATGAGGTCCTTCGGCCGTTCGCCTACACGGCCTCCGCGATCCCGGTCCTCGCCGGAGGGGCGCTCGCCGCGGTCGACTCGCGATTCTGGTGGCCGCCATTCCTGGCCGCGCTCGCCGGCGGGATGCTCCTTCACTCCGGCACGAACGTCATCAACGAGGTCTACGACGTCCGCAAAGGGATCGACAGCATCACGTCGCCACGCATGAGCCACGCCGTCTTGAAGGGCCGCGTCAGCGAGCGCGGCGCGTACGCCTTCGCCATGGCGCTGTTCGTTGCCGCGATTGCCGTAGGTGGGTACCTGGTGTGGCTCCGCGGCGCCGCCATCGTGGGCCTGGGGTTGCTCGGCCTGGTCGCCGGCTACACCTACACCGCGCCGCCGTTCCAGTACAAGTACCGGGCCCTGGGCGTGCCGGTGGTCTTCGTTCTGATGGGCCCGATCATGGTCGTGGGCTCCTACTACGCCGTCACCGGGCTGTGGGATTGGCACGCCCTCGTTCTGTCGCTACCGGTTGGCCTGCTCGTGGCAGCCATTCTCCACGGCAACGAGTGGCGCGACATCAGCGAGGACACCCGGGCCGGGATCAGCACCCTCTCCAGCCGGCTCGGGCGCGATTGGGCCCATTACAGCTACCTCGGCCTGGTGATCGGCGCCTACTTGACTTTGGGTTTCGCCATCGCAATGAGGTGGCTTCCGGCCACGACCGTCATCGCCGTCTTCTCGCTGCCTTTCCTGGCCCAGGTGGTCCGCTCCGCTGAGCTGGGCGCCACCGGTCAGGCTAGGGCGATCGCCATGATCGATCTGCAGACCGCCAGGCTCCACTTTGCCTTCGGGGCGCTGCTGGTGGTCGGGCTGCTCCTCGCGCGGCTGGTGCCCGGGTGATTCGAAAGGGCGCGCGCGCCTCCGACTGGCGTCTCGACGCGGCATTGGCGGTCGGCTTGGCGGCTGCCGTGCCGGCATTCGCCGCGACCTTCCGCGGCCCGCGCGACCGATTCTGGAGTCGTATGACGGCGACCGGCTTGATGTTGGGCGGCCTGGCACTCCTCGCCAATCCGAGGCTTCGACGGACGCACGTCGGTCCCCGGGAAGTGGCTCTGGGACTCACCTCGGCCGCAGCCCTGTACGGCACTTTCAAGCTCGGGGACCGTTTCGCGCGACACTTCGTCCCGGGCGGCGACGACCAGATACGCGACATCTACTCGTTGCGCGAGCTGGCGCCACGGAGCGAGACCGGACTCCGGCTGGTCACGATCATCGGCCCGGCGGAGGAGCTCTTCTGGCGGGGCCTGGTCCAGGAGGCGCTCATGTGCCGCTACGGCCGCTGGACCGGCGCGGCGATGGCGGCCGTCGCGTACTCGGCAGTCCACGTTACGACCGGCAACTTCACCCTGATGGGCGCGGCCGGAGTGGCCGGCGCTCACTGGTGCCTCCTTTACGCGGCCGGATTCCCGATCGGCGCGCTCGTGGTCAGCCACTGCGCCTGGGACGTCTGGATCTTCCTCGTCCAGCCCACGGGCGACGTCACGGCCGTGGCCGCGGGGTGACTCCGGAGGCCCCTAACTCCGCCTCAACAGGCGAAGTGAGGCCGCGAGGCTAGTTGCTCCAGCGCTCCAGGACCCGAGCCCACTTCTCGGCGGTGCGGGCCGCGGGCAGTCGCTGGCGGTGGACTCGTCGCCTCTCCAGGTCGTCCCGGATGGGGCGAAGCATGCGCAGCCATCCGTCCAGACGCGGGAACGACAGCTCCTGAACGGCAACGACCTCACCCACGACTCCACTCTGGAGATCGCGCCAGATGATCTCGACGCCCTCTCCGCCGATCTCGAGCGAGGCCTGCGTGGCCGGCCCACCGAGGAACTCGCTCAGGGTCAGAAACCGCGGCCACTGGGATGCGACGTCCGGGTCGGCAAGGGCGTCCATCAATCGGGTGAGGATCCACCACATGCCGTCGGATCCGAGCTTGATCCGTTCGTCCCCCAGGGCGAAGAGGTGGCCGTTCCCACGATCGTCCATCTCCAGGACCAAACCCGTCGGCGAGCCCGGCAGCGAGAACGAGAAGGCCTCTACCGGCGAGACGGAGATGCGCGGATCGTCGGGGAACTCGAGGGCCGCCCCCGGCGACACGCCGACCACCTCGAGCGCTTCGCCACGCTGCCCTGCATTGTGCAGCAACCCGCGCACTACCCCAGCGACGTCCTCGTCGGTGAGCGGAGACTCATCGTTCCAGGTTGCGTTGGAATCGATCTCGAAGAGCCGGGCCAGGCCGTCGCCGTCGGCGGGCCGAGTGACGATCTTGACCGTCCTGCCGTCGACTTTGTACTCGAGTATCTCGTCGGTAGCCGCGATCTTCGTCAGCGCCACGGTATCTCCTCGCTTGTCCGCCCGAGCGGCCCCGTCGGAGCTTCTCGCCGCTCCTGAGGTCCGCACCAGGCAGAGTGAGGTCTTGCGCACCCGGCGATCGGTCGTGATCCTGCCGCCGAAAGCGCCCGGGAACCGACCCGCCGTTCCAATTCTACCCCGTCCGGAGGCCCGAGTGGGACTTTTGGCACAATTTCCCCAGGACTATCGGCACCCTGCTGTGCCACGCAATGTGGCATGGGATCTAGCGGCCCGGCGGGCGCTCGGGCATCGGCCGGCGTCCGGCCCCGCCTGGTGGCCTTCGCCCTATATACTCGGATGGCCCCGCCGGTCGCCCTCGACCGGCGACCCGATTCTTCCGAGGAGCCCCGTCATGGATCCCACAGCCGAGTCCAACGTCGTCCCTGCCTCCGCGGTCGTCCCGGCCGGCGCTCGTGCAGCCGACCTGACCCCGGCCGAGATCGACGATCTGGCCTCCGCCGGCAAGTACGCCGAGATCTCCAAGCCGTACCTCTCCCCGACCCTCGGCCGCTACTACGAGCGGAACTGGAGCCATGGCGAGGGCCACATCCTCTACGACTCCGCCGGTACCGGGTTCCTGGACTTCGCGTGTGGAATCGCAACCACGTCGCTGGGCCACCACCATCCGGCAGTTACGGCCGCGATAAAGGACCAGGCCGACAAGTTGCTCCACATCTGCAACGCCCTCGGCTACCTGGAGCCGGTCGGGCGGCTGGCCGCGATGCTCGCCGACGCATGCCCGGCGCCACTCGACACGGTCTTCTTCGGCAATTCGGGGACGGAGGCCGTCGAGGCTTCACTCAAGCTCGCGCGACGGGTGACGGGCCGGCCCGGCATCATCGCCTTCCGAGGCGCCTTCCACGGCCGAACGTTCGGCGCGGCCTCGGTCACGAGCTCGAGCATCAACTACCGGCTCGGCTATGAGCCTCTTCTGCCGTCCGTCTACCTCACCCCGTTCCCCAACGTGTACCGCTACTTCGGCGGCGATGAAGAGGCTGCCACCGCCGGCGCGATGGGCGCGCTTCATACGCTCCTGGGGCACGAGATTCCGGCCTCGTCCGTGGCCGGAATCATCATCGAGCCGATCCAGGGCGAGGGCGGTTTCAACCCCGCTCCGGCCGCGTTCATGCGCGAGCTTCGGTCTCTGTGCGACCAGCACGGCATCCTGCTCATCTGCGACGAGATCCAGTCGGGGATCGCTCGCACGGGTCGCATGTGGGCCTTCGAGCACGCCGGCATCGTCCCCGACGTCGTGTGCGTGGCCAAGGCGCTCGCCAACGGACTGCCCATCGGCGCCATCGTCACCCGCCGCGAGCTACAGGAGCGCTGGGGAGTGGGAGCGCACGGAACCACATTCGGAGGGAATCCCGTGAGCTGCGCCGCCGGCGTCGCCGTCATGCGCACCATCGCCGAGCAAGGCCTCGTGGAGAACTCCGCGGCCCGCGGAGACGAGCTGCTGGCCGGCCTGCGGAAGCTCATGGCGAACGACGACAGGATCGGTGACGTACGAGGCCCCGGGTTGATGGTGGGCGTGGAACTGGTCAAGGATCGCGCCACCCGCGACCCGGACACGGAGACAAGCGAGGCGTTGGTCCAGGCCTGCGCCGATCAGGGCCTGCTGGTCCTGAACTGTGGCACGCACCACAACGTGATCCGCTTCCTGCCGCCGATCGACGTAACCACCGAGGAGATCGCCCGAGGCGTCGACATGTTCAAGACGGCGCTCCAGTCGATCCCGCAGGCCGACTGACCGAGCCGCTCCTGGTGGCTCGCGCCCCGCCGCTCCCCTGCTAGGCCGCCGGCCGAGCCCACGCCCCTGCAAGCCCGCGCCCCAGCGCCCCTCCGGCGTTCCCGGAATCCGACGCGACGATCCTCCCGCGGAATCGCCGACGCCCGCGGCGGTCACCGCGGGCGTCGGCTATGGCTCGGCGGACTAGGGCACTTGGCCTTGGGACATGGCCTCCGGCGAGCCTGGATGCTGCGCTTTCTCAGCGGTTCTTGTCGAGAAAGGTCATCACGTCTTCAAGGCGGAAGCGCCGGTCGCCCCTCTTGCAGACGCGATAGAACGGGAGCTCGCCCCGATCGCCCAGACGCTTCACCGTATTCACGTGCAGGTGGAGCATCTCCGCCACTTCGCTCGCGGTGAGCATCGGACCGAGTTCGTTCGCGGCCATGGCAGCCATGGGTTTCCTCTGCGTCTGCGTCGCTGATTGTGCGGTTGAAGTTGCTACAGTGCCCGGGCCCTAACCCGACCCGAAGCGACGCGAACCGTACAGAGTCCACACAACCGCCACAAGCGGTACTTTGGACTGGCGGCATCGGTACCGGAACCTTTGTCGCCGGAATGGCGAGGTTAGCGCTACGTCGCCGACGCGCTGGGAGCCGGGGATGCGGAGGGGCTGGGCGATACGGAGGGTGGAGCCGAGGCGCTCGACCCAGCGGCCGGGGAACCGGAGGCTCCCGGGATCTCGGATGCGCCGGGCGATCCGGAGGGGCTCAGACTGCCAGACGGTAGGGCGAGCGTCGGCTGGTTCGAGGACGTTGCGGGCGATCCGAAGATCGCGTCTCGAGCCGCCGCGTAGTCGATCCAGAATGCGGAGTCGTCGGCAGTCATCGTCGACACGAAGCTGAGCGCCTCCTGTACCGACGCCGCAGATGTCACTGCGTCGAGGTCCTCGCCCAGGGAGGTGCCGTCCGAAATGATCCGGATCACAGCCGAATTGGCCGCTGCGTTGACGCTGGCAGAGGCCCTGGCGTCGCCCCAATCGGCCACCGCGGTCAGGTCGTTCATCCAGCTCCGCATGTCTGTGCGGAGTGTCTTATAGGCTGCCTGCTGCGCTGTGAAGTCATTGACCGCGAGGCTGACCTTCTGCCTGTCGGCATCGATGGTCGGCTTCCACTTGGTCTCGATCTCCGTCCAGTGGTCCTTCGCGCTGGGCGAGTGCGGGCCGAAGCTGATGTAGGCCCAGACGGCTGTGAAAAGCACCACGAACGCGAGAAAGAGCGGTATGTACGCCTTCACGTAGTCGTAGCCGTTGCGGAGCATCGTGCTGCGACGGGCTCGAGCCAGACCGCGGCGCCGCACGCCCGGAGTCGCGGTGCGGTGGCGAGCCGCGACAGATCCCTCGGACTCCGCCTCGTTCTCCATTTCCGATTGCGGCGGCGGGACGGCGGGCGCCTTTGCGGACGAGCTGCGGCGGCCGGCAGGCGCCGCTCGGCTACGGCGGGACTGTGGAGACAAGATGGATCCTCCTGATGAGGTCTGGGCGGCTCGTGCGCCGCTGACCCCGCCCTTCGCAACCCCGGCGAACGGCTCGGAAGCGGCGTCGGAAGTCTATCGTGAATCGGGCTGGGAGCGAGTGACGCCCTCTTGGGCCGCAGTCTCTAGAATCCCTTTCGTCCCCAATTCGCAACCTTTCCAACCTTGACCTGGAGCCACTACCTAATCAACACTCGGGTTTCCGCGACGGAATGGGGCTCCTGCGTAACGGGGCCAGGGATTCCTGTCGCTTGCCCGGTCGTAGCCCGCGGCCGGCGGCCAGTTCTACGAGGACGGCGGACGAGTTGAACGCGAAAGGCGGACGGCAGGCCCTGGGGCTCTACGACCCTGCGTTCGAGCACGACGCATGCGGTTTCGGCTTCGTCGTGGACATCGCCGGCCATCCGTCGCACAGGACCGTTCGGGACGCACTGACCGTCCTGGTCAACCTCGAGCATCGCGGCGCCACCGGGGCCGAGAAGAACACCGGCGATGGCGCGGGAATCACGATCCAGATCCCCCACCGCTTCCTGGCGGACGTGGCAGCCAGGTCGGGCGTCAGCCTCCGCGGCAAGGGCGGCTACGGCGTCGGCATGGTCTTCCTACCGCAGGACAGGGTCAGCCGGGTCGAGTGCTTCCGCCTCTTCGAGCAAGTCGTCGCCGACGAGGGTCTTCGCATGCTGGGCTGGCGCGAGGTCCCCACGGACAACACCGGCCTGGGCACCAGCGCGAAGGCCAGCCAGCCGCTCATCCGCCAGGTCTTCATCGACCGGCCCGAGCGCCTGGTGGAGGATCTCGCCTTCGAGCGCAAGCTGTATGTCGCCCGCCGTCTCGTCGAGAAGGCCGTCTCGCGCTCCTCGATCCCCAACCGCGGCGATTTCTACATCCCCTCGCTCAGCTGCCGGACGATCGTCTACAAGGGGATGCTCAACGCCTCGCAGCTGCGGACCTTCTACCCGGACCTGGCCGATGAGCGCGTCGAGAGCGCCATCGCCATGGTCCACTCCCGCTTCTCGACCAACACCTTCCCGTCCTGGCCGAGAGCCCATCCGTATCGCTACATCTCTCACAACGGCGAGATCAACACCCTGCGCGGCAACGTCAATTGGATGCACGCCCGCCAGTCGCAGTTCAGCTCGAACCTGTTCGGAGATGAGCTGACCAAGGCGCTGCCGGCGATCGACGTCGAAGGCTCGGATTCGGCGATCTTCGACAACGTCCTGGAGCTTCTGTACCTGTCGGGCCGCTCCGTGGCCCACGCCCTGATGATGATGGTGCCCGAGCCATGGCAGCACCATGAGTCGATGGCGCCGGAGAAGAGGGCCTTCTACGAGTTCCACTCCGGCTTGATGGAGCCGTGGGACGGCCCCGCTTCCATCGCCTTCACCGACGGCATCCGCGTCGGCGCCACGCTCGACCGCAACGGTCTGCGACCTGCCCGTTACTACGTCACCGCCGACGGCCGCGTGGTCATGGCATCGGAGGCCGGCGTTCTCGACATCCCGCCCGACCAGATCGTGGCCAAGGGGCGCCTGCAGCCGGGCCGGATGTTCCTCGTCGACACGGCCGAGCAGCGCATCGTCTCCGACGACGAGCTCAAGCATCGAGTCGCCACCGAGCAGCCCTACGGCGAGTGGGTCCGAGAGTGGCTCGTCAGGCTGACTGAACTGCCTCCTCCGCCACGCGTCATCGAGCCCGACCACGAGACCGTCCTGCGCCGCCAGGAGGTCTTCGGCTACACGGCCGAGGACGTCCGGATCCTGATCAACCCGATGGCCATCACCGGTACGGAGCCGGTTGGGGCGATGGGCAACGACGTGGCCCTGGCGGTGCTGTCCGAACGGCCTCAGCTGCTCTTCTCGTACTTCAAACAGCTCTTTGCCCAGGTCACGAACCCGCCCATCGATGCCATCCGTGAAGAGATCATCATGGCCACGGAGATGGCGATCGGGCCGGAGGGCAACCTCCTGGAACCCACGCCGGAGTCCGCCCACCAGCTGGAGCTGCCCTCGCCGGTCCTCTCGAACGAGGAGCTGGAGAAGATCCGGAACCTCGCCACCGGCGACCCGCACGGCTTCAAGACGATCACCCTTCCGACCGTCTACCGGGTCGCGGATGGTGGCGCCGGCCTGCGCAAGGCCATCGAGCAGCTCCGCGACCGCTGCTCGGAGGCGATCTCCGAGGGCCACAACATCATCATCCTGTCGGACCGGGGCCACGATATCGACGAGGCGCCGATCCCGTCGCTGCTGGCCGTCTCGGCGGTCCACCACCATCTCGTCCGGTCCGGCACCCGGACCCGGGTCGGCCTCGTCCTGGAGTCGGGCGAGCCGCGCGAGGTCCATCACTTCGCTCTGCTCATCGGGTACGGCGCGAGCGCCGTCAATCCGTACCTTGCCTTCGAGACCGTCCACGACCAGGTACGCCTCGGGATGATCGCCGGATCGGCGGAACTGGCCGAGAAGAAGTACCGCAAAGCGATCGCCAAGGGGATCGTCAAGGTCATCTCCAAGATGGGGATCAGCACGACCCAGAGCTACCACGGCGCCCAGGTCTTCGAGGCGCTGGGGCTCAACCAGGACTTCGTCGACGAGTACTTCACCGGAACGCCGACGCGGATCGGCGGCATCGGCATAGACGTCGTTGCCCGCGAAGTGAAGATGCGCCAGGACCGGGCATACCCGCCCAAGCGACCGATCTACCACAAGCAGCTCGGCGTCGGAGGCAACGTCCAGTACCGCGTCGAGGGCGAGGACCACCTCTTCACCCCGCTCAGCATCGCCCAGCTCCAGTTCTCCACACGAAGCGGGAGTTACGAAGCCTTCAAGGAGTACTCGGCGCTCATCGACGACCAGTCCAAGGGCCTCTGCACCCTGCGCGGGCTCATGGACTTCAAGCCGAACCATCGCCATCCGCTGTCGATTGACGACGTCGAACCGGTCGAATCGATCGTCAAGCGCTTCAAGACGGGCGCGATGAGCTACGGCTCCATCTCGCGCGAGGCCCACGAGACGCTGGCCATCGCCATGAACCGCCTCGGCGCCAAGTCGAACACGGGCGAGGGCGGAGAGGATCCGGCCCGTTTCGAGACCATGCCCAACGGCGACTCGCGCAAGAGCGCCATCAAGCAGGTCGCCTCCGGTCGCTTTGGCGTGACAAGCGAGTACCTGGTGAGCGCCCGCGAGATCCAGATCAAGATGGCCCAGGGCGCCAAGCCGGGCGAGGGCGGCCAGCTTCCGGGCCACAAGGTCTACCCCTGGATCGCCAAGGTCCGCCATTCGACTCCGGGCGTGGGCCTTATCAGCCCGCCACCGCACCACGACATCTACTCCATCGAGGACCTGGCGGAGCTGATCCACGACCTCAAGAACGCGAACCCGGAGGCGCGGATCTCAGTCAAGCTCGTCTCTGAAGTGGGAGTCGGAACGATCGCCGCGGGCGTCGCCAAGGCTCACGCGGACGTCATCCTGATCAGCGGCCACGACGGCGGGACGGGGGCTTCCCCGCTGGGATCGATCAAGCACGCCGGACTTCCATGGGAGCTTGGCATCGCCGAGACGAACCAGGTCCTGCTCATGAACGACCTGCGGTCCCGCGTCGCGATCGAGGTTGACGGCCAGATGAAGACGGGCCGCGACGTGGTCGTCGGAGCCCTGCTCGGAGCCGAGGAGTTCGGCTTCTCCACGGCCCCGCTGGTGACCCTGGGTTGCGTGATGATGCGCGCCTGCCACCTCAACACCTGCCCGGTGGGGATAGCGACTCAGGACCCGGAGCTCCGCAAGCGGTTCAGCGGCGATCCCCAGTACGTGGTCAATTTCATGAACTTCGTGGCCCAGGAAGTGCGCGAGCACATGGCCCAGCTGGGCTTCCGGACCTTCGACGAGATGGTCGGTCACTCCGAACGGCTCGAGATGCGCCGGGCAGTCGACCACTGGAAAGCCCACAACGTGGACTTCAGCCGGATCCTCTACCAGCCCCAGATCCCCAAGACGACCCTTCGGACCTGCCAGATCAGCCAGGAGCACAACGTCGAGGTCTCGCTCGACTCGACCACGCTGATCCCTCTCTGCAAGTCGGCGCTGGAACTCGGCGAGCGCGTCGAGGCCGACCTGCCGATCCGCAACGTCAATCGCGTCGTCGGCACCACGCTGGGGTCGGAGGTTACGCGCCGCTACGGAGCCAAGGGCCTCCCGGAGGACACGATCACGCTCCACTTCCGCGGGTCGGCCGGGCAGAGCTTCGGAGCGTTCATCCCCAAGGGGGTCACTCTCACGCTCGAGGGCGACGCCAACGACTACCTGGGCAAAGGCCTGTCGGGCGGCAAGATCGTCCTCTTCCCGCCCCGTGAGTCGAAGTTCGTGGCGGAGGACAACGTCGTCACCGGCAACGTGGCCTTCTACGGGGCCACCTCCGGTGAGGCCTACATCCGCGGCATCGCCGGCGAGCGATTCTGCGTCCGCAACTCGGGCATCCACGCCGTGGTGGAAGGCGTGGGCGATCACGCCTGCGAGTACATGACCGGTGGCCGTGTCGTCGTCATCGGCAAGACGGGCCGGAACTTCGCCGCGGGCATGTCCGGCGGCGTGGCCTACGTTCTCGACGAGAGCGGCGAGGGCGGAGCAGTCGGCGGCGGCTTCGAGCGGGTCTGCAATAAGGAGATGGTGGAGCTCTTCCCGCTCTCCGATCCCGCCGAAGTGACGCTGGTCCGGCAGATGCTGGAGCGGCACGCCGAGTACACCGCCAGCACCCGGGCAAGGGCGCTTCTGGACGACTGGCAGACCACGGTCAGCCGCTTCATACGCATCGTGCCGAACGACTACCGGCGCGTGATCGAAGCCCAGGCCCGGATGCGCGAACGCGGTCTGTCGGAGGAAGAGGCCGAGATGGCCGCCTTCGACGAGAACGTCCTGGACGCGCGCCGAGTGGCGGGGAACTGACCATGGGTAAGCCGACGGGCTTCATGGAGTTCGGACGGGAGCCGGCCCACGTCCGACCGCCGCTGGAGCGAGCCAAGGACTGGGCGGAGACGCATCCCACCTACGAGGAGAAGATCCTGCGGGACCAGGGCGCTCGGTGCATGGATTGCGGCATCCCCTACTGCCACTCCGGCGTCCTCGTCAACGGCCTAGCCATGGGCTGCCCGATCCACAATCTCATCCCCGAGTGGAACGACCTGGTCTATCGCGGCCAGTGGCGCGAGGCGATCATCCGCCTCCACAAGACCAACAACTTCCCGGAGTTCACCGGCAGGGTCTGCCCGGCGCCGTGCGAGGGGTCGTGCACGCTCGGCATCAACCAGCCGCCGGTCACGATCAAGACCATCGAGAACGAGATCATCGAGCGTGCGTTCCTCGAAGGCTGGGTCGTGCCCGAACCGCCGCTCGCCCGCACCGGAATGAAGGTGGCGGTCGTGGGCAGCGGCCCGGCCGGCCTGGCCGCGGCGGCGCAGCTGAACCGTGCGGGCCACGAAGTGACCGTCTACGAGCGCGACGACCGCGTCGGCGGCCTGCTCGTCTACGGTATCCCGAACATGAAGCTGGACAAATCGGTCGTCGAGCGGCGTGTCCAGTTGCTCGCCGCGGAGGGGATCAAGTTCGTCACCGGCGTTTCGGTCGGCCGGGACGTCGAGCCCGAAAAGCTCGTCTCCGACTTCGACGCGGTCGTGCTGGCGACCGGCTCGACCGTCCCGCGCGATCTGGAGGTCGAGGGACGCGAGCTCGCTGGCGTCCACTTCGCCATGGACTTCCTCGTCGCCAACACCAAAGCGCTCCTGGGCGGCACGGACACACCGATCTCCGCCGCCGGCAAGAACGTGGTGGTCGTCGGCGGCGGCGATACGGGCACGGACTGCGTTGGCACGGCGATCCGCCAGGGCGCCAGGAGCCTCGTGCAGCTCGAGATCCTGCCCAGGCCGCCCGAGACTCGAGCCGCTGACAACCCGTGGCCGCAGTGGCCGAAGGTCTACAAGCTCGACTACGGGCAGGAAGAGGCCGCCGCCCTATGGGGCGCCGACCCGCGACTCTACTGCGCCAATAGCCGCCGCCTGATCGGCGATGCGGACGGCAGGCTCAAGGCCATCGAGACGGCCGAGATCGAATGGGTCCATTCACCCGGCGCTCGGCCGGAGATGCGCGAACTGGCCGGCACCGAGAAGACTCTCGACGCGGACCTCGTCCTCATCGCCATGGGTTTCGTCGGCCCCGCTCCTGATTTGCCGGCTGCCTTCGGCTGCAAGCTGGACCACCGCGGCAACATCGTCCACGACGACGACCTCATGACCACCGTGCCGGGCATCTTCGCCGCCGGCGACTGCTCCCGCGGCCAGTCGCTGGTGGTGTGGGCGATCGATGAGGGCCGCCGGGCTGCCCGTGGCGCGGACAAGTACCTGATGTTTGGAGAATCCGTCCTGCCCGACTACTAGATCGAGCCCGGTTTCGCTGGATCGACCGAGAGCAGGACGAGAGAAGCCCCATCCGCGGACTCCAGGACCAGCATCCGCCCGTCCGGCGACCACCAGCCCGGTTGGAGGGTCGAGCTCACACGATCGCCAACCGTCGGGCGGTCAGCCACGAGCCCCGCCGACGAGAGATCCACCAGGGTCGTGCCGTCTTCGGCGACTATGCGCCGGGCGGCGCCGGTCAGATCGCCAGCGAGATGGAGACCCGTCGGAGATTCGGCCTGCCACTCATCTCCCGAGACGGCCGTGGCGGCGAGCGGGTCCAGATCGACGAGCTTCAGCTGTGAGCCTGAGACGGCGTAAAGCGTCTCGGCGTCGAGCCAACCGAGGAACCGGGTGCCGGGCAGCGTTTCCACTGGCTGCCCGCCCAGGTCCACGATCTCCAGATCCGCGTCGGACTGAGCCGCGAGCATGGTCTGGTCGGGGCTGAAGGCCATCTCGCCGCGCACCGCCGGCGCCGTGGCGAGGACACGCCCGCTGCCGAAGTCGACGACGTCTACCGGCCCCTTCCAGCCGTGCAGTTCCGCGTCCATGGATTCACAGGAGAAGTGGCCCAGCAGCGCAAGCCGCCCGTCCGGCGACCAGCCAAAGGGCGTGACCTTCTCGCCGGCGCGAACGTAGTGGCCATCGCGGTACCAGTCCACCAGCGGATCTCCGGTGCAAGCGGGCTGGGCCACGATGATCGCCGCTGAGCCGTGGCCGTTGGCGACAACCCAGCCATACCAGGGATAGGCGCCGGACTTGGCCTGGAACTTGTCGGTCAGGGCGTAGACGTGGCCGTCGCCATCGATGAGATGGCCGGCATCAAGCCAGCCCTCGCCGGGTCCGAAGTCCGAGACGAGCTTCCCGAACCTATCGTACACGCGGCTGCCCGATTGGCTGGCGACCAGCAGATGGGCCCCATCGGGCGCCCAGGCGAAGGTCGCGTACTGGTCGATTGGCAGACGCGCCACCACGCCCGTGCCGGCAGGGGTCGGCAGGTCAGTCCCGGTCGCGATTCCGGTCGGCGTCCCTCCGGCCGCCGGCTGGCCGCCGGCTCGGAGAGCCACAAGGCCGGCGGTGGCAACGATAGCCACGAGGATCGCGGCCGCGGCAACGGCAACGATGCGGCGACGCCGTCGCCGCAGGATCGACCTCAGACCGTTCTCGGGCGGGTTCATCGCGGTCGTCTACTGCGGAGGTGCCGGCGAGGATGAGAACGTGGCCGCGGGCGCCGCGTCCGGCACCCCCTGATAGCTGGCCGAACCGATCAGACTGACCTTGCCGAGCGGCCAGTAACGCAGCCAGGCCCGGCCGATGACAGTGGACTTCACGATCGGACCGAAGACCCGCGAGTCTTGCGACGCCTCCCTGTGGTCGCCCAGGACGAAGATCCGGTCCTTGGGGACGCGCCAGCTCGACTGGCCGTTCAGCGGTGTCGTTGGCTGTCCATCGAACACGTACGGCTCATTCAGCTTGACGCCGTTGACCCACACCGCGTCGTCGTGGACCTCGACCAGATCTCCGCCCACGCCGATGACTCGCTTGATGAACGGGATATCCTGACCGTCCTCCTGGTAACCCGCCGGAGGCTCGAAGACGATGACGTCGCCACGCTTGTAGTCGCTGAAGTTGGGCGAGACCTTGTCCACGAGCACGTACTGGCCGGGCTCCAGGGTGTGCTCCATCGAGACCTGCATGATCTGGTATGGCTGCGCCACGAAATGCTGGACCAGCAGGAAGATGATGACGGTGAGGGCCACCGTCTCCACGATCTCGAGGAGGCAGCCACGCCAGCGTAGGTTCATCCGGAACGGCACCCCTCTACAGGTCGCGGTAAACCGCGCGGAGTGGTCGAGTCGAGAGGTCGCGCCCGGATCACAGCCGCGACCGGCCTAGAAGGTAGCACCTCCTGAGGTTTCGGCGGAGTCACGCCCACTGGAAGGCACCAACCGTCTCGCCGGACAACCCTGCGCCTTCGGTCGGCGCCGCGGTCCGCAGCCCCGCCGGTCCGAGACGCGGCCGTCCCGCCCTCTACGAGACTTCCCTGTATCGTCTCATCTGTGAGCACCATCATCGAGTTCCGCGGGGCGTTCCGACACGTTGCCAGCGACGGCGATCGCCTTCGCAGTCGGAGTCGAGGCACCTGGTACTGCCGATGCGGCCAGGAAGCCGTCGTCGAGCGCGCCAACCCGAAGTGCGAAACCTGCGCGGGCGGAGGCAACTGCGGGGTCGATTGCACGCTCAGCCGACTAGACTGCCCCGCCTGCGGCCAGTCCGCCTGAGCCGCGCCTGCCCGTGTGAAGGTTGGCGTCCCCGGCGGGAATCGAACCCACGACCAACCGCTTAGAAGGCCAGAGCGTGTAAGCGTAACAGCGTCACGCTCAGGAGCCTGAGCGGAACGTGTCCAGTTATCGTGTCGTGGCGTCTGAGCTTTCGCGTGCCCGTGACCTGAGGCCCTTGATCGAACCCCACCTCGCGCTCGCTATCCGAGGCCCGACGCATGAGGTCCACGACCCAGCCTGCGTCGCCGCCCGTTCACAGCAAGCTGACGAACCCGACGCCGCGACCGTCCGAGCCGACGGCCACCGAGACCGGCTGCCAGGTCGGGGTTCCGCGGCGGAAGTGGCTTTTCGTGAAGCCCAATTCGGGTCCGGCCTTGCGACGCCAGCCGGCGTCGACCGCATCGAGCTCCGCGAGGAGCCGGTCCTCTTCTAGCGGGATCCCGGCCGGGAACCACCGTGGAGCTCGCCTTCCCTATATACCCGATCCGTCACCACTTAACTGCCCCTTCGAGGGAGAGAAGACTGCCCGTTCGGGGGGGCAACTCGGATGGTAAGTGCGCACCCCGCGACACCTCGTTCGGTGGGCGCAACAGCTATTGAGGGTGGCTACACATAAGGGGAGCGTATGCGAACCAAGTGGTCAAGGCGCGCCGCTCAGTCGCCGCCACGTATGAGACCACAGGACTTGGGCCGTACCAGTATCCAAACTTCACAGGAGATTGAGCCATGACCGCTGCAATGGGCCGCATCGCCAAGACGATTGGCTGGGGCCTCGCGGGCCTGCTGATGGCGGCCGCGTTGCCGTCGACCGCTTTCGCCGCAACGCCCGTAACCCAATACGTCCTGTCACCGGCGCCCATCGCCGCACCCGCCTCCCTGGCCGCGGGCGCAACCGTCTCGATTACCGTGTCGGCCGAGACGGCCACCAACAGTCTCGTTCCTGGCGCGGTCATCTGGCTGTCGTTCGATCCGGCGGTTGGCGGAGGGACGGCCTCCGTGGGTACGACCAGCATTGTAGTGACGCCCGCTGCCTTCACTGCGGCATCGGGCACCATAACGGTCACATACACCGCCCCGGCCGTGTTGCCGGCCAGTGGCCAAGACGTGCTCGAGGCGGCCGACACCAAGCAGGCGGTCACGATCACGGCGATCGACCGATACAACTTCGCCGTGCCAGCCACCTATGTGTGGTCGCCTGACCCAATAGCCGCGCCTGGCTCCCTGGCCGCAGGCGCAACGGTCCCGGTCACGATCACGGCCGAGAACGCATCTGCTGTCGCGCTCCCGAATGCCACCGTCTACCTGTCTTTTGTTCCGTCCGCGGGCGGAGGATCGGCGGCTGTCGGTGCCACCGCGTTGACGGGCACGCCGACAGCGTTCGTGGTTGACCCGACCGGGCAGCTGGTCGTCACCTACCAGGCGCCCGTGGCATTACCTGCAACCGGCGTTGACACCATCACGGCTCAGCAGACCCCCACCGGCAGCACGCAGACCGACAGCTACTCTTTTGGAACGCTGAAATCGCTTGCGTTCTCTCCGAGTCCGATTGCAGCCGCCGGTTCGCTGACGCCCGGGCAGACCGTTTCGGTCACCCTGGCGGCCACGGACGGAATGGGTAACCCCGTCGCCGGCCAGGCGCTCTATCTCACCTTCGTGCCGGTGACCAACGGCGGCTCTGCTATGTACGGAACCAAAGCTCTCTCGGCCACGGCGGCTCAGGTCAAGACCGACGCCGCCGGCCTGGTTGCGATCACGTATACGGCATCGAGTGGTGCGCCCAACGTCGGACCGGACACGCTGACGGCGGGCAACAGCAAGACCAGCCCGAGCTTGTCTGCGACCGACACCTATACCGTTTCGGTCGGTCCACTCGACCATCTGGTCCTGAGCCCGGCAAACGCGACCGTCAACCCGGGAGTGGCGCAGGCTTACACCGCCACCGGCTACGACGCGGCAAGCGACTTGATTGGCGACGTGACGTCCGCCACTACCTTCACCATTGCCGGCGGCACCTGCACAGGCGCCTCCTGCTCCGCCACTGCTGCCGGAGGTCACACAGTGACAGGCAACGATGGCGCCGCAACCGGGACCGCGACGCTCCATATCACCGGTGTTCTCGGCGTTGCCTCAGCCGCTACCTACCATCCCCTCACTCCAGCCCGCATCCTCGACACCCGCAACGGCACTGGTGGCCTATCGGTCTTCAGTAACCACGTCCACCAAACGCTGACAGTCTGGGGCGCAGGCGGTGTGCCCTCGGGAGCCAACGCGATCACCGGCAACCTGACGGTGACCGGCCAGACAAGTGGCGGCTATCTATTCGCCGGACCGGCCGCCGCTGACAACCCAACCAGCTCGACTCTCAACTTCCCGACAGGTGACGACCGGGCCAACGCGGTGACGGTTGCCCTGAGCAGCTCCGGGACCCTCTCGATCACCTACGTCGGATCGTCCGCGGGCTCGTCTGCCCACGTCATCTTCGATGTCACTGGATACTTCACCGCCGATACAACCGGTGCCTTCTTTGTGCCGCTTACTCCCTCTCGCATCCTCGACACCCGCAACGGCACTGGCGGGTTGAGCTTGTTCTCCAACCACGTCCACCAGACGCTGGCCGTCTGGGGCGCAGGCGGTGTGCCCACGGGAGCGACGGCGATCACCGGCAACCTGACGGTGACCGGACAGACATCCGGCGGCTATCTGTTCGCCGGACCCATCGCCGCAAACAATCCCACCAGCTCGACTCTGAACTTCCCGACAGGTGACGACCGGGCCAACGCGCTCACGGTTGCCCTGAGCAGCTCCGGGACCCTGTCGATCACCTACGTCGGATCGTCCGCGGGCTCACACACACAGTCGATACTCGATATCACCGGCTACTTCGCGGCCGCCGGCTAGCCTGACCAGTCTCCAAGCTTAGTGACGACGGCGCCACTCCATGATTGTCGTATTCGAAGCGATGAGCAGGAGGGGCGCCGTCGTGGTCAATGCTGAGGTCACCCATGGGTGAGTGCGGCAGCAAGGTGGGGTCAAGGGATGGTAATGACCCAGCAGGAACGCCAGGCGTCGCCCAGTGACACAAGACAGTAGCGAACGGCTCGTCAGTGGAGCCAGCCGATGAGCCTGCCACTGAAGTAGTCCATGACGACAGCCAGACCTGATTGCGTGTCGTCCCACGCTTGCAATTAGGTTTGGCGTCCCCGGCGGGAATCGAACCCACGACCAACCGCTTAGAAGGCGGCCGCTCTATCCGCTGAGCTACGGGGACACCGATACTGGCTGGACGCCGCGACTAGCGTAACCCGCTGCGCCGGGCGAGGCCAGTCGGCAACTCCCGCGAGGAGTGCGACGAAGCCACTCGCCCGAGCGCTTCCGGAAGGCCGCCTATGGCGCGATAGTCCTGTCTGCGGCCGGCGCAGTCGGTGCTAGACTCCGTCTTCTTCGCGTTCACCACTTACGCGCCTGCGGTGCCCTGGAGGTCGTGTCGGTGTCGTCGCTGCCGCTCGAGTCCGAACTGACGGTCGTGCCGTCGGCATCCGGCGAGCGGTCGGACGTCCGAATCGAAGCCTTGCCTCGGCTTCCTGCGACACGCCAGCCAACGCTTGTCTCATCGAACGTACAGCTGGCCCTCCAGCTCCCGAGCGAGTTGCCTCGCCTGGCGATCGAACCCGAATGGAAGGACCAACAGCGGCTCTGGGGGCACAGCTTCCATCCGATGTGCTCGTACCTCGCGAGCTTCCCGGCCGGCCTCGTGCACGCCTTCATTGCCCGCTACACACGCCCCGGCGACGTGGTCCTGGACCCGTTCAGCGGCCGAGGCACGACTCCCCTGCAGGCTTGCGCCGAGGGACGGGTCGGAGTCGGCAACGACCTCAACCCGTTCGCCCACATCCTGACCGCGGCCAAAGTGGACCCGCCCACGAAAGCGGAAGTGAAGACCCGTCTGGCGTCGCTACGCCTGGCCTGGGCCGCCTCCGCCGGGGACTGGAACGGGCTCGCCGAGGGCATCGTCGCCAACCCGGGCTCGCACGAAATCCTGGTGCCGGGCCCCGGCAGCCGATCGTCGGGCGGCTCGGGATCGATCGGACGGGACGCGCTCGTCCCCGCCGAAGTCGCCCTGGCCTTCCACCCTCGAACGCTCGCCCAACTGCTCTACCTTCGAGCGGGCCTCGATCCGGACGATCGAACCGACCGCTTCCTCCTCGCCACCCTGACGGGGATCCTCCACGGCAAGAGCGCCAGCTACCTCTCCGCCGTGATGCCGAACACCTTCAGCATGGCCCCGCGTTACGTCCGTGACTTCGTGGCCCGGACGAGCTTCCACTCTCCGGAGCGCGACGCATTCGCGCTCCTCGACGACAAGCTCCGCCGCCTGTACCGCCAGCCGTTGCCCAGAACCCGCGGCATCGCCCTGCTCGGCGACGCCCGCGACGCGGGCATTCGCTTCCACGAAGCGCTCAGTGCCCGCGGCCTGCCGGAGCGGGCCCGGCTCGTGGTGACGTCGCCGCCGTACTTGCGGGTGGTCAAGTACGGCTACTACAACTGGCTGCGACTGTGGCTGCTCGGCTACGACGCGTCCGCGATCGACGACCTGCTCGACGACGCTCATCACCGCGACGCGTACCTCGTCTTCATGCGAGAAGTCCTGCGAGGACTCCGATCGGCTCTGGCCGACGACGCGGTCATCGCCCTCGTCATCGGCGACGTGGAGCTGGACCGAGGCCGGCCGACGGCCGGAGGCATCGGCCTGGCCGAGTCCGTCTGGGAGTTCGCCGCCGCGCCGGAGGGCTACCGCCTGGCCGGCATCGCTCTCGACGACGTGGCCGCCGGCCGCAAGATGACCAAGCTCTGGGGCGACGAGGCGGGCCAGGCCACCAAGCTGGACCGAATCCTCATCCTGGCCACGAGCGAGGCGGGCCGCCGGCGCGCCCTCAACGGCGCCACTCTCCCGATCGACTGGGAGTGGCCGCCACGCTCGCTGCGGGTTCTCTGAGGCTGCACGCGGCCGTCGCGACACCCGTGGGCCCCGGCCCATACAATCGCGCCATGAAGCTGATGTACGAACCCGGCGACCTGGCAGCCATGGATCCGCTCGTGCTGATGAAGAACCTCGACCACGTCCGCATGGCGAGCCGGCGCCTGAGCTACGTCCTCCAGCAGCAGGTCCACCTGTACACGCCCAAGGCCAACGAGCTGCGCGATCGGATCGACGAGTACGTCGAGGCTGAGCGCCAGATCGAGGCCGAGATGGCCCGCCGCCAGCTCCGCGCCTGAGTCGCCGCGCCGCGGGCGACGCAGAATAACCCGCTGCGGCGCGACGAACCGGCCAGGGCTGGCCTGAAGACGCGGGGGAGCGAAGCTCAGCCGGCCGCTCCCACGAAGACCTGCGCCCGCCCTGCGTCGTCGCGCGTCTCGTCGCGCGTCTCTGAGGGCAGTGGCGCCGGCGCAACAACGGCGACCAGCACGCGGCCTCGGCGTTCGGATTCCTGGCGGGCGACCTCAACCACCAACCCGGCAAGGCGCGGCATCTCTGCCAGACCGAAGGCGATGCCGTGTTCGGCAAGCTCCGCGAAGCCCCACCCGTGGTACAGGCCGCGCCTCGCGACGGCGCACATCTCGTCGTAGAGCTCCGGCCAACCCGCGCGCCTGCGCCGATGGCAGAACCGGACGAAATCGACGGCGGCGTCGCTGGCGCCGGGATCTTCGTGCTGCCCGCGCGAATCCATAAAGGCACCGCTCCTCTTTCGCGACATGGAATCCCGTCCTGGTGACGGACCGCAGACACGGCCCAGGAAGAGATCCGTTCCCCCGCGCTTGACTCCTCCGCGGCAGGTTGGGTGCATGCTAGGCGGATGCCACGTGGCCGGAAAGGGGTTTCTCCACCAAGAACTCCACCTTCTTTTCCACAGAACGGCCGTTCGAAGACCGTTTGTTCGACCGGCTCGAACGGAGGCTCGGATCGGCCCGAACCTCCACTTCGACATGAAGGCTGAGTCAGCGCCGGTAGGGCTCGTAGAGCTGGGCGTGAACGACGACCGTGCTCGCAGCCATATCGTGCCAGGCGCGCTTCCGCGAATCGAAGGCCACCCAGATGAAACCCAGGAAGCCGACGAGGAAGATGCAGAGCACGAGTTCGCCCAGGACGACCAGGAAGCGCACTATCGCGGTCCCGGCATCGATCGGCACGCCGTCAGACGCGCGGACGATGCGCAGTCCACAGATCCGCTGTCCAGGTGTCCCCCCTCTGGCCCAGAAGTACGGGAAGTAGCCAAGCCATAGGAACGGGATAGCCAGGATGCCGATGATCGTGATGATGCAGAGTATGGTCAGGCCGTAGAGCGCGAGACCGTCCAGCGATCGCGCCGCCTGGCGGACCCAGAACCCGCCGTACTGGAACCCGGCCGTCATTCCCGGCGGCGGCGTGATCGAGCCGACCTCCATACCCGGTTGGGGCGGGTATCCGGGCGGTGGGTATGCCCCGGGCGCACCGGCCTGTGGCGGGTATCCGGGCGGTGGGTATGCCCCGGGCGCACCG
>DATEXG010000024.1:0-20060 GCA_035257225.1 Candidatus Limnocylindrales bacterium
GGCCGGACTGCGTGGCCGGCTCGACGCCGCCAATGTCCGGCTGGCAGAAGACGAGGCGCGCGGTATCGCCAGGGCTGCTCGGAAGGTCGGCGGCCGGCCGCTGGCGGAGGGGCTTGAAGTCGAGGCCGGATTTCGGGTAGCGGTCGAGGCGGCCCTGGGCGAGGCGATGCGCGGCTACGTGGTGGGACGGGACGTGGTAGCCGGGCTTGGGGGCCAGCGCGGGGTGCTGGTGCTCAGGGCGGAAGTGCCGGCTGAAGGAAGCCGCCGCGGAGCTCGGGTGGACGGCCGCGACCACATCGCGGGGACCGGCGAAGCCGCGACTGCCGCCGCGAGCGCACATGGGGGCGGCCGGCTGCTCGAGGCGATCCGCGTGGATCCGGGCGGCACCGCGAGCAGGCTTCTGGCTCGCAGCGTCTGGGTGCCCGACATCGTCGCGGCCCTCGCGGTGCAACAGCGGCTGCCGGCCGGATGGATCGTCGTTACACGTGACGGGGGCGTCGTGACTTCCTTCGGGGTCGTGACGGTCGGCCGCGGGGAGTCGCTACTGGAGCGCCGAGCCGAGATCGATCGGCTGGGCGAGGAGCTGGCTCGCGTGGAGTCGGAAGCGACGCTGGCCGGCGCCGCGGCGACCGAAGCTGCCCGTGCCGCAGCCGGAGCGAGGGTCGCCCTGGACGCTGCGCGCGAGGCGGAGCGTCAAGCGGGGTCAAACCGGCATGAGGCGGAGGAGGCTGAGCGGCGAGCTACCCGAGCGCTGGAGGCCGTGGCCAGAGAGGCTGCCTGGCGTTCCGCGCAGACCCTCCGTGTCGAGGCCGAGCGAGATCGGCTGCGCGCGGTCGTTCGTCAGGCCGCCGGTCCAGATGCCGCGGGTGCAGGCGCCGGCACGGCCGGAGCGGCCCCTGCGGCGGGAACGGCCGGAGTCGCCGGCATGGCCGGACTCGCGGACACGCCCGCGGCCGCACCGGCGGATCTCCAGTCCGCGGACTCGAGCGACGACCGTGCGAATGCCCTGAGGGAGTGGGAGGCTCGAGCTGCCTCGCTGCGGGCTCGGCGAGACCAGCTGGCCGCCGAGGAGGCGACGTTCGAGGCCGATCGGCGCGAGGTCGAGGCCCGGCGGGCCAGGGCCTCCGCGGCCGCCAACCTGGACCAGGATCGAATGGCCGGCCTGGAGCGCCAGATGGCCGAACTGGCGGAACGAGAGCGGCACACCGGCTCCGAGCGCGAGAGCCTTGGCGAGGAGCTGGCCGCGGCGGCCATCCGTGAGGCGGCATTGCGGCTCCAGCTCGAGGAGCTGCGAGCGACAGCCTCTGCCGCGCGGACCAGATTGGCCGAGGCGGAGGCCGCGGCGTCGCATTCGCGGGAGCGTCTACGCATCTGCCAGGAGGAAGTGCGGTCTGCCGAAGTCGCCGAGATGGAGGCCCGGCTGGTTCTCGATTCGATCCGGGAGCAGGTGCTGCTGGAGCTGGCGGGTCTGGGCGATCTCGGGCTCCGCCTGCTCGCGAGCGAGGGCGAGAGAGATGCCGACGATGAGGACGTCGCGGCACGAGAGATCGTGCCAGCCGGCGGGATCTCCGAAGACTCGGAGTCCATCTCGACCGAGTCGCTCGAGGCCGCGCTCGCCGACGCGACCGCTCGCTGGTCCACGGCATCGCTTGTGGAACCGCCGGGCCCTGCCAAACTCGCGGCGTTCCGCCGGCGCTTCCACGAACTGGGTGCTCCGAACCCGTTCGCGGCCGAGGAGTACGAAGCCATCAAGACTCGGCTGGACGGCCTGGAGGCGCAGCGCTCGGACCTGACGCACGCGATCTCCAAGACGCGGGCTCTGATCGAGCAGCTCAACGCGATGATCGCTACGCAGTTCCGGTCCACTTTCGCAGCTCTGGAGACCGCCTTCGGCGCCCGCTTCCGGCAGCTCTTCGGCGGTGGTTTCGCCCGTCTCAGCCTGACCGAGCCGGAGGATCTGGCCGCGACCGGCATCGAGATCGTGGCGCGTCCGCCCGGCAAGAAGACGCAGCCGTTGAGCATGCTCTCGGGCGGAGAGCGCGCCCTCACGGCCGTGGCGCTGCTGTTCGCCATGCTCGAGGTCCACCCCGTGCCGTTCTGCGTTCTCGACGAGGTGGACGCGGCCCTGGACGAGGCCAACATCGGCCGTTTCGCCGAAGCCTTGCGCGGCCTGGCGGACCAGACGCAGATCATCGTCATCACTCACAATCGCGGAACGATCGAGACCGCGGACGCGCTGTACGGCGTGACCGTCGGCGACGATGCCGTCAGCCGAGTGATCAGCCTGCGCCTGGAGGAAGCTCGCGAGCTGGCCGACCAGGTGACCAGAGAGAACGCCGCTTCGGCCGCCGGCTGATCGGGAGGTGTCAACTGTTCCTGCGTCGCAAGCCGAAAGAACCGAGCGACGGCGCGGAATCCGCCGCATCTGAAGTTGTCGCGGACGAGACTCCGGCGCCCGTTTGGATCGAACCCGCTCCGGAACTGGGCGATTCGCCCGCAATCCCATGGTCCGGCGTCGAGCCGTCTGCCGAAGAGCTCGCTCCCGGTGACCTGACCGAGGGCCTGCAGAAGAGCCGCGTCGGGTTCATGTCGCGTCTGAGGGGGTTGCTGAGCACGGGTCCTGCCGCTGCCGACTGGGGCGTGGTCGAGGAATTGCTCATCTCCGGCGACGTGGGTGGCGAGCTTGCCAGCGAGGTCGTGGATCGGGCTCGCCGCCGGAAGTCCGAAGAGACGGCGGAGGCTGCAGTTCGGGCCGAACTGGCTGCGCTTCTCCTGCCGGTGGAGCCAGGCTGGCGAATGGAACCGGCGGCGCCGGGGCAGCCTGCGGTCGTCCTCGTAGTCGGAGTCAACGGGACCGGCAAGACCACGACCGTCGGCAAGCTCGCCTACGGCTTCCGTGCTGAGGGCAGGACCGTGCTGCTCGCCGCGGCGGACACGTTTCGAGCGGCCGGCATAGCCCAGCTGCGAATCTGGGCGGACCGGTCGGGTAGCCAGTTCGTGGCTCATGCCCCCGGCGCGGATCCGGCCGCCGTCGTCTACGACGCCCTCGACGCCGCCCTAGCCCGTCACGTCGACATAGTCATCGCCGACACGGCCGGGCGGCTGCACACGAAATCGAGCCTGATGGACGAGCTGGCCAAGATGCGCCGGGTGATCGACCGGCGGATCCCGGGCGCCCGGCCCGAGGTGCTCTTCGTCCTGGACGCGACGACCGGCCAGAACGGTCTGGCCCAGGCCCGCGTATTCCACGAGAGCGTCGGTCTCACCGGGATCGTACTGACGAAGCTGGACTCCACTGCCAAGGGCGGTATCGTCTTCGCCATCGAAGATGCCCTGAAAGTGCCCGTCCGATTCGTGGGAGTGGGGGAGAAGCTGGGCGACCTGCTGCCCTTCGACCCCGATGCCTTCGTAGCCGCTCTCTTCGCGTAGCACCTGCCGGCGGTCCTTCCGGGCGGCAGGTGACCATGGCAGCGCTTCTCGCCCCGGCCAGGGCGGCACGTCGCCTCCTGTTCGATCCAGCTTCGATGCGGTACACTCCCCGCGCTTTCGGTGCCGCCAGAATCCGCGGCCCAACGCCACACCCACCTCGGGACGGCGACACGGATCAGGAGTCCGAGCCACCCATGTTCGACGCTCTGAGCGAGCGGCTGCGCAACACCCTCGGTGCCCTCACGGGCCGCGGCCGGGTAAGCGCGGCAGACGTCGACACCGCCATGCGCGAGGTCCGGCTGGCACTCCTGGAGGCCGACGTCAACTTCAAGGTGGTGAAGGACTTCGTCGCCCGGGTTCGTGAGCGCGCGGCCGGTGCGGAGATCCTCGAAAGCCTGACGGCCGGCCAGCAGGTCGTGAAGATCGTCAACGAAGAACTCGTCGGATTGCTCTCCGCGGGTGATCGCACCTTCCGGCTGACCGGCTCACCCGCAGTCGTGCTGCTCGTCGGTCTGCAGGGCTCCGGCAAGACCACCACCGCGGCCAAGCTGGCCCGGCATCTCCAGCACCAGGGTCGCCGGCCGCTGCTCGTGGCGGCCGACCCGTACCGCCCAGCGGCGGCGGACCAGCTGCAGACTCTCGGCAAGAGCCTTGAGATCCCGGTCTACCGCGCCGCGGCCGGCACCAGCGTCCTGGCCATCGCCAGCGGTGGCATGGAGGCGGCTCGCAAGCAGGTTCGCGACGTCGTTATCGTCGACACCGCCGGCCGCCTCACCGCCGACGCGCCACTGATGAAGGAGATCGCGGAGCTCTCGGCCGCGGTCAAGGCCTCCGAGACGCTCCTCGTCGTCGACGCGATGACGGGTCAGGAGGCCGTGGGCGTGGCCGAGTCTTTCGCGGCCGCAGTCCCGGTCACGGGCCTGATCCTGACCAAGATCGACGGTGACGCTCGCGGCGGGGCGGCCCTCTCAATCAGCGCCGTGACCGGTATCCCGGTGAAGTTCATGGGCACGGGGGAGAAGACGGACGCCCTGGAGGCGTTCCATCCCGATCGTCTGGCCGGCCGGATCCTGGGGATGGGCGATGTGCTCACTCTCGTCGAGCGTGCCCAGGAGCACTTCGACGAGAAGCAGGCCACCAAGATGGCCGAGAAGCTGCGCAAGAACAGCTTCACCCTGCAGGACATGCTCGAGCAAATGGAGCAGGTCCGGAAGATGGGGCCGATGGGCCAGATCATCGAGATGATCCCGGGGTTGGGTGGGATGGCGAAGGAGGCCCAGGCTTCGGTCGATCGGGGCGACCTGAAGCGCGTCGAGGCGATCATTCGATCCATGACGGCCCAGGAACGTCAGGATCCGAACATACTCAACGGCGCCCGACGCAGGCGCATCGCCCGCGGTTCGGGGACACGACTTCAGGACGTCAACCAGCTGCTGAAGCAGTTCGGCGACGTGCGGAAGATGATGAAACAACTCTCCGGGGGCCGGCTCGGGCGGCGGATGCCCGGCATGTTCGGCCAGGGCTAGGGAAGGTTTTCCATGGACGAGATGAATCACGTACAGCACGGGGAGGAACCACAGGCCGCCGTGCCCCAGGTCGCCGTCGTCCCCATGGCAGACGAATGGGCGGCCGGCGTTCATCCGGTGGTCATCTCGGCACCGTCTCGGCGGTTCCGCTGGGCCGTCGCCGGCGCGATCGTCGTGATCGTGGCTCTGGCCACGACCGCGGGCGCTTTCGTGCTCTCGGGCGCGGCCGGTGCCAAGTCACTGACCGCCGGCATCGCACCGAGGGATTCCATCTTCTTCATGGAAGTCCGGACCGACCTGCCGGGCGACCAGCGCACCAAGCTGGCCGGCTTCATGAGCCACTTCCCGGGGTTCCAGGATCGGGCCCAGTTCGACAACGGGCTGGATGAGTTGCTCAACATGCTCACCGCCAAGGTCTCGCCGGACCTGCGTTACACGTCGGCGTTCAAGCCTTGGGCAGAAGGCGAGATCTCGATCGCCATCGGCGATCTGGGTAGCGTGGACGCCTCGGGCGCGCCCGCGTGCAACAAGCCCTCGATCGATCCGAATGGCCAGGGAGTCCTAGGCGGACTGTCGTTCACGAGAGCACCGAGCGCCGTGGCGATCTTCGCCCTTAAAGATCGCGCGGGGGCCGAGACGTGGATCGCCGGCGAGCTGAGCCGGCAGAAGCTCACGACTACGTCGCAGGACTATGCCGGCAGCAAGCTCTACACAATCGGGTCTGGTGTCACGCAGGGCGCGTATGCGCTCACCGACCAGGACCTTCTCCTCGGGACGGTCATGGGCGTGAAGGCGGCGCTCGACACCCGGACCAACGGCTCACTCGCGGACAACCCCGACTACCAGGCGGCGATGAAGTCGCTCTCTGGCGACAGCCTGGCCCGCTTCTACGTCGACGGGCGCGCGATCGTCCGGCAGGTGCTCGATTCGTACGAGCCGGTCATGTGCGGAGTGATGGGGGCGAAGGGCGCAACGCCGCCGCCGGCATTCGACCCCACCGCGATGCCGGCATGGATCGCCGGCGCCGTCCGAGCCGAGTCCGACAGGATGGTTGTCGACGTGGCGATGCCGCAGACGGCGACTACGAATCTGGGCAACCACCTCAGCCGTATCGCCTCGAGCCTCCCCGGCAACACCGTCGGCGTCGTGGAGGTGCATTCGCTCGGACGAGTCGTGGATACGGGCCTTGGCACTCTCGAATCGATGGCGCCACTGCCGGGTCTCGACGCCGGCTCCATCGACGGCGTCGAGAGCGCACTCTCTCTCGTCGGTGGAGTCGACTGGATCGGCGACGGAACGGCGGTGGTCACCAAGGACGGCTCCACGTTCGACGGCGGTGTCGTGGTGGAGGCAACTGACGCCGCCACGGCACGGTCGAAGGTGGAGATGATCGGCAATCTGGTGGGCCTATCGGGCGTTGCCACGGGCTTGAAGACCCACGCCGAGACCTACAAGGGCCACGCGATCACGGTGGTGAGCGTCCCCGCCGGCACCCGCAACGGCCCGCTCCAGCTCGCGATCACTGCCAAGGACAACCTGATCGTGGTCGGATACACCGACGCGTTCGTCAAGGGCGTTCTCGACACGACTCCGGCTACCTCACTCGCGTCCCAGGCCGACTACTCGGCGGCCATCGGTGCGACGGGCACCGCCAACGAGGCATCGGTCTATGTCAACGTACCGGCGCTGGAGGACCAGATCGGCACTGCCGCCTTCTCCTCCGAGAACTCAGTCGACTACAAGCCCTACCTGGACCACGTGGGCGGCATCGCCGGCTCCGTGACCGACGGCAATCCGGTCATTCTTCGGTTCGTCGTGACGGCCAGATAGCGCCGCCGAGCGATGAGCCGCCAGTACCTATAGGAGGAACCAGCTCGCACATGGCAGTTCGAATTCGTCTCTCCCGCGTGGGGGCCACCAAGCAGCCTGCTTATCGCGTCGTCGTAATGGATAGTCGTGGCGCTCGCGACAGCCGTGCCATCGAGACGCTCGGCCACTACAACCCCCGGACCGACCCGGTCGAGTTCGTCGTCGATGTGGAGAAGACCAAGAAGTGGCTGGCGCAGGGCGCCCTCCCGTCCGACACGGTTTCGCGGCTCCTCCAGAACGCGGGCGTCCTGCCCAAGGTCGAGCGCAAGGCCGCTCCCTCCGCCAAGTAGCCAGGGCCGCACGGCGGCGCGAACTACTCACCCGTTTCAAGAACAGGAGGAGGCCCATGGCAGCCAAGGATCTCGTCGAGTACGTCGCCCGAAATCTGGTGGACGACCCCGACGCAGTTGTTGTCGAGGTGCATACAGGCCCCGACGGGACGGTCATCGAGCTTCATGTCGCCGAAGAGGACATGGGCAAGGTAATCGGGCGGAATGGCAGCGTGGCCAAGGCGCTGCGGACTCTGCTCAAGGTCCTGTCGGCTCGAGAAGGCGAGTCCGTATCGCTGGAAATCGGCTGAGCCTCGCGCTGTGAGCCCCGGCGATAGGCTGGTGGTCGGATTGGTTCGAGGCTTCCACGGGCTGCGAGGCACCGTCCGCGTCGAGTCTCTGACCGACCGAGCGGAGGAGCGGTTCTCGGTGGGCCGCTCCCTGTTTGTGGAGGGCGGCGACACGCCGCTGACGATCGTCGAGGCCCAGCCGGATGCGCAGGGCTGGCGGCTGCGTTTTGCAGAGGTGGCGGATCGGACCGCGGCCGAGAGGCTCCGCGACGTCTACCTGGAGGCGATCGTGGCTCCCGGGGAACAGCTTCCCCGGGGCGAATTCTACTGGCACGAGGTAATCGGAGCCTCGGTCACCGATGTCGACGGTACCGCTCTCGGCAAGGTCGCGGACGTTTACCGGGCCGGCGGCGCGGAAGTCGTTGTGGTTCGCGGCCCGGCCGGCGAAGTCGACGTGCCGCTCGTGAGGGCGGTTGTCCGGATCTTCGCGCCTGCCAGGGGCGAGATCGTGGTGGACGGCGAGGCCCTGGGGCTGCGCGGTCCGGGCGAGGAGGCGGGCGGCGAGTCGGAGACGGCCGGCCCGGCCCACACGGCTTCTGCCGGCGAGACTGCCGCTGCCGGGCCTGTTGACGGCGAAGGCTCGGTGCAATCGTGACCGCGGAGGAGCCCGAGTCGCTGCAGCCGGCGTCCGCCTCGGCCCGGATTCCGCTCGAGGTCGAGATCCTGACGCTCTTCCCCGCGATGCTCGAGGGTCCGCTGGCGGAGAGCATTCCCGGGCGGGTCCAGGCTCGTGGACTGGCGACCGTCCGAGTCCACGACCTGCGCCACTGGGGTTTGGGCCGGCACAAGTCCGTCGATGACTACACCTACGGCGGGGGAGCGGGGATGGTCCTTCGACCGGAGCCGGTTGCGGCCGCGCTCGAGGCGCTGCGGCGGCCCGACAGCACGGTGATCCTGCCGGATCCAGGCGGCGAGGTCTTCACGCAGGCTCGGGCCCACGACCTGGCCGCGAGAACTCATCTGATCATCCTGTGCCCCCGTTACGAGGGCGTCGACGAGCGCATCCGCTCGATGGTGGACCTGGAGCTGTCGATCGGGGATTACGTGCTATCCGGCGGCGAGATCCCGGCGCTCGTCGTGGTGGACGCGATCCTGCGTCTTCTTCCGGGGGCCATCGACTCCGAATCCACGGCCGAGGAATCGTTCACGGGCGGATTGCTCGAATATCCGCAGTACACGCGCCCGCCGGTCTTCGGTGAGTTGGCCGTGCCGGATGTGCTGACCAGCGGCCATCACGAGGCGGTCCGCAAGTGGCGGCTCAAGGAATCGCTGCGGCGGACCGGGCGGCGCCGGCCGGAGCTTCTGGCCGATCGGCAGATGAGCAAGGAAGAGGCCAGGCTGCTGGCCGAGCTTCGCGACGAAGCCTCGGCTGAGGCCCAGTCCGGCGCCCAGTCCGACGCCCCGACCGCGGTGGACGGATCACCTCCCGAGTAGTCATAGGCCCATCGAGCCCGGGACACCGGTGGCTATGCGCCCTTCAGCGACGCCGCGCGGTTATGCTATCCTTCGCCGTCGGCCGCGCAGGCCGCCTTCATCGCGCGTCTTCATCGCAGCCTGGCTGCGGGCCGTCACCAGAAACCGAGCGCGGACGCGGCGCTTGACGAAGAGTAGGGACCGATCGTGAGCGTGCTCGAAGAGATCACCCAGGAACAGATCCGGACGGACCTTCCGGAGCTCAGCCCGGGCGACACCGTTCGCGTTTCGGCCCGCGTCGTCGAGGGCACCCGCGAGCGAATCCAGGTCTTCGAGGGGACCGTGATGCGTCTCCGGTCCGGCGGGATCCAGCGCTCGATCACGGTTCGTCGCATCGCCAGCGGCGTGGGCGTGGAGCGGACGTTCAAGATCAACAGCCCGCGCATCGACAAGATCGAGGTCGTCCGCCACGGCCAGGCGCGACGGGCCCAGTTGTACTTCCTGCGCAAGCGCGTGGGCAAGGCTGCGACCCTGCGCGAGCGCCGCGTAAACAGCTAGCGAGCTGGAGCGGCATGCCGAACGCCCGTCGCTCCGCCGGTTCGATCGAGGACCCCGTCCGGTCGCCTTCCGAGGCACGACGGGGCCCTACTGTTCTGGCCCCCGGTTCGGCCGCAGGGCGGCTCCAGGTCGCGCCCTGGCACAGGCCACGCCTCGACCCGGACTTCGCCGAGGAGAGGATCCTCTGGTCGCGCGGGTATCGCCACGTTGCCGGCATCGACGAAGTCGGCCGCGGCTGCCTCGCCGGTCCCGTGACCGCGGCCGCGGTCATCCTCCCGCCCGACTGGCAGCCCAGGGGCCTGCGCGACTCCAAACTGCTCAAGCCCGAGGAGCGGCGACGGCTCGACGTTGAGATCAGGCGGCACGCGGTGGCTTGGGCGATCGCCTTCGTAAGCCCCGAGCTGATCGACCGCATCAACATCCTTCAGGCGACACTCCTTGCCAGCACCCTCGCCGCGGCCCGGCTGCCGGTCCGCCCCGACGCGCTCCTGCTGGACGCCGTGGCACTGCCGGAGGTGCGCTTGCACCAGCGCGTACTCGTCTCGGCGGATCGGCTGTGTGCGTCCGTGGCGGCGGCGTCGGTGATCGCCAAGGTGGCGCGTGACGCATTGATGGTGGAGTTCGATGCGATCTATCCGGGTTACGGCCTCGCGGGAAACAAGGGCTACGCCGCGCCGGAGCATCGGGCCGGCCTGGCCGCGCTGGGCCTCTGCCCGATCCACCGCCTATCGTTCGCTCCGTGCCGTGATCGCGAGCAAATGACGCTGTGGCAGGATACGCCGGCGGACGCGAACCCCGACGGCGAGATCGACGAGCCAGATGAGCTCGAGGTTGCCGAACTCGTCGACTGACGGCCGCCCGCAGGGATGGGCCGATGGATCGAATGGCCGATGGGCCGGCCGGTACTCGCACCAGCCGCCAGCTGCTTGGAGACGCCGCCGAATGCCTGGTAGCAGAACGCCTGACGGCTCGAGGCTGGCGGGTGCTGGCTCGAAATGTCCACGCCGGCCGGAGCGAGCTGGACATCGTCGCCGTGGATCCCGGGCCGCCCAAGCGTCTCGTGGTCGTCGAGGTGCGCTGGCGTCGTTCGCGCGAGTTCGGGTTGCCTGAGGAGACGCTCGACCACGCAAAGCGGATCCGGTTGCGCCGCGGCTTCGCCCGACTCTTGGAGGGAGGTCACCTGCCCGACGGCTCGGAACTGCCGCGTCTGCCGATCGCCGTAGATCTGGCCGTCGTGGAACCCGGCATCGGCGGCAAGCCCACGGCGCGACTCTATCGAGACGTCCTGAGCGGTTGAGGTCGAGATGAGCGGCTCGTCGCTTTCGCCAGAGTGGCCCACTGTCCGGGCCTAACGAGTTCGGTTTCCTGGCAAATGCCTTCGGTCTGCCGATCGGGCGGTAGGATCGGAATGAGCCGGCCGTAACGGCCACTCGAGCGGTGTTGATGCTCGGGTCCTCCACGGCAAGCGCGGCAGCACTCAGGGTCCGCCGACAAGCTCGAGGCCGGCCGACTCGCACCCGATCGCATGTTGCGAGAAAGGCATGGATATGACTTCCAAGCTGACTCCCCCCGGCCAAGACACGCCGCCCCGCGTCGCCATCCTGGGCACCGGCAAGATGGGCGCCTCGATCGCCGGGCGCCTCGCCGCCGAGAGCTTTGCCATAGGTCTCTGGAACCGGACCCGCGCGCGCGCCGATGCGCTCGCCGTCGGTCGCGTCTACGACACGCCTGCCGACGCCAGCAGCGACGCCGAGGTGGTGATCAGCAGCCTCACCGGGCCGGACGCCATCCGGGCGGCCTACCTCGGGCCGCACGGTGCCCTGGCGGCCGGCAGTGGCAAGCTCTTCATCGAGATGAGTACCGCGGGCCCGGCCATAGTGCCGGAGCTGGCGGCGGCGGTGGCTGCGGCCGGGGGTCGCCTCGTGGTCGCGCCAATCCTGGGCGCGCCGTCCGTCGTTCGCGACGGCAAAGCAGCCGTCATCGTCGGAGGCACGGAATCGGATGTTGCGCTCGCCAGGTCCGTCCTGGTACGACTCGGATCAGTCCGCCACGTCGGTCCAATGGCGAACGCGGCTCGCTTGAAGCTCGTCGCCAACAGCATGCTTGCCGACGTGATCCTCGCTGCGGCCGAACTGCAGGTCGCCGGCGAACGCAGCGGCCTCGATCCGCAGGACGTGTTCTGGGTGCTCGAGCGGCTCGTCCCGGTTCTCGGGCTGCGCCGGCATGGCTACATCGAGAACCGCCATGAACCGACGCTCTTCGCCGTGCGCGACCTGGTCAAGGATCTCAAGTTCGCCACGAGCCTCTTCAGCCGCTCGGATGCGCAGACGCCGCTGACGAGCCAGGCTCGCGACAGCTTCGCCGCCGTCGAGTCGACGTCCGGCGAGCTCGACATCACCGCGGTCATCGTGCCGTATCGCCTGGCCAGGCGGTGACGCCCGCGGGCGTCGGACCGGTTGCCCTGCCGTCGCAACGGAAGACACCTTGAATGTGGTTGCTACGGAGGCCGCGACGAAGACCCAGCCTGCCGCGGCCGAATCGCTCGGGCGTTTGCCCGGACTGCTTCTCGTTCTGACCGCGGTCACCGGTCTGGTCGACGCCGGCTGAGCCCGCGGTCCGGGAGGCGGTTGCTGTGCTACACTCCGCGCCGGTCGTCGCATCTCGACGGCCGTCGTCGCATCTCGACGACAACACCCGATCGCGCTCGCCGCAATGCGGGCGTGAACGGAGATCACACGCAGAGCCGCCGTGTCGGGGCGGTGCCGGACGAGCCATCCAGAGCGGCTCCCGGTTCCCGACAGGAGCGCTGCGGAGGTAGCAACCGCAGGAGGTCCGTTTCATGCCGTCCGTCTCGATGCGAGCGCTGCTGGAGGCCGGTGTCCATTTCGGCCATCAGACCCGGCGCTGGAATCCCAAGATGCGCCCCTTCATCTTCGCCGAGCGTAATGGGATCCACATCATCGACCTAGCCCAGACCGTGAAGCGGCTGGATCTCGCCTTGGATGCCGCCCGCGAGACAGTTGCCCGCGGAGACGGCGTCCTGTTCGTCGGGACCAAGAAGCAGGCCCAGGAGCCGGTTCTCGAGGAAGCGACCCGAGCCGGCCAGCCCTACGTCAATCGCCGCTGGCTTGGCGGCATGGTCACGAACTTCGTCACGATCAAGAAGCGCATCGCCCTCCTCGACCAGCTCGAGGCCCGCCAGGCGAGCGGCGACTTCGAGCGTCTGACGAAGAAGGAGACGGCCAAGCTCGTAGAGGAGATGGAGCACCTGCGGGACGTCTTCGGCGGCATCCGCAAGATGAAGCGGCTACCGGGTCTGATCTTCATCGTCGACCCGCATCGCGAGCGGATCGCCGTCACCGAGGCTCGCAAGCTCGAGATCCCGATCATCGGCACGGGCGACACGAACGTGGACCCGGACGAGCTCGACTACATCATCCCGGCCAACGACGACGCCATCCGCGCCATCCGTCTCCTCTGCCAGCTCGTGGCCGACGCGTGCCTCGAGGGCCAGCGCGAGCGCGGAGCCCGAGTCGCCGGCGAGGCCGAGCAGCCCGAAGCGCCGGTGGAGCCGGAGATCGAAGAGGCCGCTTCCGAAGAGTTGGTCGCGGCCCTGGCGGGCGGCGCAGCCCTGACGTTCGAGCCGGACGTCGAGGAGGAGGAAGTGCTTCTGCCAGGTGTGCACGCCGTTCCGTCTCACCCCCGCGATGGCGAACAGGAAGAGCCACACCGACCGCACTGAGTGACCCCAATTCGTCCGATCGCGGCCGCCTGAAGGGCGCCGGTCGGTCGGGCGAACGCAGACGACAGGAGAACAGAGCAACCATGGCGAAGATCACCGCGGAGATGGTGAAAGCTCTCCGCGAGCTGAGCGGCGCGGGCGTGATGGAGTGCAAGCGCGCGCTCGAAGAGACGGACGGAGACGTCGAGAAGGCCGCCGTGCTCCTTCGGGAACGCGGCCAGGCCGCTGCCGCCAAGCGTGCCGAGCGTGCGGCCAACGAGGGGCAGGTGGCCAGCTATATCCACCCCGGTGGGAGGATCGGCGTGCTGATCGAGGTCAACTGCGAGACCGACTTCGTAGCTCGAACGGACGAGTTCCAGAAGCTTGTGCGCAACCTTGCCGTCCAGGTCGCCGGCCTGCGCCCGCTCTACACGACGATCGACGCGATCCCGGCCGATGAGCTCGAGGCCAAGCGAGCGGCGCTCCTTGCCGACGAGAACACCCTCAAGAAGCCCGAAGCCATCAGGGCCCAGATCGTCGACGGCCAGCTGAAGAAATGGTTCGCCGAGGTCGTGCTCATGGAGCAGCCATTCCGCGATCAGGATCGGACCGTAGGTGAATTGGTCACTGAAACGATCGCCAAGACAGGCGAGAATATAAGGGTCCGACGCTTCGTTCGGTTCGAGCTGGGGGAGTAGATGAGCGACGCCACCGCGGCCACAGGCGAGGCCTCCGGTTCGGTCGAGGCCGGGCAGGCCGGTGGGGTTGCCAACAAGCCGGCCTATGGCCGCATCCTGCTGAAGCTGTCCGGGGAGGCGCTCCTCGGCAATCGGCAGTACGGCGTCGATCCGGATTTCTGCGCGTTCATCGCCGCCCAGGTCGCTGAAGTCCATCGGCTCGGCGTCCAGATCGGCATCGTCGTCGGAGGCGGCAACATCTTCCGCGGTCTGGCGGCCGCCGCCAAAGGCATGGACCGGGCCACAGGCGACTACATGGGCATGCTGGCCACGGTCATGAATGGCCTTGCGTTGCAGGACGCCCTAGAGAAGGCCGGCGTGTCGACCCGAGTCATGAGTGCGATCGCCATGAACGAGGTCGCCGAGCCCTACATCCGGCGCCGCGCCGTCCGGCACCTCGAGAAAGGACGCGTAGTCATCCTGGCCGCGGGAACCGGCAATCCCTACTTCACGACCGATACCGCAGCCGCTCTTCGGGCCGTCGAGATAGGGGCGGAGGTCATTCTCAAGGCCACCAAGGTCGATGGCGTCTACGACTCAGATCCTCTGACCAATCCCGGGGCGACGCGCTACGACCGATTGACCTACTCGCAGGTGCTGGCGCAACGGCTCGGCGTCCTGGACTCGACGGCCGTGTCGCTGTGCATGGAGAACGACACTCCCATCATCGTCTTTGACCTCAACAAGCCCGAGAACATCAGGCGGGTCGCTACGGGCGAATCGGTAGGCACCCTGATCACGGGAGGGACCCCCGCATGAGCACCGAGACGTTGGCCTCCACAGAGCACAAGATGATCCGGGCGGTGGAGGTTCTCGAGCGCGATCTGCAGGGGATTCGGACAGGTCGCGCATCAACCGCGATCGTCGAGCGGATCCTCGTCGACTATTACGGCACGCCAACGGCGTTGAACCAGATCGCCGGAATCAACGTGCCCGAGGCTCACCAGATCGTCATCCAGCCCTGGGATCGCAGTGTCCTCGCCGCCATCGAGAAGGCGATCATCAAGAGCGACATCGGCCTGGTCCCCAACGTCGACGCTACGGTCATTCGATTGAACATACCGCCCCTGACCGAGGAGAGGCGCAAGGATCTGGTCAAGCAGGTCCACAAGCGCATGGAAGAGGCCCGGGTCGAGATCCGCAATCTGCGCCGCGACGCCGCCGACCAGCTCAAGAAGGAAGAGCACGACGGCACAATCGGTACGGACGAGGGGCACCGGGAGCACGAGAGCCTGCAGCGGGTTACCGACAAGCACATCGCGGACGTGGATCGCGTCGGCGCCACGAAGGAGCAGGAGATCCTGGAGGTCTAGTGGCTCGCCGGATTTCGCGTCCTACCTACTCTCCGGCGCTCGTTCACCGGGAGACGGAACGGGCGACGGAGCCACGTTACGTCGTTGGGTCTCCCGACGCGGCGCCCACGGAGGCCTTCTCTGTTCCTCGAGAGGAGCTGCCCCGGCACGTCGCCATCATCATGGACGGCAACCGGCGCTGGGCTCGAAGTCGCGGCCTCAACGAGATGGAAGGCCATGCGGCCGGCGTGGAAGGGATCCGCGAGATCATCCGCCACGCCGTTCGCCGGGGCATCGAGGTTCTCTCTCTGTACGCCTTCAGCCGGGAGAATTGGGCCCGCTCGGACGAGGAAGTGGGCGGGCTCTTCTTGCTCGTGGAGAAGGTGATTCGCAACGAGACCGACGAGCTGCGGCGGCAGGGCGCACGGGTTCGCGCCTTGGGTCGGATGGAGGAGCTGCCTGCCGAGACGCGGGTCTCCATCCAGGAGGCGCTCGACGCCACCGCCGGCGGCACGCGGCTGCAGCTCAACATCGCCTTCAACTACTCGGGTCGAACCGAGCTGGTCGACGCGGCCCGCGCGCTGGTGGCACGAGGGCTGCGGCCAGAGGAGATAGACGAGGACGTCGTCGCCGGGGCGCTGTACACGGCCGGCCTCCCGGACCCGGACATAGTGATCCGAACCGGCGGCGACGAGCGGCTCTCCAACTTCCTGATCTGGCAGGCCGCCTACGCGGAGTTCTACTTCAGTCCCATTCTCTGGCCGGACTTCGGCCCCGGGGCCTTCGACGCCGCGCTCGTGGAATATGCGAGCCGCCAGCGCCGATTCGGCCGTTAGGGGCCGGCCGATGATCCGGCAGCGGGCCCTGAGCGCGGCGGTCTTCGTTCCGCCTCTGCTGATCGTGCTCGCCCTTGGCGAGCCCTGGTTCGCGGCGTTGATCGCGGTCTTCGTTGCCGTTGCGGCCTGGGAAGCGGTCCGGCTGGTGCGCGCCGCCGGATACCCCGCCATCTCAGCCCTGGGCGTCGCCGGGGCGCTTGCCGTGGCCGCGGACGTGGCCGCCACGACGCAATTGCGCGCCTACGCGGATCTGCTCCTGGCGACGGTCCTGATCGTGGCCGCGATAGCCGCGTTCTCGGACAAGGACACGCGGATCGGCTTCGGAGCGTGGATCGGGACGGCCTTCGTCGCGACGTACGTGGGCATGCTCGGCGCGCTCGTCCGTCTCGGCCAGGTGGCGCCGCCATTTGCAGGGTCGGCTCCGTCTGGCCCGGTCGACGCCTTGACCCTTGGTCCAGTTGCGGGTTCGACCCTGGTCGCCCAGCTCGGTGCGGAGCGCGCCTGGATCCTGCTGGTCATCTTGCTCGTCTGGGCCTTCGACACCGGCGCCTACTGCGTCGGAGTCGCCCTCGGGAAGCGCAAGTTCCTGGTCCACATCTCGCCGTCGAAGAGCTACTGGGGCCTGTTTGGTGGACTGGCGGCGGTCACAGCCGTGGCGGTAGCCGGGCTCTGGCAGCTCGGTCAGCCGCCACTCCTGGGGCTCCTGCTCGGGCCGCTCGTCGGGGCCGCTGCGCAAGCCGGCGACCTGGCCGAATCAATGCTGAAGCGCGCCGCCGGGGCGAAGGATTCCGGCGGTCTCATCCCCGGGCATGGCGGCATGCTCGATCGCGTCGACTCGTTCCTGTTCGCGGCGCCGGTCGCCGCGATATTCGTAACTGCGCTGGTGCGCTGAGTGACGGCCGCGGCAGGGAAGGGGAGTGCCGGCCATCCGGATCGCGTGACGCGGGTCGCGCTTCTCGGCTCGGGCGGCTCGATAGGCCGCCAGGCAGTCGACGTTCTGGTCCGACATTCGGACTCGTTCCGAGTAGTTGCCCTGGCCACCGGCTCGCAAGGGCAGGCCCTCGAGGAGCAGGCGCGCCTTCTCCGACCGGCCGTCGTTTCGCTGGCGGACGCGCGAGCCGCGGCCCGTCTGGATCTGCCGCCGGAGACGGCATTCGCCGGCGGTCCGGACGCACTGCAAGAGCTCGCCACGCGTCCGGACGTGGACCTCGTGATCGTCGCGACGGGCGGGTTGGTCGCGCTCCGTTCCGTGCTGGCGGCGCTGGAGGCCGGCAAGGTCGTAGCCACCGCAAACAAGGAAACGCTTGTGGCCGGCGGACATCTGGTCATGCCGGTCGTCCGGCGCCTGGCGGCCGGGTCAGCCGCCGCTACGGGAGACGCTCATCATCCGCTGGCGAGTCCGCTGGGCTGGCTCCGACCCATCGACTCGGAGCACTCCGCCATCTGGCAGTGCCTGGTGGGCGAGGACCACGCCGCCATCGAGCGCTTGCTGCTCACGGCCTCCGGCGGGCCATTCCTGGACTCGTCCGTCGCGGACCTCGCGACGGTGACGCCTGAGCGAGCTCTTCGCCACCCGACTTGGACGATGGGCGCGAAGATCACTGTTGACTCCGCAACTCTGGCCAACAAGGGGCTGGAAGTCATCGAAGCACACTGGCTGTACGATGTTCCGCTGTCGGCGATCTCAGTGATCATCCACCGGCAGAGCGTCGTCCATTCGGCGGTTCAGTTCGTGGACGGCTCATTGAAGGCACAGCTTGGGACACCCGACATGCGACTCCCCATCCAATACGCCCTGACGTATCCGCAGCGACGACCGTCGCCCGCGGCTGCGGTGGACCTGATCGCCTCCGGCCGGCTGGATTTCCAGGCCCCCGACGAAGGGCGATTTCCCGCCCTTCGGATCGCCCGTGAGGCTGGTCTCGCCGGTCCTCGAGCAAGCGCGGCCCTCATCTCCGCCGATGAGGTCGCAGTGGCCCGGTTCCTGGGCGGCCGGCTCGACTTCAACGGCATCGCCCGACTGCTCGGCGCTTCGGTCGACCGCTTTGGCCAGGCCGGTCCAGCGGCGCCGTCCCTGGAAGGGCTCGTCGCGCTCGACACCGAGGTTCGCGCCTTCGCAGAGGCCTACCGATGAGCCTGGACGGGATTCTCTTCTGGGCCAGGGCGGTTCCCGTTCTGCTGTTCATCCTCGTTGGGCTGGTCCTCGTTCACGAGCTGGGCCATTTCATCATGGCCCGACTTACCGGGGTCCGGGTCCTGGAGTTCGGGATCGGCTTCCCGCCCAAGGCGAAGGTCCTGGGGCACGATCACGAGACCGAGTACACGCTCAACTGGCTGCCGATCGGCGGCTTCGTCCGCCTCGAGGGCGAGGAGACTGACTCCGACGACTCGCGGTCTCTGAGCAACGCACCGCTGTCGCGGCAGCTGCTGATCATGGTCGCGGGCGTCGGTATGAATCTCCTGACCGCGGTCTTGCTGTTGTTCGCGGTGGCGTGGATCTTCAATCCCATGGTCCAGCCGGTTGTGGCCGACTTTGCGGCGGACGGGACGACGCCCGCGCAGGCGGCGGGCATCAACAAGGGCGACACCCTGGTCTCGATCGACGGCCGGACGCATTCGCTCCTGGATTTCGGTTCCGATCCGTTCGGGGCGTGGAGATCGGACCTTCTATCGCACGCGGGCCAGACTGTGACCATGGTGGTAGCCGACAGCGCGGGCCAACAGCGCTCGTTGACGGTCCATCTGCGAGTTCCAGACGACCAGCACTCCGGGTCGCTGGGCGTCAGCATGGGCTTCTCGTTCGCGTACACGCAGGGCAATCCGGTCGATGCGATCCAGACTTCGGTCGGCGGCACGGCCAAAGCCCTCACCCTTGTGCTGGTTGCGCTCGGCGACGTAGGTAAGCAGATCGCCACCAATCCGACCCAGGGTCCGCCCGGCGTCGCGGGACCGGTTGGGATAGCCGCGGATGTGGGCCACGTGCTCTCCCAGAACGATGCTCCGATGCTTCTCCTGCTGCTGGCGGGCATCCTGTCGGCCAACCTGGCCCTGGTGAACATCCTGCCGTTTCCGCCTCTCGACGGCGGCAAGGTCGCGATCATGGTGGTGAAGCGGGTCTTCGGCATGCGTGGCGTCGGAGCGCTCGAGATCGCGACCAATCTGATCGGATTCGGGCTGCTGATGGCATTCATCGCCTGGGTGAGCTTCTTCGACATAGTGCGGGCCGGCCAGTAGTCATGGGCGGGCAGGCCTTCGGGCCGCGACGCCGCTCGGCGGCCGTCAATGTGGACGGCGTCATCGTCGGCGGTGGCCATCCGATCGTCGTTCAGTCGATGACGAACACCGACACGGCGGACGCGGACGCCACCGCGCTCCAGGTTGCGCAGCTGGCGCATGCCGGGTCTGAGCTCGTTCGCATTACGGTCAACACCGCGGCCGCCGCGGCCGCCGTTCCGGAGATCGTGCGCAAAGTCCGCGGACTGGGAGTCTCCGCGCCGATCGTCGGCGACTTCCACTACAACGGCCACAAGCTGCTGGCCGACTACCCGGAGACGGCACGCGCCCTCTCCAAATACCGTATCAACCCCGGCAACGTCGGGTCCGGCCGCCACCACGACGACCACTTCGAGGCGATCGTCCGCGTCGCGATCGATAACGGCAAACCGGTCCGGATCGGCGTCAATTGGGGCTCGCTGGACCAGGCGGTTCTGGCCGAGCTGATGGACGCGAACGCACGCCTGCCGCAACCCAAGGACGCGCGCGACGTGATGATCGAAGCGATGGTCGAGAGCGCCTTGCGTTCGGCCGAGCTGGCGGAAGTGACCGGCCTGGCGCACGACCGGATCATCCTGTCGGCCAAGGTGTCCGGCGTGCGGGATCTCACGGAGGTCTACCGGCGGTTAGCGGCCCGCGGCGACTACGCGCTCCATCTGGGCCTTACCGAGGCGGGGATGGGGATGAAGGGAATCGTCGCTTCGTCGGCCGGGCTGTCGCTGCTGCTGGCCGAGGGGATCGGCGACACGATTCGCGTCTCGATCACGCCGGAGCCGGGCGGGGACCG
>DATEXG010000025.1:0-2075 GCA_035257225.1 Candidatus Limnocylindrales bacterium
TCGGCCGCCGATTTGTGAACCTGGAGGCGCAGCCGAAGGTGCTCGGACTCACGGCGGGCTACTCTGTGGCAGGTCCGGAAGCCGACCGCCCCGCGTTCTGAGCGGTCGCCAGGGCCGCACGTCCGGCCTGCGCTGTGTCGACCGGCCGACGAGAGGAGTGGCGACGGTGCTGTATCGCAGGCTCGGCAAGACCGGACGGGACGTCAGCGCGATCGGCTTTGGCGCGTGGGCTATCGGCGCGGACTGGGGTAACGTGGACGACACGGACAGCATGCGCGCCCTCCACGCAGCCGCCGACGCGGGAGTAACCCTGATCGACACGGCCGACGTCTACGGCGACGGCCGGAGCGAGAAGGTGATCGGCCGCTTCCTGCGGGAGCGCAGCGGCGAGAAGTTCTTCGTGGCCACCAAGATGGGGCGGCGGGTGCCGGTGGAGATGAAGAACTACACGCCCGAGGCGTTCCGCGCTTGGACCGAAAGGAGCCGCGACAACCTGGGCGTGGAGCGCTTGGACCTGGTCCAGCTCCATTGCCTTCACCCGAGCATCTACTACAGCCCGGAGCACTTCGAGGCCCTCGACGAACTCGTGAAGACCGGCGTCATCGCCAACTACGGCGTCAGCGTCGAGAGGGTGGAGGAGGCGCTCAAGGCGATCGAGTTCCCCGGAGTGGCGACTGTGCAGATCATCTTCAACATCGTCCGCCAGCGGCCGGCCGAACGGTTCCTGGCCGAGGCGAGTCGGCGGGACGTGGGCGTGCTGGCTCGAGTGCCGCTGGCGTCGGGACTGCTGACCGGCAAGATGAGCAAGGCGACGACCTTCGATCCCTCGGATCACCGCCAGTACAACCGCCACGGCGAGTCCTTCGACGTGGGCGAGACCTTCTCCGGAGTCGACTACGAGACCGGCCTGGCATTCGTGGAAGAGCTGCGAAGCCTCGTGCCCGACGGAGCGACGATGGCCCAGATGGCCCTGCGCTGGATCCTGATGTTCGATGGCGTCACGGCGGCCATCCCAGGCGCCAAGACAACAGAGCAGGCCCGAGCCAACGCGGCAGCCGCCAGCCTGGCCGCGATCCCGTCACCGACGATGGAGCGGATCGAGCGGATGTACGCGGAGCGGATCAAGCCGCTGGTCCACCAGCGCTGGTAGACGGCCCGCGCGGAAGGTCTACAGGCGCGGCAGGCGGCCGTACAGTTCGCGGTAAGGGCCGGCCATCTCCGCGTAGAGGCGCACCCGATCCGGATCGGGTTCCATGACTCGTGTGTCGGCGGGGAGCGGCAACGTTCCTTGGGTGGAGGAGGGGACGATCCCCGCGGCCACGGCGCCCAGGAGGGCGGCGCCGCGAGCCGAGGCGTGTTCCGTTGCCCCGAGCGCGACGGGCATGTCCAGCACGTCGGCGATGATCTGCTGCCACAGCTTGTTCACACCGCCGCCGGCCACCACGCCCGCCTTCGGCGCCACGCCGATGCTACGCATCAAGTCCAGGCCCTCGGCCAGGGCCAGCGCCACTCCCTCCAGGACCGCTCGGGTCACCTCCGCGGGACCGTGCCTCATTCGCAGCCCCACCAGCGCTCCGCGCGCCGCCGGGTCGAAATGCGGCGTCCGCTCACCCCGCAAATAGGGCAGGAAGAGCAGCCCGTCGCTCCCCGCCGGAACGGTGGCCGCGGCGGCCAACAACTCGCGAGCGCCATGCGGGTCGTCCGGGTGCAGAAGGCGCACCACCCAGTCCAGGGAGGCCGCGGCCGAGAGGATCGCGGCCATGACGCACCACTGCCCCGGCACCACGTGGCACAGGCCATGCAGCCGTCCTTCCGCATCTACCTTGGGCTCCGAGACGGGCGCCAGCACTTGGCCGCCGGTCCCCAGGGAGATCAGGACTGCGCCGTGCGAATCGGCCTCGCTGGCCAGGCCCAATCCCAGCGCCGCGGCGGGGGCATCGGCGCCCCCGACGGCCACGCGAATCCCGGCCGGAAGGTCCAGGGCCCGCGCGGCATCCTCTCGCAGATATCCGCCGGTGGCCTCCGATTCGGAGAGAGGAGCCAGCTTGTCTCGATCGATCTCCAGCCGGCCGCAG
>DATEXG010000026.1:0-19746 GCA_035257225.1 Candidatus Limnocylindrales bacterium
ACGCCAGGTGTGGCCGCCGCGACGTCGGCCGCACCGGACGCGCCGCCTTCCAAGCCGAAGCGGAGGACCTCGCGCGCGGCCGCCGCCGAGCCCCTGCCGGCCAAGACGGCCCTGCCGCCGACGAGTTCTGCAGACGATGCCGCGACAGCGTCCGCCTCCGGATCGCTCGCCGGCCCCGGATTGCGTGGCAGGTTGGTCGTGGCGTGGGGCATGAACGGGACCCTGCGGGTCAGCGGCGCGGTCCTTGCCGCCGCCGCCCTTTCCCTGGCCTTGAGCTTCGGCGGCCTGGGCGCCACGAACGCCTCGCGCGGCGGCATACCGTTCGACGTCGCCGCCCACGCCACGCCAGTGCCTACGCCCAGCCCGACCCCTCCCCCGACACCCTCACCCGAGCCCACGATCGCTCCGATCGCGTCACACAACCCCCGGCCCTCAGGCAGTCCGGGCCCGTCAGGCTCGCCGAACAGCAGCGCGAGCCCGACGCGGTCATCGATACCGGCTCCCCTGCCCATCCAATAAGAGCCGGATCTGAGCCAGCGACGAAACTGGACGCGCCCGATGCGACCCTCGTGACCTAGCTGCCGGCTTCCGCCGCGCCCGATCAGCTCTCGGGGCCGACCACGTGTCAGCGGGCCTCAGGCCCCATGACCCAGCGGTCGATCTCGCGTCTATAGCTGACCAGCTCGTGCGGTTGGAACCAGATCGCCAGCTCGGTCGCCGCCGTCTCAGGCCCGTCGGAGGCGTGGATCAGGTTCGGAATCATCTCGATCGCCAGGTCGCCGCGAATCGTGCCGGGGGCCGCCTCGGCAGGCTTGGTACCGCCGACCATTGCCCGGACCATGCCGATCGCGTTGGGCCCTTCGAGCGCTACGGCCACCAGCGGGCTCGACGTGATGAACGCGACCAGCCCCTCGAAGAACGGCTTGCTCTTGTGGACCGCGTAGTGGCGCTCTGCCAGATCGCGATCGACCTTGACGAGCTTGAGGCCGACGATCTTGAGGCCACGCTCCTCGAAGCGGGCGATGATCCGGCCGGCCAGCTGGCGCTGGACGGCGTCGGGCTTGACGAGGACGAGAGTGCGTTCGGTCACGGTTCGAATACCCCTGCGGTCGATGGATACGACGGGGAGTGTAGCGGGTGGCGGCTCACGGCCCAGGCCGCCGGTCGCGAAGTCGCCTTGCGCTGCGAGGTTGTCCCTCCCTCATATCCGCGCCGCTCCGGCCCTCGAAGAGTCGGGCGCTGGAGTGCCTAATCCAGCCAGCTGATTGGAGGAGCGGGCTCGGGCGGCCGAGGCTCGGGATTCTCCGCTCCCTGTGGGGCGTGGGTTGGAATGGTCGCGGCTGGTTCCGCGGGCACCTCGGCGGCAGCTTCGGGCGGAGTCTCGGCAGCGGCTTCGGCAGCAGTCCGCGCTCCGCTGAGCGCGCTGGCCACCGATTGATAGGCCTGGCCGGCATCGCGCTCGTGACCCTGCATCCGCAGCGCGTCGCCTCGAACCAGCTCCAGCGCCAGGTCGTGCCGATCGCCGATTGCACCGAGGACTGCCTGCGCCAACTCGGGAGTCATCCGCAGGGCGACTCCGAGGTGCAACGCAGCAAGCAGCGCGTCTCCCTTTTCGAGAAGAGCGATCCCAGCCGCAATCTCGGTGTCCGCCTGAACCCGGCCCGAGTCGACGACCGGTTGGGTGGCTGCGTCTGCGGTAACGAGTTCGGTGCCGGAAGTGCCGGCAGCCTCTGCTACGGGTACCGCCGGCGTGGGCTCAGGCTCGGCTTCCGCAGCCGCTTCGATGGCTTCGGCCTCGGCCGGCGCCTGCGCCTCCGGCTCGGCAGCCGGCTCAGGTTCGGCCACCGCGGGTTCGGCGGGCGTGGCCTCGGGCTCAGCTGCCAGCTCGGTAGCTGGAGTCACCGCTCTCGGCGACTCCGCGACGGGAGTCTTCTCGGGCGCCGCTATCGTCTCCGGCCCGCTCTCCGTGAGCCTCAGCCGGTGCGGGATACCGGCGAAGATGGCGTCGAGGCTCGTCAGCGTCCGCAGCACGGCCTGTTCCATCTGGCGTCGCGCCTCGAGGTCGTGGTTGCCGAGAGAAGCGGCCTCGGCCGCGATGACGAGGCCAAGCGCTTCGCCGCCGTTGGCGGCCAGGTACGCGCCCGCGGCTTGGCCGGCTCCGTGAAGATCGCCGGTTCGCCAGCGCGCCTCTGCCAGATCCAGCGTGCCGGCGGTATCGAGCTGGTTGCGTCCGGCGAGAGATTCCAGCTGTGCGCGGGCGGTTGTCAGGGAGCCGGTCCGCAGGTGGATCCGAGCGAGTCGCAGCAGCAGCGAGGCGTCCTCGACCGGCCCCGATTCAGTAGGCTCATACGCCGACGGACCTGCGGCGGCCGGCTCGGCAAGGGTCTCGGCCGCTGGATGGGTGGCGGCCTCGGCGGCCGGCTCGGCGACGGCTTCGCCTTCGGGCGGTCGCTCGGCGGCGGCATCCGGCTCGTCGGTGGAGAATCGGACCAGGATCTCGGCGGGCTCTTCGAGGGGCTCGAGCGGCAGCTGCGTCCCGGACTGCTCGTCGGCCGCGACCGGCTCGAGGCTCGGCGGAGCCTGGACCGTCCCGGCCCCGGACCTACGGCGCGGCTTGTTGCCGCTTCTCATGCCGGGCTTCCCGGGAGCTGCAGCAGCGATTCGAAATGGCGACCCCGCCGGGGCGGCGCCACGACGGCCAGACGGAGGGCGTCCTCGCGCACCAGCCGGCCGGCCAGCCGCTGGACGCCTTCGCTCGTAACCGCGTCGAGCTCCGCCAGGGCCTCCTCGAGGGTCAGGACTCGATCATGCAACGCCTCCTGGCCGCCCAACCACGAGGCGACATGGCGGGTTTCCTCCATCCGCAGTTCGAGCCGTCCGGCCAGGTATGCCTTCGACAAAGCCATCTCGTCTTCCGGAACCGGGACGTCGCGGACTCGCGCCAGCTCCTCCAGGATCGCGCCCACGGCAGGCCCGATCTTGCCGGGATCGACCCCTGCCGAAACGACAAAAGCCCCCGCGTCGGCATAGTCGACGATGTACGAGCTCACGTCGTAGGCGAGGCCCTTCTCCTCGCGGACGGACTGAAACAACCGGCTACTCATGCCATCCCCGAGGATGGCGTTAAGTACCTCAAGTGTCCAGGCCTCAGGGTCATCTCTGCGGAGACCCGGAAGTCCCAGACAGAGCTGCGCCTGCGTAGTGTCGCGGCGGACAGACAAAACGCGTTCTCCGGCCGGAAGCGCAGGCGCCGGGCTGAACGACGAGTGATTGGCCTCGCCGGTCCCGAAGGCGCGCTCCGCCAGGGCGACGATCTCGGCGTGGGAGATGTCTCCCGCGGCCGCGACCACGACATTGCCGGGCCGGTAAGCGGAGGCCCAGAAAGCTCGAAGGTTCTCCTCGGGCAGGCCTCGAACGCTCTCCTCACTTCCGGCGATCTCCCGGCCGAGGGGCGTGTCCCCGAACATGGCGAGGTCGAAGAGCGTGTGGACATGCTCGCCGGGGTCGTCCAGGTAGGAGCGGATCTCCTCCACGATGACGGCCCGCTCGGACTCGATCTCCTCGCTCCGGAGACGCGGTCGAACGATCAGCTCGCCCAGGACGTCCATGCCGCGGGCAGCTTCGCGGAGCGGAACGCGGACCCAGTAGACCGTCGACTCGCGATCGGTGGCGGCATTGAAACTGCCGCCTACTCCCTCGATCGCCTGCGAGACGGCGCGCGTGGTGGGGTATGCGGCAGTCCCCTTGAACGTTATGTGCTCCATGAAGTGGGCCGCGCCCGCCTCCTCGGCCGATTCCAGGCGCGAGCCGGCCAGAACGTAGGCGGCAATGGAGACGGAGCGAGCTCCGGCGAGGCGGGCCGTGATGACCCGCGGCCCGTTCGGCAGAGCTGTGCGTTCATACATCCAGCGAATGCTAGCCGATGGCGGCCGCGAGGCCGCGCAGCCGGGTCGTTCGCAGACACGAAGCGGCCGGCGCCCTTTCGGACGCCGGCCGCATAGCGGGCCTCGGGGAGGCTACTTGATGAAGGTCTGGATCCAATCCTTGGCGAAGTAGACGAGGAACGAGATGCTGACTGCGTACATCAGCCAATGGACCTGGCTCCACTTGCCCTTGAGCAGCTTGATAAGTACCCACGAGATGAAGCCGGCGCCGATGCCGACGGTGATGTCGTAGGTGAGCGGCATCAGGATGATGGTCAGCAGAGCAGGGAGCCCGTCTTCGACGTCGGCGACGTTCACGTCTTTGATCAGAGTGAACATCAGGTAGCCGACCAGGACCAGGGCCGGAGCCGTGGCCTGGGACGGGACGATGCCGGCGAGCGGCGAGAGGAAGACGGCCAGCAGGAACAGGACGCCGGTGACGACAGAGGCGAAGCCCGTTCGGCCGCCTTCGGCCACGCCGGCGGCCGACTCGATGTACGTCGTGTTCGAACTAATGCCGGCCATACCGCCGGCCACTGCGGCCAGCGAGTCGACCAGGAGCACGGGCCCGATACCGGGAACGGAGCCGTCTTCATCCGTCAAACCGGCCTCTTCGGCGATACCGGTAACAGTGCCCATCGTGTCGAAGAAGTCGCTCAGCATGATCGCGAAGATAGTGAGCAGGGCGGTGATCAGGCCGAGCTTGCTAAAGACGTTGCCCAGGTCGAAGTTGCCCAGTGTGGAGAACGACGGCGTGACGGTCAGGCCGCTGTCGGGAATCTTCGTGACGCCGGCGATGAGCGCCACGATCGTAGTAACGAAGATGCTGATGATCAGCGCCGCACGGACCTTGAGGACGTACAGCGAGAAGGTGATCAGGAGGCCGAACAGGAAGACGAACTGCCCCGTCTGGGTTGGGAACGAAAGGGCGACGATCGGCGAGCCACCCTGCGGCGTGATGATCATGCCGCCGTTGACGAACCCGATGAACAGGATGAAGAGGCCGATGCCGACGCCGATCGATCGCTTGAGCGCGAGCGGCACCGCAGCCATGATCGCCTCTCGAAGTCCGATAACGACCAGGACTGTGATCGCGAGACCTTCGAGGACGATCACGCCCATGGCACCGGCGACCGTAAGGCCCTTCCCTGCGATGAGCGTGAACGCCACGATGGCGTTGATGCCGAGGCCCGCGGCGAGGGCGAGCGGGTACCGGCCGATGACGCCCATAGCGATCGTCATGATGCCGGCGATGAGAGCCGTGGCGGCCGCGTATGCCACCGCATCCCCGGGCGCGACGGGCAGCTTGGCAGCCGCGATACCGCCGAGCAGGATGCTGGGGTTCACGAAGATGATGTAGGCCATGACCATGAACGTGGTCAGGCCAGCCCGGCTCTCGGTCAGGATGTTCGTGCCGCGCTCGGCAAACTTGAAGTAGCGCGCTACGGCTTCCAACGGTGTCTCCTTCTGGTGTCTTCCTGGTCTTATCCCACCGATCGGCTAACCACCCGGAACTCCACCTATCCGGGCGGCGCCCTTCCTCCTGACCGCGTATCCACGCGGCCCCACCACGCCCTCGCTCGGGTCGGTCTCCGCCATCTCCTTCGATCACACTCGCGCGGTTCAGGCTCCCCTACTCGTCCTCGTTCGGATCGGGGCCGAGCATCTCCATCTGGACGTAGCCGGACGTATCGAACTCGAGCTGTTTGGGCTCGAGCGCGTCGCCGGCAGGCACTCCGGCGGGCGCGAAATCGATCACGACGGCCTCGTCCCCCTGAACCAGGCGATACGAGAGCAGCTGGTCGGGACGGGTCTCGAACTCGAGATGCTCAAACGAGTCCACGTTCAAGCAGATCGAGAGCGGGGTGAAGAACGTCGAAGTCTCCGGATCGTTCGCCACGATCCGCTCCACCCAACCCAACCCGTGTTGAACCAGCTCGTGGCCGCGGTAGTACCGGTAGGCCACGGTCTGCTTCTCGAGTGGGCGCAGGACGTTGAGTTGGTCGGTCCGGCTCGAGACGATGCCGCGATTGACAAAGAACTTCGCGGGCGGCACGGACGACACCACTCCTCCTGAGGGCAGCGGGGGTGACGATTGGGATGCCGGTGACAGACCCGCGGATCGTAACTCAGCGGCAGGAGACGCGACAAGAGGCTCGGGGCCACCAGAACTCGGGATTCTGCGTCCGAGATGGCTCCCGACCGGAGCCGAGGCCCGAGGGCGCGCTATCATCGGTCCATGCTCCTGGCCCTCGATATCGGCAACACCAACGTCACCCTTGGCCTCGTCCACGGGGAGACCATCATGGCCAGCCGCCGGGCGGCGACGCGGGCGGCAAGCACGGCCGACGAGCTCGAGCTTCTCCTCGACGGAATGCTCCATCTCGACGGCGCGTCGCTGGCCGACGTCACCGGTATCTCGCTCGCCTGCGTGGTGCCCGCACTGACGGGCGTGGCTTCTTCGATGGCCGAACGGCGCGGCCTGCCGATGGTGATCGCGACGGCCGGGAACATGCCCATGCCGATCCGAATGCAGCGCCCGACCGAGGTCGGCGCGGATCGCCTCGTGAACGGCCTGGCGGTGGCTCGGCTGTACGGCACTCCGGCCATCGTCGTTGACTTCGGCACGGCAACGACCTTCGACTGCATCGCCCGCGACGGGGCGTACGTCGGCGGATCCATCACGCCCGGTCTCGAGCTTGGCCTGGAAGCGCTCGCGTCTCGAACCGCCCGCCTCCCCCGGATCGAGCTCGTGGAACCGCCGAAGGCGATCGGCACGGACACCGTCTCGGCCATGCAGTCGGGCATCGTCCTGGGCTATAGGGCACTCACCCTGGGTCTGATCGAGCGGATCAAGACCGAGCTCGCTCGAGCCGAGAAGGTCGACGGCTCGAAGATCCAGGTGGTCCTGACCGGCGGTCTGTCGGCCGGACCGTGGGCCCGCCAGCTGCCCGGCGTCGACGCCATCGACCCCGAGCTCACGCTGAAGGGCCTGGCCATTTTGTGGGCGGTTGCGAATGGCGAGCCGTCGGTCCCGGGCGACGATACGATCGGCTGGACCGGCAGCGCGGCCGGGTCGATCCACGTCATCTCGGAGCAAGACACATGACCGAACAAGGAGGGCGCCTCCAGGACCGCCGCATCGCCCTCGGGATCACCGGTTCCATCGCGGCGTACAAGGCGGTCGACCTGCTCCGCCTGCTCCAGACCGAAGGAGCGGACGTCCGCGTTCTGATGACCGCCTCGGCGACCGAGTTCATCGGAACGTTGACGCTCGAGACCCTGAGCCGGCACCCGGTCGATTCCGACGTCCTGGCCCTGCAGGCCGACGGGCGAATCGGCCACGTCAGCACCGCCCACGACGTGGAGGCGATCGTGGTGGCCCCTGCTACGGCCCACTGGCTCGGGGCCATGGCTCATGGCCTGGCCGGCGATTCCATCACCGCCGCCTGCCTGGCTACCTCGGTTCCCGTGATCGTGGCTCCGGCGATGGATGGCGGCATGTACGCCCATCCGGCCACGCAGGCCAACGTTGCCCGGCTGCGCGAGTTCGGCTACTACCTGGTGGAGCCCGAGACCGGGCCGCTCGCTTCGGGCATGGTGGGCCAGGGGCGGCTCGCATCCCTGGACCTCATCGTCGACGCGACAGTCCGGGCGCTGGGCGGGACGTCGGCCGCCGTGACAGGCACTCCGGACGGGGCGGCCTCCCAGAATGGCGCCCCGGGCAGATCGGCTTCGGCCGGGTCGTCGCGCACCGATCTCGCCGGCCGCCACGTCGTCGTCACCGCCGGCGGCACCGCGGAGCCGATCGACCCCGTCCGCTTCGTCGGCAATCGGTCGAGCGGCAAGATGGGCATCGCCATCGCCGAAGAGGCGCTCGATCGGGGGGCGGCCGTGACGCTCATCCTCGGCAATCACACCGTTGAACCGCCCGCCGGAGCCCACGTCGCCCACGCCGAGACCGCCGCCGAGATGGAGGCCGCGCTGCGTGCCTTGACCCCACCGAGCGGCCCCCGCTTCGACGTCCTGGTCATGACCGCCGCGGTGGCCGACTTCCGGCCGCACAGTCCCTCCGGCAAGAAGGTCAGCCGCGCGTCCGGGATGACCCTCGAGATGGACGCCACGCCCGATCTCCTGGCAGCCACGGCAGAGCGCGTGCGCACAAGCATCCGCGCCTCGGGCTCCCGCCGGCCCATCCTCGTCGGCTTCGCGGCCGAGACCGGTTCGTTGGAGCGTGCCGAGGAGAAACTGCACTCCAAGGGAGTGGATCTGCTCGTTGCCAACGACGTGACCGAGCCCGGTTCCGGCTTCGGTACGGACACGAACAGGGTCACCATCTACACGTCGGACGGGTCGCGCGAAGAGCTGCCGCTGATGTCCAAGCACGATGTCGCCGAGTTCCTCCTCGATCGCGTCGTCGTCCGCCTGGCTGCCATCGTGGGCGAGAGCGCCACGCTCGCAGAGACGAACCGATGAGCCAGATGCCCTCGCCGCAGAAGGCCTCGCGACTGACCATTGCTTCGATCGCACGGCTGTACGCCGACGGCGAGCGAATCGCCATGCTGACCGCATACGACTACCCCACCGCCCGAATCCTGGACGACGCCGGCATTCCGATCCTGCTAGTGGGCGACTCGCTGGGCCAGGTCATGCTCGGCTACGACAGCACCGTCCGCGTGACGATGACGGAGATGCTCCACCACACCAAGGCCGTGGTTCGCGGCACAAAGCGGGCCCTGGTCGTGGCCGACATGCCGTTTCTCTCCTACGGCGTCACCCCGGAGGCAAGCCTGGAGAACGCGGGCATCTTGATGCGGGAGGGCGGCGCCGGCGCCGTGAAGCTCGAGGGCGGCGAGCGCAGCGCCAAGACCATCGAGACGATCGTTCGGGCCGGCATCCCCGTCATGGGCCACATCGGCCTCACACCGCAATCGATCCATCAGCTGGGCGGCCATCGTGTCCAGGGCAAGACCCGCGCGGCCGGCCGCCAGCTCCTGGCCGACGCGCTGGCCGTTCAGCAGGCCGGCGCCTTCGGCATGGTCCTGGAGCTCGTCCCCGAGCAGCTGGCCGCAGCGATCACTGAGCGACTCGACGTCCCCACGATCGGCATCGGCGCGGGAGCCGGCTGCTCCGGCCAAGTCCAGGTGATCACCGACCTGCTCGGCATGAGCGCGGACTTCACGCCCAAGCACGCTCGCCACTACACCGAGCTCCACGCGATCATCAAGGCCGCCGCCGAGGCTTACCGGAGCGACGTCGCCAGCGGCGCCTTCCCCGGGCCGGATGAGAGCAGCCGCATGGACGATGCGACCCTGGACGAGGTGCTCGGACGGACCGCGCTGGACCGCCCCGAAGGGGTCGAGGCCGGCCCCGGGATCCCGCTCGACCGAGACCTCTAGCGCCATGGCGGAAGCCACTCCAGCACCGGGGGCGGCGCTCCGGCCGCACGTCGTTCGAACGCGGACGGAGCTGCGCGCCGCTCTTGCGACCGCTCCCCGACCGATCGGCCTCGTACCCACCATGGGCGCCCTGCACCAGGGCCACGCCTCGCTGATCCGGCGCGCCCGCGCCGAGAGCGCCACCGTCGTGGCCACGATCTTCGTCAACCCGCGCCAGTTCAACGAAACAGCCGACTTCGAGAAGTACCCGCGCGACGAGGACGCGGACCTGGCGATCGCCCGTGAGGCCGGGGCGGACATCGTCTTCATCCCGACCGTGGAAGAGGTCTATCCGACCGGATTCCAGACGACGGTCAGAGTTGGAGCCCTGACCGAGCCGCTGGAGGGCGCCGCTCGCCCACGCCACTTCGAGGGCGTCACGACGGTTGTGGCGATCCTGCTGTGCCTGGTCGGAGCGGAGCGCGCCTACTTCGGCCAGAAGGACGCCCAGCAGCTGCTCGTCGTCCGGCGCATGGCCCTGGACCTGGGCATCGCCACGGAGATCGTGGCCTGCCCGATAGTGCGCGAGCCCGACGGCCTGGCGACGAGCTCACGAAACGTGCGACTCACGCCCCAGCAGCGAGCGGCCGCCCCGGTTCTGCGAGCGTCGTTGCTGGCCGCCCGCGCCGCATACGAGGCCGGCGAGAGGGACGGGGAGGCGCTGCGTGCCGCGATCCGAGAAGTCCTGGCGGCGGAGCCGCTCGCGGTGCCGGAGTACGTGAGCTGCGCTGATCCGGCCACTCTCCTGGAGCTGGCGCGAGTCGAGGGCCCGGCCCTCCTGTCCCTGGCCGTGCGCTTCGGCAGCGTCCGCCTCATCGACAACGATCCTCTGCCGTAGCTGCCACTCCCTGGCCTGCGGCTGCGCCGCTTCCCGGCTGCGCCGCATCCGGCCGCGCAACTCCCAGGGAACCGCCAAACCCTCCCGGACGTCTGCCCCTCGAACGGCCGATCTCTCGGCCTTGACGAGTACCGGAGGGCGGACCCGTGACCATGAATGAAATCAGACCCCGCGAAGGCGGTCCTGAGCCCCAATCCAGCGCCGGCGCGGAGACTGCAGCCCGGGGCGTCCATTCGGCGAGGGGGGGCATCGTTTCCCGCCTCCTGAGCCGACGCGCGCTGGTCAGGACGCTCGCGCTGGCGGCAGTGGCGGCGGTGATCGCCGGGGCCTACATCCTGGGCAGTCCGGCCGGATCCCCGGTGACTTTCAGCGCACAACGTCTGACGGCCACAAGCCAGGAGTACTCCGGCAACGGCGCTGTGCCATTCGCAGCTGCGACTGCCGCCCCGGCCCCGGCGGCCGGAGCTGTCGACAAGACGGCGAACCAGAATCCGGCCGTGGAGCCTGGCCAGCCGGATCAGTTGCTCGCGGCGCTCGACTCCGCACTTATCGTCAAGACGGGCCAACTCTCCCTCGAGGTCACCGACCTGGACAAGGCCGTGACGGAGGCCCAGTCCGCGATCGCCGGATTGGGAGGTTCCGTCAGCTCGTCCAACCGGTCGGGAACCGGCGACTACGCCGCGGCATCCGTCACCTACCGCGTGCCGGCAGGCCGCTGGGATGACGCACTCGGTGTCCTGCGCAAGATCGGCTCGACGACCCTAGCGGAACAGACCGACACGAGCGACGTCTCCTCGCAGGTCGTTGACCTCCAGGCCCGGCTCGACAACCTGAAGACGACCGAGAGCGCGCTCCAGGCAATCATGGCCAAGGCCGTCGCCATCCCGGACGTCATCGCCGTCGAGAGCCAGCTCAGCCAGACCCAGGGCCAGATCGAACAGCTCACGGCGCAGCGCGACCATCTCAAGGATCAGGCGGCCATGAGCACGCTCACGGTCACGTTCCAGCTTCCGAGCAAGACCGTGACGTCACAGGCAACCCAGGACTGGACGCTGGGCAGCCAGGTCGACGAGGCCGCGGCAGCCCTCGTCCGTATCGGTCAGGGCCTGGCAACGATGGGCGTCTGGGCCCTCGTCGTGGTCCTGCCGATCGGATTCGGCCTCCTCATCCTGCTCGCTCTCTTCACGCTCGCTCGCCGCATCCTGGGCCGGGGACGGAACCGGAGCGCGGCAACGCCGGCATGAGACGCCGGCCCGCAGTCCTGGCGGCCGCTGCCCTGCTGGGGGCGGCCGCCGCATTCCGTGAACCGGGAACGCTTCCGAAACGCAATCATTGATAGGATCCCGCACGGACCTGCCGGCGGATCCAGGGGACCAACGAGAGGGACACGATGCGAACCAAAGGATTCCTTGCCGCGGCGCTCATCCTCGTAACGCTCGCGGCGATCGGCTGCAGCAGCAGCAGCGCCGCCCCAACGCCACCCAACCCCGGCTTTCCGATCGACGGAGCCCAGGCCACACCGGCGGGTCTGCCCGACAATGGTTTCGCCGGGCCCACCGCGGCGCCGGCGGCAAGCGCCGTCAACGGGAGCGACACGACCGGCGGCATCACCCTGCAGACCGGCGCTCCGGGCGCCGCCGCTCCCGAAGACCGCATCATCAAGACGGGTTCTATCACCATCGAAGTGGCGGACATCGACGTTTCCGTCGCCTTGGCCACCGACCAGATGCACGTCCTGGGCGGCTTGATGGCCGGCTCGGACCGCACCACATCCTCCGGCAGCGGCAGCCTGGCCTCGGTGACCTACCGCGTGCCGGTCGATCGGTTCGAAGATGCGGTCAGTCTGATGCGCAAGCTCGGCAAGAAGGTCATCGCCGAGCACAGCGACTCCCAGTCGGTCGGCGGCCAGATCGTTGACCTGCAGGCCCGCATCGACAACTTGAAGGCCTCGGAAAAGGCTGTCCAGGCGATCATGGACAAGGCCACGACCATAGCGGATGTCCTCAGTGTTCAGCAGCGCCTGTCCGACGTCCAGGGCCAGATCGAGGAGCTGACAGCGCAGCTGGCAGGCCTGACCGACAAGTCGGCCTACAGCACCCTGACGGTCATCTTCGAAGTGCCGCAGCCCGGCGTGAGCCCAACTCCGAGTCCGCAGCCTTCCGCCACGCCGGGCCCGTGGAGTGCGGGCGAGCAGTTCAATCAGGCGGCGGCCGAACTCGGCGGTGTGGGCCAGAACGCGGCCACGGCGGCGATCTGGGTCGTTGTCCTGATCCTGCCCGTGACGCTGGCTCTGTTGCTGCTGCTGCTCGCGCTGACCCTCATCGCGAAGGTCCTCGACCCGCTCCGGCGCCGCTTGCTGCCGTTTACGGTGGCTCAGCCGGTCCAGCACCGCCAGGTCGGCTGGGGGTCACCCTATCCGGCAGGGGCACCGCTGCCGCAGTCACCGGCGACGTGGCCGGCTCCGGGGTCAGCCGTGCCGCCTGCCGAACAGCCCGGGTCCGCGGCGCCCGGTACCGATCCCGACAAGCCCCAGCTCTGACGCCTCCCCCCAAGAGAAGGACGGCCGCCTTTCTGGCGGCCGTCCTTTGCTACGTAGGACTCTGGAGAGTGGGACCTAGCCCCGGCTGATCGTCTTGCGCTCCACGAGCTGGATCGCGTCCCGCAACCGCCCCACGGTCTCGGTATCCACCGTGTCCGGTCCGAGGTAGGGCCCAAGCCGCTCGAGTATGTCGACCACGAGCCCGAAGAAGACGCTGGCGTCTGCCAGGAAGAACTGCGGCTCGTTGTTGTAGCGGACCAGGGTCAGCCGGCCCTGAAGCACCTGTCTCTCGTCGGCGTGGGCGATCTGGGTGGAGAAGTTGTGACCCTGGATGCCGTCGGGATTGTTCAGGTAGTTGAGAGCGTTGTCGATCGCCAGCCCGAAGCGAGCTCGCCAGGCGATCATTCGCTCCTGGACCTCCGGCGGGATTCGCACTTCGGCCGTTTCGTCGAAGACTTCGGGGGTGACCGTCAGGAGTCCGACCAGTGTTGCGCCGGCCCGCGCCCCGAGCATCACCTGGAGCGACCGTTCGAGGGTGAAGACCTCGGAGTCGAAGCGCGGACTGGTGATGACGTCGGTCAGGAGATCCTCGACGTTGTCCAGAACGCCCGGTTCGGCCAGGGCGTTGGCCAGGTGGAGCGTCTCCTCCTTGAACAGGAACTTCTCTTCGTGGTCGAGCATGGATGCTCCTATCCCGAGCGGCTCCGGTCCGCGATGCCGGTCGCTCGGGTGGCTAGCGGCGTAGTCAGCCGAGGGATCGTAGCACCGAGACGCCACCCGGACGACGCTCCCCGCCCGAACCTTCGTGGTCGCCCAGGCAGAGAGCGGCCCCGACGCGAGGGGGTACGTCGGAGCCGCCACGGAGTTTGCCAAACCCCAGTCTACGGGTAGAGGCCTCGAACGGACGTGGCGTCCGCAACTCGCTGGACGGCCAGCAGGTAGGCCGCCGTCCGCATGTTCACCTTCTGCCTGAGGCTCATGTCAAGCGTACTGGCGAAGGCCTTGCTCATGACCGCCCGCAGCTTCTCGTTTACGTGTTCGACGTTCCAGAAATCTCGCTCCAGATCCTGGACCCATTCGAAGTAGCTGACCGTGACCCCACCGGCGTTGCAGAGGATGTCGGGGATCACGAACCGGCCGTTCTCGTACAGGATCTCGTCCGCTTCCGGGGTGGTAGGCCCGTTGGCAGCCTCGGCAATCACGCGGGCCTGGATCTTGCCGGCGTTGGCCGCGGTTATCTGGTTCTCGAGAGCGGCCGGGATGAGGACGTCACAGTCGAGCTCGAGCAGTTCGGCGTTGCTGATCTCCCTGGTGCCCGGGAGGCCGACGACCGAATGGTGCTCCTGCTTCCAGGCCAGCACGGAACTTGGATCGAAGCCCTCGGGCCGGTGGATCGCGCCGGTCGAATCGCTCACAGCGATGATTGTCGAGCCCTGAGCGAACATGAGCTGAGCGGCTATTGCGCCCGCGTTGCCGAAGCCCTGGACGGCGACGCGGCACTTCGTGAGATCCATCCCCAGATGGCGGGCCGCGTCGATGATCGTGTAAACCGCGCCCTGGGCCGTGGCTTCGTTGCGGCCTTCCGAGCCGCCTAGCGGGATGGGCTTGCCCGTGACAACGGCCGGGACCGTGTACCCGACATGCATTGAGTAGGTGTCCATGATCCAGGCCATCGTCTGAGAGTTGGTGTTCACGTCAGGGGCCGGAATGTCCTTCTCCGGGCCGATAAGGATGCTGATCTCGGTCGCGAAGCGGCGGGTCAACCCTTCCACTTCGCGGAGGCTCAGCTTTTTGGGATCGACCGTTACGCCTCCCTTGCCGCCGCCGAAGGGGATCCCCACGACGGCGCATTTCCAGGTCATCCACATTGCCAGGGCCTTGACCTCATCGAGGCTAACGTCCTGGTGATACCGGATGCCACCCTTCGCCGGGCCGCGGGACAGGTTGTGCTGGACTCGATAGCCGGTGAAGACCTCCACCGTACCGTCGTCCATCTTGACCGGGAAGTGGACGGTCAGCTCGCGCTTGGGCTCGCGCAGGACCTTGCGGAGGCCGGGGGAAAGGTCCAGATGCGTGGCAGCAAGGTCGAACTGCTGCTGGGCGACGTGCCAAGGATTGATCGCGGCTGCGATCTTCTCTGTCGCCATCGGCGGGATACCCTCCCAGAGCCGGGACCGTCTGTCTGGGGATCGGCTCGTCCGGCCGGCTCGATTCGACCGGCGGTCAGCAGCCATACCCCGACGATCTCGACCATGTAGCGGCGGCCTTCCGCTTGTCACGGACAGCAGCGCCGCAGGTTCCACTTGGGGCCGAGTATAGACCTGCCACCCAAGTTGGCCATTGCCCGATGTCACCACCAGCAACGCCGATTGGCCTAACGTTCCGCCAGCGTTGCCCGCGAATTGCCAAACGAATCGCCGGCAATCGCGGCTAGGGGCCTTCTACCGCGCGGCCTTCAAGAACCAGCGCGGCGCCGTACGCGCCCGGGCCCACGTGGGTCCCGATCACCGGGCCGATGACCTGCGCGGTGACCAGCTTCGGGGCCGGCTCGGGCATGCGCGCGAGCACGGCCTCCCGGAAGGCTCCCACGTCCGCCGGGGGTGAGTAGAGGAAGTGGATTTCGGTCGCTGGCTGGGCTTCGATCAACTCCGAGACCCTCGCCAGAGCCTTGGTCCGGGTCCTCGGCTGATCCGCCGTGATGATTATTCCCTCCTCGATTGTGATGATCGGCTTAACCGAGAGGAGCCCGCCGACGGCAGCCCTGGCGGGGCTGATCCGCCCTCCCTTGCGAAGGTAATCGAGTGTGTCCAGGGCCACGAAGAAGGTGGTCTCTCGGCGGAGCCGGTTCATCTCGGCGGCTATCTCGACGGCCGGTGCCCCATGGGCCGCCATGGTCGCCCCCCGCAGCGCCAGCGCGCCGATGGCCATGCACGCCGAACGCGAGTCGACGATGTGGATCTCGCGACCGGGCAGCATCTCCCTCGCCATTCGGGCGCTTGCGATGGTGCCCGAAAGGGTTTCGCTCAGGCAGACGCAGACGATGCCGTCCGCACCCTCTTCGAAGGCTAGCTCGAAAGCCTGCTTGAACTGGCCCGCACTCGGCGCGGCGGTGTGGGCAACAGGGCAGCCCGGGGTGCGCATCAGGCGCCAGAACTCCTCGGCCGTCAGCTCGTCCGGCGACAGGTAGCTGCGGTCCCCGATCGACACCGAGAGCGGGACCTGCCGGATGCTGTTCTCGCGCAGTTGCGTGGGGGTCAGGTCCGAGCCGGAATCGGTGACGATGGCGACGGTCATCGGTTCTCCTTGGCTGCTGCCTAGGGCTTCCGCCTGTTTGCGGTGGGGGTGGGAATCGGACCGCGGAGGGCTTCGACGCCGAGGGCGGTCTGGAGCCCGGCGGTCGGGCCGTCTAGCATCACGGACTCATGCCCCCGCAGGTTCACCAGCGCAGCAATTCCGACGGCTAGCAATCCCACCGTAGCCACGACCAGCCCGTCTATACCCTTCCACGAAGCGGCGACGCCGCCGATCACGGCGGCCAGGACCTGGCCGAGGCCCAGGAAGACGGAGTAGAGGCCCATGAGAGCGCTCCGATCCTCCTCGAAACCCTCACTGACGTCGGCCAGCAGGCCCACGGCCGCCGGCGTGGCGCCGGACATCACGAACAGGGCAACCACGGCGACGAGCCCCAGCGCAGCCAGGACCACATTCGACGATCCCCCGAGATGGTTCACCGCCAGGACGTCGATCGTCATGGCGACGAACGCGCCGAAGCCCAGGAGCAGAAGAGTCGTCCGGCGGAAGCGGGCGTAGACCGTTCCCCAGAAGAGGATTCCGGCTCCGAAGATGACCGCCAGGACGGCTTCGCCCAAGCCGATGGCGGATGCCGAGATGCCCCGCATGAGGAACTGGCTCGAGTCCTGCATGTTGCCCTTGATCAGCAGGAGCCCCTGCCCGGCCCAAAGCCCAAGAATCGCGTTGATGGCCAGCCAGGTGGGGGCGAAGAGCAGCACCTTGCGGTTCCTGACGATCTTGAGGTACCTCGCCAGGGTGGCCGGAGCCGCATCGGGACTGCCGGCCAGGTCCCTTTGGCGATCGCGCGGGACCTCCGAGACGCCGTATGCATACAGGGCCAGTGCCACCAGATAGAAGCCGCAGTTGAGGAAGAAGGCTGGACGGCCATACGCATCCCACAGCAGCCCCGCAAGGGCCGGGCCGACGGCCAGCATCCCTCCCAGGGAGACCAGTTCGAACAGTGACACGACCCGGCCGCGCAACTTCTCGTCATGGGCGGTCTCGGCCGCGATGAAGCCGAGCGTCGACGGAATCGAGGCCGCTGTCGAGCTGCCCTCCAGCAGCCGGGTTACGAATAGCACAGGCACGTGGGTTGTGAGCCCGGTCATGAACACGGCGATCGATCCGAAGAGCGGGCCGAGGATCATGATGACCTTGCGACCGTATCGATCGGCCAGGATCCCGAAGACGATCGCCCCCGTCAGCTCAGTCGCGTAGAACCCGCCGGTGAGGAAAGAGAGGATTACGGGCCCGTGACCGTGGTGCCTGGTCAGATCGTCCACCAGGAAGACCAGCATGCCGCCGGTAATGGCCGTGCTGACGCGCAGCACGAACGTGGCCACGAGCATCGATGTGATCGAGCGGTTCACCGTGCGTAGCCTAGCGGGTGCGCTCGATCGTCGGCAGGATCACGCCCGCGGATTCGCCAGGAGGGTTCCGTTCGGACGTCCCCAGGAGCCGGTCTATACTCCCGCTGCCGGTGGCTCGCCGCGCTCACACCGCCCCTGCCACCGGTTCGGCCCCGCGGAAACCTAGAACGCGGGCAGCACGGAGTACGACCGTGTCATCGAACATCAGCCAGAACTACCCGTACTCCAGCGAGAGCGAGGAGGAGCGGGCTTCGCAGGTCGCGCGAGCCTATGCCGCCAACGCGGGCCTGGCAGACAAGGTCAGGTCGGAGGCGATCGCCCTCCAGCAAGAGGGGCGGTGGTGGGTCTGGAAGTGCCCCACGAATGGCTGCTCAGGGCTGCTCCATTCGGCCGGATATGCGCGCAACGCTCGCGCCGTCTACACCGTGTGCGACACCTGCGGCAAGTCCTACCTGCGCTGACCGCGCGGCGGCGTCGAGCTTCCGGGCCGCGATCGCAGAGGGGTCATCTAGACGGTGACGGCGCGGCCGCATCAGGAGGCGGTCCGGCAATTGGGTCGGGGCTTGCACCCCGGGCCCGGTGCTCGCATCATCCCTTCGACGCACCTCAAGGAGGAGGCGATCATTCCATCACGAGTCGCGCCTCCCGGCCTCGCAGCCCGATCGCCTGAGCTGCCCGCATCGCCTCCCTCGGAGTGACCCGGCGTTCATGAGCACCCGAAACCCAAGGGCCGACAGCGCCGACCCGCCCCCGGGCGGCTCCCCGATGGCAAAGCCATCCCGCTCGGAGCGGGTATCGGACCGCCTCTCCGGGCGGGCTGCCGCATTGCCGGCCGTGGCCAGAGTGGATCGGCCGACGCGGCGGCGAGCGGGAGTCTTCCGGCGCGCCATCCGCCACGAGATCAACCGCATCAGAGACCCGCGCCGCCTGACGATGATGGTCATCCTGGGCTTGGTGGCCGGAGTTGTGCTGGCCGGCCTGATCGCTCGAGGCGAGGCAGCGGGCGCCGATACACGGGCGTATTGGGCCGCAGGACGCCTGTGGCTCACCGGCGGCGATCCGTATCACCCGACCGGGCCCTTCATGCCATACGTCTACTCGCCCTGGATGCTGCCCCTTTTCGTGCCGTGGTCGATCCTGCCCTGGGATGTGGCCTGGTTCGTCTGGCGCGGCGCCACGGTCATCGGGTTCTTGTGGAGTGTCCATTGGGCGTACCAGCGCCGGCCGATGACCACCGCGGTGTTGCTCCTCGTGCTGATGTTCCCGCTGGCCGCCAACCTCGACACGGGCAACATCAACCTGCCATTGACACTGCTGCTCTTCGGGGCGCAGTTCTCCCGCCCAGCGCTGGCCGGCTTGCTGTGGATGGTCGCGACCACGATGAAGTGGGTGCCCGGCATCTTCTGGCCGTTCCTCTCGCCACGAGGCCGGCTGTGGGGCGTGGGCTGGTTCCTGCTGGCGTTGGCGTTGACGGCGCTGACCTTGCCGGCGACTCTCGTCCAGCTACAGGTGCTCTTCTCGTTCCAGCGCCCGATCCGGGTGGACTACCTCGTGTTCGTCTGGGCCATCGTCCCGTGGGCGTGGACCCACCCCGAGGCCTTCCGCTGGCTGACCCCATCGACCTGGCCGGGAGCCGCCCAGGCGGGGACGGCGGCGGCCCGGCTGTGGTGCCTCCACTGGCGGCGCAGTCCGGAGCGAACGGCGCTGACGATGCGCCGTGTGGTTCGCGCTCGCTTCCGAGCGTTCTTCGGCCTGGGAGCCTGATCGGCGAAGGCCGCCCCTCGTGGCCCGCGGGCGCGCCAGTGGCGGGATCCCGGCGACGGAGAGCCCCCGGGCGATGGGAAGCCCCCGGGCGATGGGAAGCTCAGCCGGCGCGGCGGATCTCGCGCTCGTACTCGGGGAAGTAGCGGACGATCTCCGACAGGCCGAACGAGCTCAGGATCGACTCCTTTGGCTCGCGGGCCAGCAGGAAGAGGAACGAACGCCGGACCAGGTCGGTCGGGTCGGTCGCTCCGGGGGCGAACCGAGCCAGCTCGATTCGTGTCACACGGACCTCGAACTCGAGGCTGCCACCGCGGTCGGCGACGGTCACGCGGGCGACCCAGCCGCCCTCAACCGGAGAGGTTCCGACCGCGATCTCGCTCATCCACGGCCCCCGGCCGCAACGCGCCGAGCCACCGGCCTGAGAGCGTGACCGCGGTACCCGGCCGCAAAGCCCGCCTCCTCGAGCCGGGGCCGCCACGCCGACGTGGCCACCGGCTCGCCGTCGATGCGCGTGAGTACGAGCTCGCGGAAGCGGCCGCTCTCGACGAGATCGCGAAGCGCGGCCAGGGCAGCGCCGGCAACG
>DATEXG010000027.1:0-3044 GCA_035257225.1 Candidatus Limnocylindrales bacterium
GACACCTACGTCAACTCCGACGCCCACTCCGACCACGACACCGACACCCACGCCGACACCCGGCAGCGGCACGTTGACTCCGGTCGCCGACAGCTATGTCGATGCCTCGAATTCGACTGCCAACTTCGGCACCTCAGCTCAGATCAGGGTCGACGGTTCGCCGGTCGTACGCTCGTACCTGAAGTTCAACGTGACGGGCGTGACCGGGACCGTGACCTCGGCCACGCTGCGCGTCTTCGCCACCACCGCCCAGTCGACGGGCTATGACGCCTACTCCGTGGCAGACACGACCTGGGGCGAGACCACCATCACCGACGCGAATGCGCCGCCCTTCGGCGCCACCAAGCTCGGTAGCTCCGGCAAAGTCACAGCCAATACCTGGACGAGCGTCAACGTGACCTCAGCGGTCACCGGCAACGGCCTCGTCAGCTTCGGGCTCTCAACGACCAACAGCACCGCCCTCGCGCTTTCGTCACGCACGGGCGCGAACCCGCCGCAACTCGTGGTCACCTGGTCGGGCTTGGCGGTCGTGGGCCCACCCGCGCTGCCGAACAGGCCCGGTCCGTTGCTGGTCGCCCTGTTCCTGCTGATGCCGGTGCTGGCACCTGGGCTGATACTGCTCGACAGGATGCCGGGCCGGCAAGTCCTGGACGGATTCCGGCTCCGGCCGTCCGAGCCGGGCCGACTCGCTTTGGCCCGGATGGCCCTGGCTCGGTGGATGCGGGCGCACAGCGGCCCTGCTCCGAGTAGCCAGTCCGACTGAACGCCGCCCTGGCTTCACACCGCCGGCGTCCGCCCAGCTAGCTCGGGGCGAGACCAGTCGCATCGTGCGGTCGAGGAGGGCTGTGGCGCCCTTTCGACTCCAGCGCACCCTCCTCCCCGCGGCGTAACCAGTTCGAAAGGCACGCCCCCCAGAGTGAGGGCTATGACAGCCCTCTACGTTCACCGCATGCTCAGGACGCATCTCAACACGGTCCGCCAGGCTGCCCGCTTCGGCGCCATCGGTCTGGTTAGCACCCTGGCTTACGTCGCTTTGTATGCGTGGCTTCGTCAGGCCGTTTCGGCCGGGCTCGCCAACGCGCTCGCACTGGTGGCCACGGCCGTCGGTAACACGGCCGCGAATCGCCATCTCACGTTCGAGGTGCGCGGCCGGCAGGGCCTGGCCCGCGACCATGCTGCCGGCCTGCTGGCCCTGGGCATCGCGCTCGTCATCACGACGGCGAGCGTTGCGGCGATGGACGTTCTCGCCCCACGTCGCGGTCGTCTTGGGGAGATCGCCGTACTCGTTGCAGCCAACGCGATCGCCACTCTCGTCCGCTTCCTGCTGCTCCGTCTGGCGATCGACAGCCGAGGCGGTTCCCTGTCGCCAATTCCCGCAGTAGCTACGCTCTCAACACGCGAAAGGACGCACCGATGACCGCCATCTCAGAGCCGACCATCACGCCGAGCGCGAGGCCGCTCGCCGACGTTCGCGGTCGGCTCCTGGGCATCGTCCGTGGTCGGTCAGACGAAGCGCTTTGGGTCCGTCCCGCGCTCCTTGGCGTCCTGGCCCTGGCGACCGTCCTGTACGTCTGGAATCTGACCGTCAGCGGCTACGCCAACACCTACTACTCGGCCGCCGCTCTGGCCGGGTCTCAGAGCTGGTCGGCCTGGTTCTTTGGCAGCTTCGACGCCAACAACTTCATCACCGTCGACAAACCACCGCTCTCCACGATGGTCATGGGCCTCTCGGTCCGGATCTTCGGCCTGTCAGCCTGGAGCATCCTGCTGCCCGAGGCGCTTGTCGGTGTGGGCACCGTCGGGGTGCTCTTCCTCACCGTGAAGCGTTCGTTCGGGCCCGCGGCGGCGGTCATCGCCGGAGCGGTGATGGCCCTCACGCCGGCCGCGGTCATGATCTTCCGATTCAACAACCCCGACGCGCTTCTCACCTTCCTGCTCGTTGTCTCGGCCTGGGCGCTGCTCCACGCGGTGGACAGGGGGAGCCTCCGGTGGATGACCTTCGCGGCCTCGCTCGTAGGGCTGGCATTCCTGACGAAGTACCTGCAGGCCTACCTCGTCCTGCCCGGCTACGCCCTCGTCTTCGGCTTCTCGGCCAACACGACGCTGCGCCGGCGGCTGATCGGACTCGTTATCGCGCTGGCCACCGTCTTGGTCACGAGCGGCTGGTGGGTCGCAATCGTCGAGATGCTCCCGACCGGCAGCAAGCCGTTCATCGGAGGCAGCACGACCGGCTCTCCGCTCGACCTGATCTTCGGCTATGACGGTCTCGGTCGGATCTTCGGGGGCAACGGCCCGGGCGGCGGTGGCCTCGGCGGCGGTGGCTTCAGCGGCGAAGTCGGCCCGCTGCGGCTCTTCAACGACCAGATGTTCGGCGAGATCGCGTGGTTCGTCCCGCTCGCGCTCGTCTGTCTTTTCGTGGGCCTGTGGCGACGACGCTGGGCGGCCCGGACCGATCTCGCCCTGGCGGGCTACTTGCTCTGGGGCGGCTGGTTCATCGTAACGGCCATCGTCTTCAGCTACATGTCCGGCGTAATCCACTCCTACTACGCCGTGGCTCTGGCGCCGGCGGTTGCGGCGCTGGTCGGCGCGGGCCTGGTCGACCTGTGGGGGGCTCGGCTCCGGATCTGGCTCGGCGGCGTGGCCGTAGGCCTGGCCTGCCTGGCCACGGCATGGTTCGGCTGGCAGCTTCTCGACCGAACGCCCGGTTTTGCCGCCGGCGTTGGTCCGGCCGGGGTCGCGGTAGCCGTAGTGGCCACCCTGGCCCTCGTGGTCGTCTCGATGCCGCGGCTGAGCGAGAACGCGATGGCACGACGGATCGCCCTCGGGGCTGCGGCCCTGGGTCTGAGCGCGGCCCTGCTCGCCCCAGCGGCGTACGCGGTAGAAACGATTCAGACGGCCTACGGCGGCGGCGATCCGCATCCGGGATCCGGGGCGGCGGCCTCGCAGTTCGACGGCGGCTTGGGCGGTCTCGGGGGCCTGGGCATCGTGCCCGGCGGGGGATTTCCGGGCGGCGGAGTGACCGGCGGTGGCGGCCGAGGTGGTTT
>DATEXG010000028.1:0-3728 GCA_035257225.1 Candidatus Limnocylindrales bacterium
GCAGAGAAAGTCCGCGTCGAAACCGCCGGCGGGATACTGGACTAGTGCGACACGGCCGCCGGTGAAGCCTTTGGCGCTGCAGATGCCTACCGCCTGCTTGGCGGAGTTGGCACCGGCAACCCAGCTCGGATAGGCAGAGAAGTCAGAGGTGCCGCCGGTGATCTGGTTCCACTGGTATTGAGTCGAGTAGAAACCGATGCCGGCAGTGCCTACCGATTGAAGGTACGCGACCGCACCCTTGAGAACCGCAACGTTGAGGGTGGTGTCGGGCCGCCAGCTGTTGATGATCTCGACGTCGAGCCACCACACGTTTGGGGATGGCATGCTGGTCGCGCCCGCCGGGGCCAGGCCCAGGGAGACATAAGCGCTGGCCGCCGTCCTGTAGGAGTCGGCCGCCCCGTTCCAGCCGTAGTCGTAGGCGCAATCGGCGGTGTCTGATCCGGGCACCGCTGATGCGTCGCATTGGCGCGGGGAGGTTTGGTTGTTGGGCCAGCGGGAGGAAAGAGCAGGTCCGGGGTTACCGGTGTTGGCGTAGAGCTGCGCCCTCACTCCGCCTGCCCACGCGAGCTCGGGCGGGCCATCGCCCGTACTCAGGCAGGGGTTGGCGCTGAAGACGATCCCCTTGTTCACGCCGACGATCCCGAACTCGGCGTTGGCGGGAAATAGGCTGCCGCACTGCGGGTAGGAGATATCGAACCAGCACGGTGTCGCCCCGGTGTTGCAGCTGAGAGCATGCTGCCAGCTGATGCTGACTTCGGCCACGGCCGCGTGGACCCCGATAGTGCCCGAGACCAGGACGCCGACGCTCAAGACGGTAGCCCACTTGCTCGGGAAGGCGCCTCGCTGGAGCCTGTCGGGTCGCGCTTTGCCGGCCAGCACGTATGCGTCGAGGACAGCCCACAGGTGGTAGACGAACAGCATCAGATCGAGGATCAGCAGGCTCGTCAGCAACCCCTGGTCCGGAGTCAGACCGAACAGCGAGCTGCGGTCGAAGATCAGGATCAGTGCGAAGACGCCCAGGACCGCCAGCATCGGGAGCGCCACGATCGCAGCGCGGCCGCGATTCCCTACCGAAGCCTGCCCAAGGCCCGGGAATAGGAAAGACAGCAGCCCGGCCCCAGAGCGAGTCTTGAGCAACGCTCGGACACGAGCGGCGAATGGCGAACCCACAGACTCATATCCTCCGGGCCCCGATGGTACGGCAATTCCAAGCGTGTAAGCCGCCATCGAGCGCATGGCCGACGGTCCAAGTCGTGTTCCATGGGGCCCGCTCAAGCTCGACGGCAAACGGGGCCAGGCGTCAAAGCTGCGTCGACGCGCACGACCGGGTGATCGTGCTCGACGATGCCCGGCCCCGAGCCAACCTAGGAGGCTCGAGCCGGGATCGCCTAACCTTGGACAATGAGTCGACCACGACGGGGGACATGGATTGCGTTCCGATCGTTGCCGCTTTGTATGGCGGCGATCGTGGCCGCGTCGTGCGCGACGGCGCCCTCGTTCACGACCAGCCCTGGCGCGAACCACGGGCAATCCGGCTCGGTGCCCGCGCTCGCCGGGTCAGGCGCGACGGGGGGCTCGAGCGCGACTCCCGGGAGTTCGGCGACTTGCGCCACGCGCACATTGGCCGAAATGACCGAGGAACAGCGCGTTGGCCAGCTGTTCGTGCTCGGAGTCGAAGGTGACAACCTTTCGGCCGCGGAGACATCCGCCATCGAGACTGACCACTTCGGGTCCGCTTATCTGGTCAACTCGCGGACGGGCGGAGTTGAGAGCGTTCAAACGCTCACGAGTGCTATCGATGCGCTTGCGACCGACTCGAACACCCACGGCGTCGGATTCTTCGTCGCCGCCGATCAGGAAGGCGGGCGGGTCCAGCGCCTGAGCGGCCCCGGATTCACGACGATCCCATCCGCCCTCCTCCAGGGCCAGATACCGACCGCGACCCTCCAGGCAGAAGCCGCCACCTGGGGCCGCGAGCTCTCAGCTGCTGGCGTCAATCTCGACCTCGGGCCGGTCATGGATGTGGTGCCGCCTGGGGCGGACGCAATCAACGAACCGATCGGGGCGTTGCAGCGCGAATACGGCCATGACCCGACGACGGTTAGCAGCCACGGCGCGGCAGTGATAAAGGGCATGGCCCAGGCCGGCATAGCCACCACGCTCAAGCACTTCCCAGGCTTGGGGCGAGTGGTCGGCAACACCGACACGACCGCCGGCGTGGTCGACTCCACCACCACGGCCGAGGACCCATATCTCGCCGCCTTCCAGACGGGCATACAAGTCGAGGCGCCGTTCGTAATGGTTTCGCTGGCGACCTACTCGGCCATCGATCCTGATCACCAGGCGGTCTTCTCACCGACGATCATCGGGACTCTGCTGCGCGGCCAGCTCGGCTTCAAGGGAGTCGTGGTGTCAGACGATCTCGGGGCGACGGCTGCAGTTTCTTCTCTCGCGCCCGGCGCTCGGGCCACAGCGTTCATCGCGTCAGGCGGGGACTTGATCGTCGTCGTGAGCGTCAGTCCGGCCACCGAGATGGCCGCCGCGGTCCTGGCTCGGGCCCGGTCCGACACCGTCTTCGCAGCCCAGGTCGACACCGCCGCTCTGCAGGTTCTCGAAGTTAAGGCAACCTACGGGCTGCTTTCCTGCGGTTGACGGTCGATCTCAACGTTGGCCCTCACTACGCCGCGATCGTGCTGCCCACAGCCTGACTGTGGCTTTGCCCGAGCGGGTGTCGCTGGCGAGCGAAGAGCGTGTGCTGGCGCGCCCGACAGGTGTTGGACACGCGTTAACAACCTACCGGATTCCGATCGAAGGCCGCGATGAGTGGGTCGCGGCCGCGCGGGTCAAGTCAGCATGACCGGCACGACCCTCCTCACCGTCGAGCAGGTCCCGATCGACCAGCTCCGTCCGGACGCGGCCAACCCACGGAGGATCGGCGACGAGGAACTCGAGTCGCTCACGCGGAGCCTCCGTCAGTTCGGCTTCGTCCAGCCGGTTCTCGCCCGCAAGGAAGACGGCACGGTCATCGGCGGCCACCAGCGCCTCCTCGCCGCCCGAAGGCTTGGCCTCACCACGGTGCCCGTGACTTATCTCGACATCTCGGTCGAGCAAGCCCGATTGCTGAACTTGGCCCTGAACAAGATCAGCGGCTCCTGGGACGACGCTCTCCTCGCGCGGCTGTTGGCCGACCTCCAGGCCAGCCCGAACATCGACTTGACTCTCTCTGGTTTCGGCGAAGATGAAGTCCGAGACCTTCTTCGATCCCTGGAGACACGGGAGAGGAAGGAACGCGCCGAGGACTTCGACCTGGACTCGGCTCTCGAAGATGCGACGCGAACGTCTCGGAGCAAGCCCGGCGATCTGTGGGCCCTCGGCGAGCATCGGCTCTTGTGCGGTGATGCGACCAAGCCCCAGGACGTGGAGAAGCTCCTGGCTGGCGCGCAAGCGTCAATAGCTTTCACCGACCCGCCCTACAACGTCAGCTTGGGCGACCACGGTGGGCAGCAGCGCGGAGCGCGGCGCCGGCGCATCGCCAACGACTCGATGGATGCGATCTCCTGGGAGGTCTTCGTCCGAAGTTGGGCCCGGACGCTGCTCGCTTCAGTGGATGGTGCGATCTACGTCTGCATGAGCAGCAAGGAGATGCCGCTCGTGTCGCGGGTCCTCGCCGAGGAGGGCGGTCACTGGTCCGACACCCTGATCTGGCACAAGGATCGCTTCGTCCTCGG
>DATEXG010000029.1:0-17792 GCA_035257225.1 Candidatus Limnocylindrales bacterium
CGGTGGCCCGCCACTACCCGCAGGCGGATCTGGCGATGCTGCGCCGCGCATTCGAGTTCGCCGAACAGGCGCATCACGACCAGACCCGCGTCACCGGAGAGCCGTACATAACCCACCCCCTGGCCTCGGCTCAGATCCTGGCGGACATCGGCATCGATCCTGTCGCCATTACTGCGGCCGTTCTCCACGACGTACCCGAGGATACGGACTACACGCTCGAGGATATCGAGGAGCAATTCGGAGCGGAGGTCGCACAGCTGGTCGATGGGGTGACCAAGCTGTCGAAGTTCAGCACTCACACCCACGAAGAGCAGCAGGCTGAGAACATCCGGAAGATGTTCCTGGCGATGGCTGACGACATCCGCGTCGTCCTGATCAAGCTTGCCGACCGGCTGCACAACATGCGCACTCTCTACGCCCTGCCAGTGGACAAGCAGGAGCGTATCGCCGGCCAGACTCTCGAGATCTACGCCCCTCTGGCGGAGCGGCTCGGGATGTGGAGCGTCAAGTGGGAGCTCGAGGATCTGGCCTTCAAGACTCTGGAGCCGGAGTCCTACGACGAGCTGGCTCGGATGCTGGACACCCGGAGGAAGGCCCGCGAAGCGTTCATCCAGCGCGCCATAGAGACGCTTCGACCGGAGCTGAAACGGGCCGGGCTGGAAGCCGAGCTGTCCGGCCGTCCGAAGCACCTGTACAGCATCTGGAAGAAGATGCAGCGCAAGGGTGCCGAGATAGGCGAGATCTACGACGTCTACGCCATCCGCGTCCTGGTCGAAGAAGTCAAGGACTGCTACGCCGCCCTGGGCGTGGTCCACTCGCTGTGGCGGCCGATCCCCGGGCAGTTCGACGACTACATCGCCGTTCCCAAGCCGAACCTCTACCAGAGCCTCCATACCGCGGTGATGGCCCTGGACGGGCAGCCCCTCGAGATCCAGATCCGCACCCGCGCGATGCACCAGGTCAGCGAGGCCGGGATCGCCGCGCACTGGCGCTACAAGGAGGGATCGCGAGCCGATCGCGAGTACGACGCCAAGCTGGCCTGGCTTCGCCAGGTCATGGACTGGCAGCGCGAGGTCTCTGACGCGACCGAGTTCGTGGAGGGGGTCAAGCTCGACGTATTCCAGGACCAAGTCTTCGTCTTCACCCCGAAGGGCGATGTCAAGGACATGCCGGCCGGCGCGACGCCGCTCGACTTCGCCTACCGGATTCACACCGACATCGGGCACCGCTGCATCGGGGCCAAGATCAACAACCGTCTGGTGCCGCTCGACTACAAGCTCAAGAACGGCGACATAGTCGAGATCGTCACGACCAAGGGTGAGCACGGTCCGTCGCGCGACTGGATGAACATCGCCCGAACCAGCCATGCCCGAGAGAAGATCCGCCAGTGGTTCAAGCGCCAGGAGCGCGATGAGAACATCGCCCACGGCCGCGAATCCCTGGACAGGGAGCTGCGCCGGCTGGCCCGGACGAGCCTTGGAGCGGTGGGGGTCGATCGGATCCTGGAGCTCGCCAGGGCTTACAAGTACGACAGTCTCGACGACTTCTATGCCGCGGTCGGCTACGGGGCGGTTGGCGCCCAGCAAGTGGTCACGCGGCTGGGCGTGGTCGACGACGCCCAGCTCGCACTCCCGCCCACCGCTGCGCCGCCGAGTCCATCCCACCAGGGCGGCGTCCGCGTGAAGGGAGTAGGCGACCTGCTGGTCAGATTCGGCCAGTGCTGCCACCCGATCCCGGGCGACCCGATCATCGGCTTCATCACTCGAGGCAAGGGCGTCACGGTACACCTGAGGAGTTGCCGTACGGTGCTCGGCGAGCGGGAAACCTCCCGTCTAATCGAAGTCGACTGGGAGACCCAGATGCAGCAGACCTACCCGATCTCGATTCGGCTCGAAGCCTACGACAGGACCGGCCTGCTCTCGGACGTCAGCCAGGTCCTGGCCGAGGCGAAGGTCAACATCCTGGCTGCCAACGTTGCCGTGACGCCCGATAGAACGGCCACCGTACGCGCGACTCTGGAGGTGGCCTCCGTCGCCCAGCTGGCCCGCGTCATGAGCCACCTGGAGCAGCTCAAGGACGTGATCTCGGTCCAGCGTGACATGGGGTAGGGGATCGAAGGGGCGGCGCACGAGGTGTTGGGTCCGGTATAGTCCAGGGACTGGCCGAGCATCGGTCGCACAATGGCCGCGACGCCCTGGGCCATTGAACCCCGAGTGGGGTCCGCAAGGAGGGTTCCGTGTCTGACGAGTTCATCTACCCCGAGGGCATCAACTTGGGTGCGCTCAAGAAGATCTTCGAGGAGTTCTACATGGAGGTCTCCGTGGACACGGACGGAGATCTGATCGTCCAGGACACCCATCGCTGCTATCTGCGACCCGATCCGGATGGCCGGCTCATCTTGATTTACGCGATCTTCGGCGCCAACCCGAGCGCCGCGCAGGCGGACAAGTTCGCCTACGTCAACCATGTCAACGATCAGGTCAAGCTCATCCGGGCCTCCGTCTCGGCCAACGGGAAGTTCTACTTCGACTACTACCTGTCGGTCGAAGGCGGAGTCTCCAAGCGGTCGATCGTGATGTCGGTGCGGCGGTTCTTCTCCTGCCTCCGCTTGGCCTTCCGCGAGGACACGGGGAACGTCGTCGCCTGATCGGGAGCCCTCGTAACCCAGAGGTGCGGCGACTCGTTCCGCCGCTTTCGGGATTCCGGGGCCGCTAGACTTGGTGCCATGCCGCCATTCCGCGCTCCAAGGGGAACACGCGACCTCCTGCCCGACGCTCGCGCCGGGTTCGGCAGGCTTGAAGGTATTGCGCGCTCGCTCGCGACCCGGTACGGATATCGCGAGATGGAGATCCCGCTCTTCGAGCAGACGGCCGTCTTCGAGCGCGGCATCGGCGAAGCGACCGACGTAGTTGAGAAGGAGCTGTTCCGCCTGGCCTCGCGAACTGAGGAAGCGGAGTCCTGGGCGCTCCGTCCCGAGGCCACGGCCGGCATCGTACGAGCCTACGTCCAGCACGGAATGCAGACGCTGCCGCAGCCGGTGAAGCTCTCGGTGCTGGGCCCGATGTTCCGGTACGACCGTCCTCAGGCGGGACGATACCGGCAGTTCTGGCAGTGGGATGCCGAGGCGATAGGCGATCCGGGTCCGGCGGTGGACGCGGAAGTGATCGAGATGGGGCTGCGGTTCTACATCGAGAGCGGCGTCGCCGACGTCCAGGTGCTGGCCAACTCGATCGGCGATTCGGCCTGCAGGCCCGCCTATCTCGGGCAACTCAAGGAGTACTTCGGGCGCCACGAGGCCGAGTTGGCCGATACGGACCGGCAGCGCCTTGAGACGAACCCGCTCCGGCTGCTGGATTCGAAGGACCCGGCCATGGCCGCACTGATCGCCGCGGCGCCCAAGATCTCCGAATGCTTGTGCGAGGCCTGCTCGGCCCACTTCGCGGCCGTTCTGGCGCACCTGGACGCCGTCGGTGTCCCGTACCGAGTGGAGCCGACCCTTGTCCGAGGGCTGGACTACTACGCGCGCACGGCGTTCGAGTACTACCGTCGCGGTGCCGAGGGGCAGCAGCAGGCGCTCGGTGGCGGCGGCCGGTACGACGGACTTGCCGAGGTGCTCGGCGGCCGGCCAACGCCTGCCATCGGTTTCGCGCTTGGATTGGATCGGGTGCTACTCGCGCTGGAGGATGGGGACGAGGCTCAGGCGCGTCCAGCGGCGCCACTGGCGGTGGTCGTGGGTGCCGACCCGGCAGACACTGTCGCGCGCCTGCGTGTCGCGTCGCTGCTGCGAGCCGAGGGGCTCGCGGTTCGGGCGGAACTGGCGCCGCGCAAGCTGGGACGCCAGCTGGAGGCCGCGTCGCGGGATCACGCCCACTTCGCGGTGATCATCGGGGACGAACTGGCCGCCGGTCACGTCCAGCTCAAGGACCTGGAGGCGGGCACGCAGCGCCTGGTGGCGCTGGAGGATCTGGCCAAGGACCTGGCCCGCGCCGCCAAGAGCCACCACCACGGCTGATTGCTGATCCGCCCACGCGTCCGGCGCGCATACAGGACGTTGGGACAAGGTTGGGGAGCGATGATGATCGGGCGAACAACCCCGGGCCACGCGTCCTATTCGATGTCCGCGATCGTCGCGCTGGCGGTCGCGCTGACGCTGGCCGCGGCGTCGTGCAGCGGTTACGGGGACTCGACACCCTCCCCGCCGCCGACGCTCCCCGGTTCGGCCGGCCATTTCGACAACGGCGAGCTCTCGTTCGACTACCCGACGGACTGGCCGATCCTCCGCTCGGGGGTGTCGAGCGCCAGCGGCGTCTCCTACATCGTGGCCGTGCTCGGCACAGGAACGTGGAACGAGAACTGCGTGAAGGAGGAGAGCGCCTCGACGTGGTCGCTGAGCTGCAGTGGCGACGTCGTCGAGATCCCGCCGGGCGGAGTGGTGGTCAAGGTCTACTGGAGAGCTGGCGGTCCGGCTCCGATGTGCTGGGGCAACACGCAGGCCAACGCCACCATCGGATCCAACGCTGTCAACAAGACAGTGGACGGCTCGGTAACCAGTTGGGAGATCAGGGTTCCGGGCGGAGAGTTCAACATGCCGAACAACCCGGTCTTCGAGGCTCACACCTCCGATCCGGCCCAGCTGGCAAAGGCGGAGGCAATGGTTGCCAGCTTCCGCTGGGGACCTTCGGCGCCCAGCCACGTCGGCCTGTGCAGCCCGGCACCGGCCGGGTCGCCCGCAGCTTGACCGACGGACCCCGGCTGCGTCCGTTCCGTTACGATGAGCGGCATGAGTGAGCCCAGCCCCACGTCGCCCGAAGCCGCATTCAGTTCCGCCACTCCGTACCGGGACGTGACCTGCGGCGACCTGCGCGCGACCGACGCCGGCCGGAGGGTCCACATCGCCGGCTGGGCGCATCGCCGCCGCGACCACGGTCACCTCATCTTCCTTGACCTCCGGGACCGCTACGGCATAACGCAGGTCGTGGTCGACGCGGAAGAGTCGGCGGACGCCCACGCCGTGGCCAGCCGCGTGCGCAACGAATTCGTGCTGGAGATCTCGGGTCAGGTCGCTCGCCGGATGGCCGGTAAGGAGAACGCCGAGCTCGAGACGGGCGAGATCGAGGTTCGCGCCGGCTCGGTCCAGATCCTGAGCGAGGCCCTGACACCGCCCTTCTACGTCAACGAGCCGGACGCCACCACGGACGAGTCCCTGCGCCTCAAGTACCGCTACCTGGATATCCGCCGCCGCCCGCTACTCGACCGGCTGCTGCTGCGCTCGGCGCTGGCGCGGGCTATTCGCGACGCCCACCACCGTGCCAGCTTCGTGGAGATCGAGACGCCGATCCTCCTGAAATCCACGCCCGAAGGAGCCCGCGACTTCATCGTCCCGAGCCGCCTCCAGCCGGGCAGCGTCTACGCCCTGCCTCAGAGCCCGCAGCAGCTCAAGCAGCTGCTTATGGTCGCGGGGATGGACCGCTACTTCCAGATTGCGCGGTGCTTCCGCGACGAGGATCTGCGGGGCGACCGCCAGCCCGAGTTCACCCAGCTCGACCTGGAGATGAGCTTCGTGGACGAGCAGCGGGTCATGGACTTCGTGGAGGCGATGATCGTCGACGTCAGCCGGGCGGTCGTTCCGGATCGGCCGATCCAACAGCTGCCGTTCCCGCGGATCGATCACAAGGAGGCGATCGAACGATTCGGCTCCGACAAGCCCGACGTGCGGTTCGGCATGGAACTGGTGGACCTCGGGCTGGTCTTCGCGGATGGCAGCGGCTTCCGCGTCTTCGACGATGCCCTGGCCGCCGGCGGTCGGGTCAAGGCGATCGCCGCCCCGGGAATGTCCGACGCCAGCCGTTCGCAGATAGACGAGCTGGTGGAGTTCGCACGACGGCACGGGGCAAAGGGCCTGGCTCATGTCTCCTTGGCGGCCGATGGGGAGCTTCGGTCGCCGATCGGCAAGTTCACCAACGTCGGGGCGATCAGCGCCGCCGTTCACGCGAAGCAGGGTGATCTGATCCTCATCGTCGCAGACACGAACGGTGATGTCGTGGCGGATGTCCTCGGCCGGCTGCGCCAGGAGCTGGGCCTGCGCCTGGGACTGGCCGATCAGAACGTTCTGGCCTACTGCTGGGTCTACCACTTCCCGATGTACCAGTGGGACGCCGGCCGAGGTAGGTGGGACGCCACTCACAACCCATTCAGCGGCGTCGTCCCGGAGGACGAGGAGCTTCTCGTGACGGCCTCGGGCGACCCGTACAAGCCATCTCGGCAGGATCCGGCCGGCCGTGCGCGAGCCATGCAGTACGACATCGCTCTCAACGGCTGGGAGCTCGGCGGCGGCTCCGTCCGCATCCACAAACGTGAGCTGCTGGAGCGCAGCTTCGCCCTACAGGGGTATTCGCTGGAGAAGATGCACGCCCAGTTCGGCGGCATTCTCGAGGCGTTCGACTTCGGCGCCCCCCCGCATGGAGGAATCGCCATGGGCCTGGATCGCTGGGCCGCGCTCTTTGCCCACCAAACCAACATCCGCGAGGTCATGGCTTTTCCCAAGACCCAGTCAGGGACGGATCTGATGCTGGAAGCCCCTTCGGAGCCCGACCCGGAGCAGTACTCTGAGCTGGGCCTGCGTTTCGTGGGCTTCGACGCCGCGGAAAGCGCGTCCAGGGCGGACGCCAAGGAATAGAAGGGCTTCCCCGACGTTCGGGCCCGGAAAGGCACAGCCGGCTAGCGGCTGGCACGGCGGGCGGAGGGTATCGCATGGCCGGGAAGATGGTCCGGTGCCACAGGTGTCACGAGGTCTTCGACGCCGACGCCGGGCCCTGCACGAAGTGCGGCGCGCCCTACCGACCGCCGGTCGCTCCGCCGCAGGCGCCCGACGTCCCGTACGTAGAGCAGTACGCGGGCACTCCGTTCGTGCCCTCGCCGGAGACGGCACCGGTTGCGCCCCTGTCGCGGCGGAATGTCCCAGTCCTCCTGATCGGCGGCGTCTCACTCATCGGCCTGGCGATCGTGATCGCGATCGTCGCCGTCTCCGGGGGCCTGGCCGCGGGACCGACTGCTCCTCCGGTGTACGTGAGGCCTCTCACCGAGCCGCCCTCCCCACCGCCCACGCTTCCCGCGAGCGTCGCGCTGACACTCCAGCAGCTCAACGATCGCAACTTGAGCGCCGATGTCGTGGTCCAGAGCGTCGCGGACGTGAATGACCCGTCTCTTGGCAAGCACGAGAGACATGCCGTCTCCTTCGACGGCCAGATCGCAGGGGGCAATGAAGCTGGGATCGTCATCGAGGAGGGGATCACTCGCGAGTACCGGATCGTCGGCGGCATCGTCTTTGTCAAGGTGTCACCAACGGCCCGCTGGTCGACCGCGGCGAGCATCGCTGGCTATCTCGTCATCGACCCGACTTTCGGGCTCAGCAAGCCAGCAATGCTTCAGCTGGTCGGAGAGGAGACTCAAGACGGGCAGCTCGTGAACCACTTCCATACCACCAGTTCGTGGGCTCCGGACGTCGCTCGGATTGCCATGATCGACACTTCCGGGTTCCTCTTCAAACCGGACGTCGTCGTACTGAACCTATGGACCTCGCATGATGGCAGTCCCATGAAGGCGGTCTTCTCGGCCACGAACACCGCCACGAACGGCACGAAGCTGCTCGACATCGAGACGACGTACACATTCACGAACGTCGGCGTGCCCCTGAAGATCGAGGTTCCGGGGCCTTCGCCCAGCGGGTCTCTGAGGGCGTCGCCGAGCAAGTAGACCGCCGCGCGGGGCTCTATCGGGTCGATTCCGCCGATCGCTCCACCTGGGCCGCCAGATCCGCGTTCCACTCCGGCGGCGGGCCGGTGGCCGGTTCCGGCGGGCCCTGGTAGCCGGGCAGACCGGCCCGCGGTGTCGCAATGTCGTGGGTGATGCCGGGATCGCCCAGCTCCACGACGCGTAGCGGCGCTCCCTCGGCTACGAGCGAGGCCACGGCCTCTTCAGCGTGCAGGCCCGGCAGGGCCGCGAGGCGCGACTCGAGAACGGCCGGAACCAGGATCGGAAAGCCGGGTTGGCCCCGGAAGGCCGGCCGAAGGATGTGGTCGGGGGCGGCGCCGTGAGCCTCGATGAGAGAGGTGACCGTCTCTGGGTCGACCCAGGCGTGGCGGAACGGCCACATCAAGCCGGCCGACGTCTCGGTGACGGCGGTCAGGGCTGCGCGGAACCCGAGCGCGAACCAGGCGACGCCGGGTGCCACTCCCGTAGGGGCATTGGCGATGACCACCGGCAGATCCGTGATTGCCGGCGCCAGTGGCGAGGATTCCGGGGGAACCACGATCACGATCGGCAGGGCCCCTCCAGCCCAGGCGGAGTGGCACAGGCGCCTTATGGCAGATGCGCCATCCGCGTCGGAGAGCGCGGCCTCGACATCCGGTACCAGGACGATGGCTGCGACGGTCACGGCGAACCTCCTGCGGACGAGTTTACTTCCGCTCGTCGGCGGAGACGCGGGCCCGCGCCGCCGTCCCGGCACCCGTTCGCGCGCTACTGTGCGACAATGCCGCCGCCCATGACTGACTCGCCTCGTCTCGCCACGCCCACCGACGCCGCCGGGCACGCCATTCGTTCGGACGTCCGGAATCTGGCTATCGTGGCCCACGTCGACCACGGCAAGACCACGCTTGTGGACGCGATGCTGCGCCAGGCCGGCGCGTTCCGCGCCAATCAGGTCGTCGTGGATCGGGTCATGGACTCCGGGGACCTGGAACGTGAGAAAGGGATCACGATCCTGGCCAAGCAAACTTCGGTCGACTACGACGGGATCCGCCTGAACATCGTCGACACTCCCGGGCACGCCGACTTTGGTGGCGAGGTCGAGCGCAGCCTCCTCATGGTCGATTCGATCTTGCTCCTGGTCGATGCCGCCGAAGGTCCGCTGCCGCAGACCCGCTACGTCCTCCAGAAGGCGATGGCCAGACACCTGCCGGTAGTCGTGGCGATCAACAAGATCGACCGCTCGGACGCTCGGGCCAGGGAAGTGCTGGACGCGGTCTACGAGCTGTTCCTGGACCTGGGCGCGGACGCCACACAGATCGATTTCCCGGTCGTCTTCACCAACGCCAAGCTCGGCACGGCGACGGCAGACCTGGACGCGCCGGGAACGGACCTGCGGCCGCTCTTCGAGGTCATGATCGCCCACACTCCGGCGCCGGCCTACACGCCCGGCCACCCCTTGCAGTTGCTCGTGACGAATCTGTCGGCCAACGACTACGTCGGTCGGATGGCGGTCGGGCGGCTCTGGAACGGGACCATCAAGATGGGCCAGAAGGTCTCTATCGTCCGAGAAGAGGCGGACGATACCGCCGGCACGATCGAGCCCGGACGGACGGTCACGCTGACCGGCACCGTGACGAGCCTGACCACGGCCCACGGCATCGAGCGCGTGGACATCGCTGAAGCCGGGCCCGGCGACATCGTTGCCGTCGCGGGGATTCCCGACGTCACGATCGGCGACACCATCACCGATCCGGCCGATCCACGCCCCCTGCCACGTCTCGACGTCGACGCTCCGACGCTGCGCATGACCTTCGGCGCGAATACCTCGCCCCTCTCCGGACGCGAAGGCCGGTACGTGACCAGCCGGCACCTCAAGGCGCGCCTGGACAAGGAGGTCCTGGGCAACGTCTCGATCGAGGTCCTGCCGACGGACTCCGGCGACACGTTCGAGGTCCGCGGGCGCGGTGAGCTCCAGCTGGCGATCCTCATCGAGCAGATGAGGCGCGAGGGCTACGAACTCCAAGTCTCCCGACCCGAGGTGCTGCTGCGCGAAGTGAACGGAGAGGTTCAAGAGCCGTATGAGCGGATCACGGTCGACATGCCGCCCGAGTTCATCGGCCCGGTTCAGGCAGCCCTGGCCGACCGCAAGGCACGACTCGACCAGATGAGCACTGATGCCGACGGCCGCGTTCGGATGGAGCACGTCATCCCTGTCCGTGGGCTGATCGGCTTCCGCGGGCAGCTCCTAACCGAAACGCGCGGGACAGCGCTTCTGCATCAGATCGGCGAGGGTTACGGGCCCTGGGCCGGCGAGGTCACGCATCGTATGACCGGCGTGCTGGTCTCCGATCGAGCGGGCGTCTCGAACGCCTACGGCCTGTTCAATCTGCAGGAACGGGCCGACTTCTTCATCGGCTCGGGAGCGGACGTCTACGAGGGGATGGTCGTTGGCGAGAACAGCCGGCCCGACGACATGGACGTGAACGCGACCAAGGAGAAGAAGCTCACGAACATGCGAACACACTCCCACGACGAGGCCCTGCGGTTGACTCCGCCGCGCGAGCTGACTCTGGAGTCCGCGATCGAGTTCATCGGCGTCGACGAGCTCGTAGAGGTGACGCCCAAGTCGATCCGCCTGCGCAAGCGGGTTTTATCGCAACACGATCGACGCCGCATCGCGGGACGCGAATACGAGCGCACGGCGTCGGAGCGCGAAGGCGGTCGCTAGGACAGCCGGGTCGACGTGATGCCCGCGCCCCAGCCGGCGCCGAGGGGAGATCGGGGCGGGTCGTCGTACAATCCGGGGTGATGCCGATTTACCTCGACTACGCCGCCACGACCCCGCTGCGGCGAGAAGTGCTCGAGGAGATGCAGCCCTGGCTGACCGAAGGGTTCGGCAATCCCTCCTCCGTCCACTCATTCGGCCGGCGGGCCCGGGCCGGGCTGGACGAAGCTCACGAGCGGGTGGCTCGATCCCTCGGCGCCGCGCCGCGCGAGATCGTCTTCACCTCAGGCGGGACCGAGGCTAACAACCTGGCGATCAAGGGCGCTGCCTGGGCCGGCAAAGGGCGGGGACACCGGATCATCACCAGTTCGGTCGAGCATCACTCGGTGGGCCACACGGTCCGCTACCTGGAGAAGTTCGGGTTCGAGATCGTAGAGCTGCCCGTGGATCGCTACGGCCGGGTCGATCCCGACGAGGTGGAAGCGGCCATCACGCCCAAGACGATCCTGGTCAGTGTCATGCTGGCCAACAACGAGGTGGGCACGATCCAGCCGATCGCCGCGATCGCAGAACGGGTGCGGCGGCACAGGGGGATCCTGTTCCACACAGACGCGGTTCAGGCGGCCCCCTACCTGGAAGTGGACGTCACGGCTCTGGGCGTGGACCTGGTCTCGATTGCCGCTCACAAGTTCGAGGGCCCCAAGGGCATCGGCGCCCTGTACGTCCGCCACGGCACCAACGTCCTGGCTCAGCAGCAGGGCGGGGCCCAGGAGCGCTATCGACGGGCCGGCACGGAGAACGTGGCCGGGGCCGTGGGGTTGGCGGCGGCGCTGGAACTGGCGGTCGCCGAACGCCCTGCGACCGCGGCGCGGCTTCGCGCGCTCCGAGAGACCCTGGTCGGGCACCTGCGGACCCTCGACGGCGTGCAGGAGACCGGCCACCCCACCGAGCGGCTGCCGGGCCTGCTGTCGACGGTGGCGGTGGGGCTGGACGGCAACGCCGTGACGATGGCGCTCGACCTGGCGGGTCTGGCCTGCTCCACCGGATCGGCGTGCGTCAGCGGCTCGGGCGAGATCAGCCACGTACTGGCGGCCATGGGGTTTCCTGAGGACGAGGCCGCGGGAGCGTTGCGGTTCTCGATCGGCCGGACCACCACGGCCGAAGAGATCACGGAGGCGGCGCGCCTGATCACCGCCACGATCGAGTCCCACTGGGAGGCGGCGGCTAGGCTCGAGGCACAGCGGGCGGCGGCACTCTCGCGGCCCGTAGAGGCCGTGGGTGCGGAGGCGACGCTCGAGTGACGCGCGTTCTCGTCGCGATGTCCGGCGGCGTGGACTCGTCCGTCGCGGCGGCCCTGGTGAAGGCCGGCGGCGACGAGGCGATCGGCGTTTGGATGCGCCTGAGCAACGTCGCGGATAGCTCCTCGGAGTTCAACCGGAGCTGCTGCTCCCTGGACGCGGCCGAGGATGCGCGGCGCGTAGCCTCGCAGCTGGATATCCCGTTCTTCGTGATGAATCTGGAGCGCGAGTTCGACGCGGGAGTCCTGCAGCCGTTCCTCGCGGCATACCTGGGGGGCCGCACGCCGAGCCCTTGCGTGGACTGCAACAGCGTCGTCAAGTTCGGAGCGCTTCTGGGACGGGCGCGGCTCCTCTACGACTGCGAGGCGGTTGCGACCGGCCACTACGCGCGGGTTGCCGCCCCCGGCGAGGAGGACTCGGCCGGCTATGGCCTGCTGCGCGGCCGCGATCCCCAGAAGGACCAGAGCTACTTTCTGTACGGCCTCGGTCAGGAGCAGCTGGCTCACACGCGTTTCCCGCTGGGCGAGATGACCAAACCGCAAGTGCGTGACGCCGCCCGAGCGCTCGGACTGGCAACTGCCGAGAAGCGCGATAGCCAGGAGATCTGCTTCGTGCCCCGCGGCGACTACCGCGACGTGCTGCGCGAGCGGGCCGGCTGGAAGGCCGAGCCGGGGCCGGTGATCGACGTGGATGGGAGGCGGATCGGCGAGCACTTCGGGGCCGCCTCGTACACGGTGGGGCAGCGGCAGGGGACCGGAGTGGCCGTGGGCGAGCCGCGCTACGTCTGGAAGATAGACGCCGACGCGAACACGATCAGGCTGGGCCGCCGCTCAGATCTGGCCACTAGGGACTTCCAGGTCGAGGAGGTTCGGTTCGTGGCCGGCGATCCTCCGTTCGGATCCGCGGATCGGTTACGCGCGGAGGTGCAGATAAGGCACCGAGGTCGGGTCGCCGCGGCCACGGTCATGCCCCTGGGCCACGGCCGGTGGGCCGTGCGGACCGACGAGCCGGTCTGGGCTGCCGCGCCCGGGCAGGCCGCGGTCTTCTACCGCGGCGACGTCGTTCTCGGTGGCGGGCGGATCGCCCGGTCGGAAGATCCCGCCGCGGGCTGATCTCCAACTCCGGGCGGGGTTGGCTTGGGGCGCTTCATGGTCCGGTTGATGGCCTGCCTCCGTATACTCGGGGCGTGGACATAGGCCCAGCTCCAGTACTCGCCCTGTTGGTCGGCGGCTTTCACACCGCGCTGTTCGTTGCCATCCGGAGGAGAGCGGACGCTCGGGTCGTGATCGCCTTCCTGGCCGCCGCGCTTGGGGCGTGGGCCGGAGACGCGACGGGCGGGAGACTGGGGATAGACCCCGTTCGCATAGGCGACTTCCACCTGATCACGGCATCGATCGTGGCCTGGGCGGGGATCGGATTCGTGACCGTGCTCTCGATCCTGGGTCCCGCAAGCGCGGAGGAGCGCCGTCTGTGATCGGGACCTTGCTGCGAATGGCGGCCCTTCGGAGGAAGCCATCGGGATCCGCGGACCAGAAGCTCGTTGCGTTCGCCAGGGGAGTGGCCATGGGAGCCCTCCTGGGGGCGGCCATCGCCGGATCCACGATCTGGCGTCGTCGGCGGCGGGAAGACTGACCACCGACTTGCACGCGGCGACGCTTGGCTGGTGAGCGGGCCGGCATCGGCGCCTCAGCTTCTCGGCCCGGCCCGAAGCGGCGGCGACAGCCACGCCCGCGCTCGCCGCGACGGCCGCGCCCAAGGGGTCCGGTTTGGTACCGTTAGCGGCGATGTCTGACTTGCCGATTCCCTATCTCTCCGCGGCCGAGATCCGGCGCCGCTTCGTCCAGTTCTTCGTGGAGCGCGGCCATACTCACGTGCCCAGCGCTTCGCTGGTGCCGGCGGGCGACCAGACCCTGCTCTTCACGAACTCCGGGATGGTGCAGTTCAAGGACGTGCTGACCGGGCGGGAGAAGCGCAGCTACGTCCGCGCCGTCGACTACCAGCGGGTTCTGCGGGTTGCCGGGAAGCACAACGACTTCGAGGAGGTGGGACGGACGACCCGCCACAACACCTTCTTCGAGATGCTCGGCAACTGGAGCTTCGGCGACTACTTCAAGCGCGAGGCGATCCACCTGGCCTGGGAGTTCCTGACCAAGGATCTGGGGATCCCGCCCGAACGGCTGGCTGCCACGACGTACAAGGACGACGAGGTTGCCCGGGCGGTCTGGCGCGATGAGATCGGGCTGCCGCCCGAGCGGATGGCCGTCTGGGGCGACGTCGACGCCGGCGACGACGCCAATTTCTGGCGGATGGCCGAGACGGGGCCGTGCGGACCGTGCAGCGAAATCCACTTCGACCGCGGCGCGCAGCTGTCGGAAGGCCCGGAGTGTATCCCCGACCACTCGGAGCATTGCCCGCGCTGGCTCGAGATTTGGAACCTCGTGTTCATGGAGTACGACCAGCGGCCGAACGGGGAGCGCATGCCGCTGCCGTTCCAGAGCATCGACACGGGGATGAGCCTCGAGCGGCTCGCGAGCGTCCTCCAGCAGGTTCCCAGCAATTTCGATACGGACCTCTTCACCCCGATCCATGCCGCCATGCGCGAGCTGGTGGGTCACGATCCCGAGGCGTTCGAGGCTGAGCGTTTCAGCTACCAGGTCATAGCCGACCACTCGCGCGCCGTCACGTTCCTCGTAGCCGACGGCGTGGCGCCGTCCAACGAGGGCCGCGGGTACGTCCTGCGCCGCATCCTGCGTCGCGCCGTCCGGCACGGTCGTCTGCTGGGTCGCAAGCAGCCGTTCATGGACGTCACCGCCGGCGTCGTGATCGACACGATGAGCGATGCCTACCCGTACCTGGCCGAGCAGCGGGAGAGGATTCTCAAGGTGGTCCGCCAGGAGGAGACCCAGTTCACCAGAACCCTGGAGACGGGCACTGGACAGCTCGAGGCCGCGCTGGATCCAATCACCACGGCCGAGCGGGCGATCGGGCGCCGGCCAGAGACCCTGCCGGCCGACGCGCCGGTCCTGCCCGGCGAAGTCGCCTTCCGTCTTCACGACACCTATGGATTCCCGGTGGACCTGACGGTGGATATGGCCGCCGAATACGGCGTTCGAGTCGACCGTGACGGCTTCACGGCGGCAATGGCTGAGCAGAAGGAACGCAGCCGCAAGGGCACCAAGGCCGATCTGGCGCGCAACGCCGAGCTCGGTGACATGTACCAGTCGATCCAGCGGCGGGTGGGCGAGACGAAGTTCGTGGGCTACGACGGAACCGAGGCCGAGGCCCGGGTCCTGGCGATCCTGCGCGACGGAACCGAGTATCAGGAGCTAACCGGTCACGGCGAGGCGGAGGTGGTGCTCGACGCCACTCCGTTCTACGGCGAGGGAGGCGGCCAGGTCGGCGACCGCGGAGAGCTGCTCGAGGCCGGCGGCGGCAGCGCTCTCTTCGCCGTCGAGGATACGCAGAAGCCGATCGCCGGGCTCTTCGTGCATCGCGGCCAGCTCCACGGCCGGTTGCGGGTCGGTGAGACGGTGACCGCCCGCGTGGACGCCGAGCGGCGGGCCCGAACGATGAGCAACCATACCGCCACGCACTTGCTTCACCGAGCCCTGCGCAACGTCGTCGGGCCGGAGGCGCATCAGGCCGGCTCGCTCGTCGCGCCGGACTATCTGCGGTTCGACTACCCGCTGGAGCGGGCGCTTAGCGCGGATGAGAGGCGGGCCATCGAGGACGAGGTCAGGCGGGTAGTGCGCGAGAACCGGCCCGTGACCACGAAGGTCCAGCCCATGGCGGAGGCGATCGCCGCAGGCGCCGACGCCTTCTTCGACGAGAAGTACGGCGAGAAGGTCCGGACGGTCCGGGTCGAGGGCTACTCGCTCGAGCTGTGCGGAGGAACCCACTGTTCCGCATCCGGACAGATCGGCAGCTTCGTCATCACGGCGGATCGCAGCATCGGCGCCGGAATCCGCCGCATCGAGGCCGTGACCGGCGATGGCGCGGACGCGCTGGTCCGGGCGCGTCTGACGCTTCTAGAGCGCATCGCCGACGCGGTCGGCGCCAGTTCCCCGGACTCGATCCCGGACCGCGTGGCGTCTCTCCAGGAAGAGCTTCGCGAGGCGCGCCACCGGCTGCGTGCCGGCGGAAGTGGGCTGCCCAAGGCGGCGGAGGTGGCTGCCGGAGCCCAGGAGGTAGCTCCCGGCATCAAGTTCGTAGCCTATTCGGGCTCCTTCGAATCACCCGAGCAATGGAAGGGCTACGTCCGGGAGATCCGGTCGGCCCTCGGCAACGGCGTGATCGCCGTGGCAATGGATGCCGACGTTCCTCAGATCTTCGTCACCGTCAGCCCGGAGCTGGTGGCTCGCGGAGTCTCCGCGGGCGACCTGGTGAAGGTGGCCATGGGGCCCATGGAGGGTCGTGGCGGCGGAAGGCCTGAGATGGCCCAGGGCATGGGAAAGCGCCGGGACGGGATCGGCGCGGCCATGGCCGCGATCGCGGATACACTTAGGACGGCAGGCAGATAGCGGAGAGCTAGGGGAGCGGCCGTGGCATTCTGGCGCAGGATCTGGGGCCATGAGACGGAATCGACCCTCGCCGCCTGCACCGCCCTGGACATCGGGACCGAGTTCGCCAAGGCCCTTGTCTTCGAGATGGACGAGGGCGGCATGGGCACGGTTCGCGGCGTCGGGCGCAAACGCCAGGGCCTCTCGCACATGCAGTCCGGCACGGTCACCGACATCAACGCCGTGGTCGACAACTGCTCGGTGGCGCTCCAGGAGGCCGAGGCAATGGCCGGCTTCCGCCCGACCCAATGCGTGATCGGGATCGCCGGCGAGCTGGTCAAAGGCTTCACCACGGCTCATTCGCAGGAACGCAAGCGCCCCAACGTGCCGATCACGGACGCCGAGCTTCAGAAGCTGATCCACGGCGTGCAGCGCGAGGCTCTGAGGGAGGCGGAGCGGGCCATCACCTGGGAGACCGGCCTTCCGCAAGTGGACGTCCGTCTGGTCCACGCGGCGGTCACGGGCGCCCAGATCGACGGTTACCCGGTGACGAACCCGGTCAGCTTCAAAGGGCGGCACGTCAAGATCAGCATCTTCAACGCCTTCGCGCCCCTGGTGCACCTGGGCGCTCTGCAGACCGTGGCCCAGCAGCTGGAGCTGGATCTGCTGGAGGTGGTCGCCGAGCCGTACGCCGTGGCGCGGGTTCTCGGCAGTGAGCAGGTCCAGCAGTCGGGCGCTCTCTTCATCGACATCGGCGGCGGCACGACGGACGTGGCGCTGGTCCGCCACGGCGGCATCGAGGGGACGCGCATGTTCGCCCTTGGTGGCCGCGCGTTCACAAAGTCCCTCGCGGACCGCCTGGATCTGCCCTTTCCGCGGGCCGAAGAGATCAAGGTGGACTATTCGCGGGGCGTGAAGGTGGCGCAACGCCCGGAGGTGGCGAGGATTATCTCGGAGGACGTGGACATCTGGTCCGCGGGCGTGGAACTGGTTCTGGAGGAGCTGGCCGCCGACGACCTTCTGCCCGGCCGCGTGTACCTGTGCGGCGGCGGATCGCATCTCCCGGAGATCGGAAAGGTGCTGTCCAGCGAGCTGTTCTGGAAACGGCTGCCGTTCAGCCGCCCGCCTGAGATTGCGGTCATGGCCCCGGAGCAGGTCGAGCGGATCAAGGACGGAACGCACTTGCTCGTGGATCAGCAGGACGTCACTCCGCTGGGTCTGGCGTACCAGGCCATCGAGCTACAGACCAACGAAGATCCGCTGGATGTCGCTCTGCGGAAGGTCCTTCGTCTGATGAAGATGTAGCCGATGGCCATCTACTACCTCGACGATCAGGACGAGATCACCTCGGCGGCCGCGCGAATCCGGGATTCCTCCGATACACGGATCGCCCTGGTGCTCTCCGGCGCGTCGCGCGTGGCCACGTCGCGGATCAACTTCCGGCTGCTCGCCGGAGAGGCGAAGCGCCGCAACAAGAAGCTGGCGATCGTGGCCGCGGATCCATCGGTGCAGTCGGTGGCC
>DATEXG010000030.1:0-3767 GCA_035257225.1 Candidatus Limnocylindrales bacterium
CGGTTGCGTCTTCGCCATCGCCCCAGCAGACCCGTATCGGCAGTCGATCTTCCCGCGCGTCGCGCCAACGTGGGCAGGATCCGAACATATGATGGTTGTCATGACAACCGTTCCGCAGTCGGTTCGCGACTTCCTCGCCACCGGCCCCTTCGCGCACATTGTCACGATCAACCCCGATGGCCGCCCCCACGTGTCAATGGCCTGGGCGGGGCTCGACGGCGATGAGTTGGTATTCTCCACGTTCTTCGATCAGCACAAGATGGACAACCTCCGCCGCGATCCGCGGATTGCGGTTTCGTTCCAGGCCAAGGAATTCCACGGCGAAGGCCTGCACCCCTACCTCGTAATCGACGGGCGCGCCCGGATCATCGAGGGCGGGGCGCTCGCGGTCCAGGATCAGCTGGCGGAGTACTACATCGGCGCCGGGGCCGAGTACCCGATGCGGAACTGGCCGGAGGGGCTCACGGTCCGCGTCTCTATCGACCGCATCTACGGCGTGGGCCCCTGGCAGAAGAAGCGCTGACGGCCGATCTTCCTGGAGGGCTCGCCGCCACATCGGGTCCAGCTCACTCGTCGCCCGACGTCTAACATAGTCGGCTCGAACGGCTCTGGCGAGTGTTGGAGGATCGGCGGTTGCCCAAGACGGAGGAGACGCGCGACGATCGCGTGCCGGCCAGGATCGGGGCCGCCCACGCCGCGCTCTACGGCGACGGAGCGCCGGAGGAGACTCCCCGCCTCGACCGACTGAAGAAGCTCGTCCTCACAGCGCTGCCGAAGAACGCGGTCATCCTGGCGATCCTGCTGCTCGTGGGCGCGGGAATGTCGTTCCTCAACCTGAGGATCCTCGGCCACGCCTACGGAGCCGGGCCGGAGCTGGACGCGTGGTCCGCAGCTATGCGCCTTCCCCAGCTGGCCCTCGACTTCCTCGTCGTCGGCGGCGTCGTTGGCCCATTCCTACCGGTCTTCATTGGGCTCAAGGGTGAGGAAGCGGACAAGGCGCGTGATTTCGCCCGGACGATTCTGACCCTGGCGATCCTGGCGATGGCGGTCGCGATGGCGGTCATGTTCGTGTTCGCCGAGCAGACGCTGTCGATCGTCGCGCCGGGCTTCACGGGGGTTCAGCGCGAGGACTACATCGGACTCTTCAGGGTCCTGTGCTTCGCTCAGGTGCTCTTCGCAGCCTCGTGGGTGCTCGGCGAGATCCTGGTAGCGGAACGGCGCTTCATCGCATACGGCCTGTCCGAGCCGATGTACTACGGCGGTATAGCCGCAGGCGCCCTGCTTCTGAGCGGCCCTCTCGGGATCTACGGCGCAGCCGTCGGAGCCGTATTCGGGGCCGGCGCGCACCTCGGGATTCGACTGGTGGGTATCTACCGGACGAGCTTCCGGCCGTTGCCAAGCATGAAGTTGAGAACCAAGGGCCTGGGCGAGTTCTTCAAGCTCATGGGGCCCAAGATGCTCAGCCAGCCGCTCCTGGCACTGACGGCCCTGTACTTCACGGGCCTGGCCTCCCGCCTGGCGCCCGGATCGGTCACCTCGTTCACGTTTGCCCAGCACTTCCAGAGCCTGCCTGAGAGCCTCTGCGGGGTTGCCTTCGCGACCGCAGCCTTCCCCGCCCTATCGTCTGCCGTCGCGGCAGGCGACAAGAAGGCCTTCAAACGGATCTTCACGACGAACCTGGCCACGATCGCGTTCCTCTCCATCTCGGCCGCGGCCGGCCTGCTCGTCTTCGGCCCGATGGTGATTCGCATCCTTCTCGGTGGCGGGGCTTTCGATGCCACGGACGTCGCCCAGACGACCATGGTGGCCCTCATCCTCGCCGTCTCGATCCCGTTCGAGAGCCTGACCGAGCTCCTGGCCCGGGCGATCTACGCGACGCACAACACCATGGAGCCGACCGCGGCCGCGATCGCCGGTTTCGCGGCGACGGTGCTGTCGGCGACCGCGCTGTCGGGTCAACTCGGGCTGGCGGCCATTCCGACTGGCTACGCGATCGGCATGGCCACGAAGCTGGCCGTCCTGGCCGTCGCCCTTGGGCCGCGAATGGCCCGCATCGGCGGCGCATCGCGCTCGTCGCGGGCTTTCGTCAAGGATGGCCGGGGCGCGCTGGCGCCACTGAAGCGGCGGTCGTCGCCCGCAACCAACGCAGTGCTCGCGATCCTGCTCGTGGCACTGGCAGGCGGAGCGTTCGTGGCTACCACCCAGGCCCTCAACCAGTCCACCCTGGCCGTTGACCCGCTCGTCACGCCGTGGGCCCGCGTTCAGGCATCGCGGCCTCCGATAATCACGCCCACCCCGTTCACGCCTCTGCCGACTCTGCCGGACTTCGGCTCAGCGGTACCGACGTATTCCATCCCGCCGAAGGCCACCCCCGGAACCTTCGCCATGGACCTCTACAAAGAGGGCGACTTCGTGGAGGAGCTCAAGAACACCTGGTGCGTGCCGGCGGCGATGCAGACCTCGATGAACATCATGGACTCCTTCCCGGACGTGACCCGCGACACGCAGGCCAAGCTTTTCGACCTGGCCGTCTCGCTCGATGGGGGCAGCTACGGCGGCGCGAATCCCGAGGGTTGGGCTGAGGGGCTCACACAACTTGGCTACGGCAGGTACAAAGTGGCGGCCAAGGCGAAGATGGACGACGCGATCCAGGTCGTGGTCAAGCAGATCCGCGTCACCCAGCGCCCGGCCGGATTGATCGTCTGGTCGGGCTGGCATGCGTGGGTCGTCTCGGGCTTCACCGCCTCCGCGGATCCGGCGACGACCGACAACTTCAAGGTGCTCTCACTCCGGATCGAGGATGTCTGGTACGACCGTGTCTCCACTCTTCACAGCCAGACCAGAGGCGGGCACTCCCGACCGCCGGACTCGGATGTGCCCTACAGCGAGATCCACGACGACTTCGATGTCTGGCACCAGGGCAAAATCATCGATGGCCGCGAGGGTCTTTTCGTGTACGTGATCCCCTACTAGATGAGCGAGTTTCCCGCCCGGGGCGGCTGTCGGGCGCACCAGCAGCAGCGTAACCAGGCTCCCAGGAACCGGCGCGAGCGGTTCCCGTACACCTTATGATCCGCAAGACACCAGGTGGCCGTTCGAAGCAGGATCCAGAGTCAAGAGATCCAGGAGAGAGCATCATGCGACTCAGTCCACGTCTGTTCTCATTCGCCGGTCTCGCACTCGGCGCGATGTTGATCGCGGCGGGCTGCACGGGTGGCATTGGTGGGGACGAAACGCCCGCACCTGCCGACGTGGGGTCCGGGTCCACGGCAGGTCCCTCCGCAAGCGCGGCGGCGAGCGTCACACTCTCCTCGACAAACGACCCGACGCTGGGGGCATACCTCACAGGCCAGAACGGGATGACCCTCTACGTCTTCGCCAGGGATCCGGCTGGCTTGAGCTTTTGCTCCCTGGACTGCGCCACCACCTGGCCGCCGCTGGCCGGGGCAACCGGAGCCACAATCACCCCTCCCAGTGGCGCCACCGGTACCTTCGCGACCATCACGCGGTCCGATGGGATCGTCCAGGTCACCTACAACGACATGCCGCTCTACTACTTCTCCGGCGACTCGGCCGCGGGTGACACCAAGGGCGCTGGCAAAGACGGCGTCTGGTACGTAGCCCCGCTGTCGGGTACCCGGCCGCCTGCCCCGCCAACCCCTGTCCCAAGCGCTTCCTAGAGCGTCGGTCGGCTCTGAACCCATCCCGCGGCCCTGCGCGGCCGCCGGTTCTATCCAAAACGACCCGCCGGCAACCTGCCGGCGGGT